>NZ_JBQKCL010000005.1:0-306310 GCF_052122375.1 Blautia sp. HCP3S3_H10_2
CATGTATGTAGTTTTGAAGGTGCAAACCTTTATATTCCTCCTTAGCTCAGTCGGTAGAGCATTCGGCTGTTAACCGAAGTGTCGTTGGTTCGAGTCCAACAGGGGGAGTTTAATCGGAGCATGAAGCCCGATTTCATAAGGCTCCATGGTCAAGCGGTTAAGACACCGCCCTTTCACGGCGGTAACAGGGGTTCAAATCCCCTTGGAGTCATTCGCTTCGGCGAATAATTAAATAATATGGTGCCATAGCCAAGTGGTAAGGCAAAGGTCTGCAACACCTCTATCCCCAGTTCAAATCTGGGTGGCACCTCTTTAAGCTCTTGAATTTTCAAGAGCTTTTTTTATTATAAAGAAGCTAAAAAGTTTCGGAAAAGGCAATGACAAAAGAGAGTGTCAGTGCTATAATCCATATAACGATGGCGCAGGAAGAGGTTTCATGAACCTCTTTTTTGCGCTGGATTGCTATAGAATTTTTGGGGGTTACTAAAGGAGAAAGAGTAAAATGAAAAATGACAGACAGGACCTGACTTGTGGCTCTATCTGGGGGAAAATGCTGGTTTTCAGCATCCCGTTAATGCTTACAAATCTTTTACAGGTGTTGTTTAATATGGCGGATATTGCAGTTATCGGCCAGTTTGCCGGATCTTTGTCTCTGGGGGCAGTTGGGTCTACCACTACGCTGGTGACACTGTTTACAGGAATCCTGATCGGCATGGCAGGTGGAATCAATGTTCTGGTAGCCAGATTTTTTGGAGCGAAGGATAAGAGAAGCACGGTTCAGACCATTCATACAGCCCTTCTGGTAAGTCTGGCAACAGGTTTGATCGTACTGTTTTTTGGAATGGTTTTTTCCAAGGGAATCCTGGAGCTGATGAATACGAAGACAGAACTTCTTGGCGGGGCAGTACTGTATATACGAATCTATTTTCTGGGAATGCCAGCCCTTGCTTTGTATAATTTTGGAAATGCTGTGTGCAGTGCTTTTGGTGATACCCGGAAGCCGCTGTATTATCTGGCGGCAGCTGGTGTGGTCAATGTGCTTTTGAACCTGTTTTTTGTAATCGTCTGTAAAATGGATGTTGCAGGGGTTGCGACAGCAAGTATTATTTCCCAATATATATCTGCTTTTCTGATTTTGCGGGCACTTGTGAAAATGGGCGGAGATTACGCATTGCGCCTGTCAGAGCTGAAATTTGATAAGAGAATGGCGAAGTGTATTATTCAGATCGGTCTTCCGGCAGGTCTTCAGAATGGAATTTTCCAGCTGGCGAATCTGTTTATCCAGGCAGGTGTTAATTCTTTTGATGCCACAATGGTTGCCGGTAATTCAGCAGCTGCAAATGCAGATGCCCTTTTATATGACTCCATGGCTGCTTTTTATACGGCCTGTGGAAGCTTTATGGGACAGAATTATGGCGCTGGAAAAAGAGAGCGGGTACGGAACAGTTATCTGATCAGTCTCGCTTATTCCTTTGGAATCGGGCTGATAGGAGGCATTGCCCTGGTTATTTTTGGAAGACAATTCCTGGGGCTGTTTACAAATGATCTGGCAGTGGTGGAGGCCGGAATGAAGCGGCTTACCATTATGGGATACTGTTATGGATTTTCTGCTTTTATGGACAGTACCATTGCAGCTTCCCGTGCACTTGGCAAGAGCGTTGTTCCCACAATAATCGTTATTATGGGGTCCTGTGTATTTAGGATGATCTGGGTAAATACCGTGTTTGCATATTTCCGGACGATACCGTCTTTGTACCTGCTGTACATTTTCTCATGGGGAATTACGGCAATTGTGGAAATTATATATTTTGTACATGTTTATAAGAATACGAAGATTGGATAATGATGGTGGAAAATTGTAGCTGATAAACTATGATTTGGGTAGACGAAATTGTCGCGAAGAGTTATACTGCCAGAAAGAGCTATATAACCGGGAAAAACAGCATTCACGGAAATTGCTGTATTCCCGGAAAGATAGGAGGATTATTCATGGAAGAGAAGAAAAAAAAGATTTTCAGGGGGCAGATTCCCACAGCTGTTTTTTACCTTTTGTTTGGCTTATGCCTGGCACTTATGCCTGTAGAGACGGTAAATGTCCTTTGTAAAGTGGTATTTGGTCTGGTGCTGATCGGAGCTGGCATTTATCACGTTGTGATTTTTGTTCTGGAGAAGGAGAATTCTACCATACTGGATCTTTTTTCTGGAGTGATCGTATTGGTAATCGGTATTTTTCTGTTTATGAATCCCACGGTAGTTGTGAAACTTCTCACTTTAATGCTGGGTGCTTTTATTCTGGTAGACAGCATCTGGATGCTTCGGGGAAGTCTGAAGCTGAAAAAGAGAAAACAAGGAGTGTGGAAAGCATTTCTGGTGGAAAGTCTGATTTTTATCGGACTGGGTGTGTTGATTCTTGTAAACCCATTTTCTGAAATCAAGATGACAGTGCAGGTTTCCGGATGGATCTTTGTGGCAAATGGGGTGCTGGATATTATTTTTTATCTGATCCTGTGCCATGGACTGAAGAAAGAGACTGCACCTGACGAGAAGGATACTGGAAAGAATGTATCAGCAAGTGAGTCATTGGGAGCAAACGCTGATATGTCAGAAGAAGCTAAAAGTGAAAAAGCCCAGAGTGTGGGAGAGATAGATGATACTATAGGAGCAGAGACTGTAAGTGCCGATCAGGACAGCATGGAAAACTGGGAAAGCAAAGATGTCCAGGAACTAAAAGATCCTCAGGAGACAGGGGAAAACCAGGAAACTCAGGAAGAAGTTCTGGAGGAGTGGAAGGATTGAACTTAAATATTGTGATCATGAATTTTTCCGGAATTTATGAGGAAGAGCTGTTTTACCAGAATGAAGAAGTTTTCTGGCTTGATCTAAAGGATATTTCAGGGACAAACTGCTACTGTGATGAAGAAGCCGTAGATCAGATTCTGGAAAGGCTGGAAAAATGTCCTGGTTCCGGTATCTATTTTATCGATTCTGGTAATTATCATTATATGAGTCGGATTGGGGCACAGAGAGTGAAGGAGCCTTTTAATCTGTTGGTTTTTGATAATCATACGGACATGCAGCTGCCAGCTTTTGGAGGACTTTTGTCCTGCGGCGGGTGGATTGCCAGTGCATTGGAAGAGGTGGAGAACCTTAAGGAAGTCTGGCTGATCGGACCAGATGAAGAGGCGTACAGCCAGGTGGAAGAACCGTTTAAAGACAGGGTAAGGTTTTTGTCAAGAGAAGAATTGTCCCAGATGAGAATGTACCATGGAATCATACAAGATGATGAAAAAACAGGAATTAATGGAAAAGTACAAAAAAATATAGAAATACAGGATAAGAAAATCCGAAATTGGATACAGGAAATTCCAGCAGAGATTCCATTATATGTATCTATTGATAAAGATGTGCTTTGTAAAGAGAATGCCAGTACAACCTGGAGCCAGGGAGATATGACTCTGGAAGAGCTGTTGGAAATGTTAACTGATTTTACCACTGAGTTCTGGAAAAAAGGTGGCAGGATCCTGCAGGTAGATATCTGTGGGGAGTGTGATCCGGATGAAAGCGTGGAGAACAATAAGAACGACCATGCCAACCGGGAACTTCTGAAGTTTTGGAAAGGCTGCTTTGAGAGAGGAATTTTACTATGAAAAATGAACTTCTGAAGATAGGTCCATTTACCGTATATGGGTATGGATTGATGATCGCCATCGGTATTCTGGCTGCGTATTTTACAGGGGAAGCCAGGGCGAAGAAGCGGAAACTGCCTTATGAGCATGTTTTTTACCTGGTGGTATGGTGTGTTCTGGGTGGCTTTCTGGGTGCAAAAATTTTGTACTGGATCACGGAATGGAAAAGCATCGCAGAAAATCCAGGATTTCTTAGAGATACATTGACAGATGGATTTGTAGTATTTGGCGGCATTATCGGTGGAATCATTACTGCTTATGTATATTGTAAGGTGGAAAAGCTGGATTTTCTTCGCTTTTTTGATACATTGATGCCATCTGTGGCGTTGGCACAGGGCTTCGGCAGAATTGGGTGTCTGCTGGCTGGCTGCTGTTACGGAAAAGAGACCAGCAGTCACCTTTCCATAACGTTTCAGGACTCTGCATTTGCGCCTAATGGCATAGCATTGATTCCTACCCAGATTTATTCCAGTATTCTTGATTTCTTACATTATGGATTACTGCTTCTGATCTTGAAAAGACAGAAAAAGGATGGAGAGACTGCAGCTGCTTATTTGATTTTTTACAGTGCAGGACGGTTTATACTGGAATTTTTCCGTGGGGATCTGGCCCGCGGAAGTGTGGGCGTTTTGTCTACCTCGCAGTTTATTTCTTTGTTTACGTTTGCCGCGGGAGTTATATTGCTGGTGTATTTTGCTGGAAAAAGAAGTGTAAAGTCGTAACTGTCCAGAAAAAGACTGGAAATTAAATTGGGCTGATATCTTGTATAAAGCAATATGAAAGGCATGTTTCAGGACGAAAGTGAAGAATTGTGAAGCATTGTAAATGCATAACAAAGATAAAAGAAGCATACTTTATAATAAAAATTATAGGAGCAACCATGCAAAAAATGGACATGGAAAACAGGGTGTCACCAGCCCAGAATGAGATGTATGCAGATTTTATTGTAAAATATATGAGTGAGTTTCCGGAAGACCTGGGCGATGTCCCAGGTCTTAGTTTTCAGAGGATAAATGCAATATATGGGGTTGTTTATGCGCCTTTGACAGAAATTGGAGAGCTGAATATCAATACGTATTCCTATAGTTTTATCCCAAAATGTTATACTTATATGGATCTGGGCGGCTTAAGTGCATCTGGAATCACCAGATTACAGGAACAACCCTATCTGCAGCTGAAAGGGAAGGGAACGGCTATTGCAGTTGTGGATTCTGGAATTGATTACCGGAATCCTCTTTTTCAGAACGAAATGGGCAGCAGAATCCTTTGTATCTGGGATCAGACTCTGGAAGGGGATGGAAAAGAAGTACCTTATGGCCGTGTTTTCTGGAAAAATGATATTGACAGAGCTCTTTCCTCGGAAAATCCTTTGGAAATTGTACCGTCTACAGACACAAATGGGCATGGAACCAGAATGGCGGCCATTGCAGCCGGAAATTATTTTCCAGAAGAGAATTTCTCAGGAGCTGCACCGGAGGCTATGCTTATTATTGTGAAAGTAAAACAGGCAAAAAAATATCTCCAGGAATTTTATCTTTTTCCATCGGATGCTGAGCTGTTTCAGGAAAATGATATTATAATGGGGATGGATTTTGCGGTACAGACAGCTGGTGCCAGGAAACTTCCTCTTTCCATATGTCTTGGAATCGGAACCAGTCAGGGAGCCCATATTGGAAAAAATCCATTGAGCATTTATGTGGATTATGCATCCCAGTTTTCCCAGATTTCAGTGTCTATTGCTGCAGGAAATGAGGGGGCTGCGAGACATCACTACGCAGGACGTCTTACAGAACGGGAAAACCAGATTGGCGCAGAACTTAGGGTTGGAGAGAAGGAACCTGGATTTACTATGGAATTCTGGGGCGAGCCGCCGGAAATCTATCATCTTTCCCTGCAGTCACCTACCGGAGAAATTCTGGATATCAGCGCATCCATTGGGGATGTGACACAAGTGCTGAGGTTTGTTTTCGTGGAAACCAGGGTGGAGGTAAATTATATTCCAATTGAAAGGCAGACTGGACATACTCTTGTATATTTTCGGTTTATCCAGCCGGCGGCAGGGATATGGCGGATTCTGATAAACGGCCGGGATAACCAGAATGTAGGTTTCCATATGTGGCTGCCTGTGCAGAGCCTGATTTCTGAGGAAACTTACTTCCTGGAGCCATCTCCCTATAATACAGTGACTGCGCCGGGAGATTCCCTGGAAAGTATTACCGTGACATCCTACCAATATAGGGATAACAGTTTGTATGTGCAGGCAAGCAGGGGATTTATGCCAGATGGAAATATAGTGCCGCAGGTAGCCGCACCAGGAGTGGAGCTTCGTGTACCTTTACTGAACGGGCTTTATGGAACCGCTTCCGGAAGCAGTCTTTCTGCGGCGCAGACAGCAGGAGCTGCTGCACTTTTGTTTGAGTGGGCTCTGATACGCGGAAACCGTCCCTACTTTACCGGATCTAGTGTAAAAAATTACATTATAAGAGGGGCAAAACGGGAAGAAAAGATGCAGTATCCCAATAGGGAATGGGGGTTCGGCAGGCTGGATCTGTATCGGACGTTTGAGTTGCTGACGTGAATGGGTTCTAATCAGAATCAGGTTGAGTGCCTGATGGAAGCAGCTCTTTCCATCAGGCATAAATGTAAAGATTGCCGTCTATAAATATCCTTTTTAACTGCTAATTATTCTGCACTTTCTTCAGAAACTTGTGCTTTCTTTGTCTTGGACTTTCCAGATATCATTTTATGCCCTGAGTAGATTGACATGCTCATGCTGTTGCTAGAATATAAATAGTACAAGCCAAAATGAGAAATTTCAAATACACATAAGCATGGTACAATAGAAACATGCTGAAGGAGGATCTCATATGGCAAAGCAACATGACAAACAATTTAAACTTGATGCAGTCCAGTACTATCAGGATCACAAAGATCTCGGAGTACGTGGATGTGCAGAAAATCTTGGCATCGGCTACAGTACATTAACAAAGTGGCTGAAAGACTTCCGGGAATCAGGTGATATTCCTGTTCGTGGTTCTGGTAATTATGCATCTGATGAGCAGAAGGAAATTGCCCGTCTCAGGCGTGAATTACGTGATGCCCAAGATGCACTTGATGTGTTAAAAAAAGCAATCAACATTCTGGGAAAATGACGGAAGCCATTTATCTCGAAGTGTCTGAGAAGACGGAAGCTGCCAAAAAGGCTGGACGCCGGGTTTCCGTCTCCGGAATGTTGAAGTTTTTAGGTGTCTCTCGCTCAGGATATCTTGCATGGCTCCACCATGTACCTTCTGATACAGAAAAACGTCGTGAAGCTGTGAAAGCAAAAATACAGGATATTTATGATGATTCCAAGCAGAACTACGGTGCTCCGAAAATCACTGTAGAACTTCGAAAAACTGGTGAAGTCATTTCGGAAAGAACCGTTGGTACATATATGCGCCAAATGGGGATCCGTGCTCAGTGGAGCAAACCATGGACAATCACCACAAAAGATTCCGATTTCAGCACTGAATTACAAAATATCCTTGATGAGCAATTTAATCCTGATCGTCCGAATGCAGTCTGGTGTTCGGATATCACCTACATCTGGACAATAGATGGAAATCCGTATGAGAAAGAACATGATTTGGCACAGGAAGCATTTACGGAAAAATATGGAAAGTTCGGGGAAAATTGAAAACGGAAGAGGAGATTGCAAGGGAAAAGCGGGAGCATACGCGCCGTTTGTATACAATAAGCGATGTACCGGAATATGCGGAGATTTCAAAAAAGTGGATGACAGCCGAGGCTGAACTGCGCAAGTACAGGGATAAATGCATGAAACAGGGGATGGCACTCATGATTCCAAATTTATCACAGAGCAGAAATCCAATCAGCTGATCCGGAAATTGGAGAAGCTTTGCTGCAGGTCCGATGCAGAAATTCTGGCGAAGCAGGTTTTCGTGGTAAATCGTCCCAAAACAGAGAACGAAACTATTTATTATAACGTAGATGATATTCATACCGCTATATTTGAGAATAAGGAGATTTCCTTCCAATATGCGGAATGGACGGTACAAGAAGAAGCTGCGCCTGAAAAAGAATGGCGCCATGTATGAGGTGAGCCCCTGGGCACTGACCTGGGATGATGAGAATTATTACCTGGTTGCCTATGATGACAAAGCAGGAATCATTAAGCATTACCGGGTAGATAAGATGCTTCATATGTCTGTGCTGGATACAGAACGTAAGGGAAAAGAATGCTTTGATCATTTTGATCTGGCTGCATTTGCGAAGAAAACCTTCGGAATGTATGGAGGCGTTGATACGGAAGTTACGTTAAACTGTGCCAGTTATCTGGCTGGAGTGATCATCGACCGATTCGGGCATGATACCTGGATGGTGTCCATAGATCAGGAACATTTCAGGGCAAGAGTTCTGGCAGCAGTCAGTCCACAGTTCTTTGGATGGCTGACCGGCATTGGAGCAGGAATGCAGATTGAAGGACCGGAAAATGTCAGGGAGCAGTATAGGGAGTATCTGCAGGAGATCATTGAGAAATACTGAAGACAGTTTCCAATATTGACCGTTCAATGAATTGCAGACTTTATTTACAATAGAAAAAAGAAAGATGAAAAGAGCTGGATGATGGAAAGAAGATCATCTGGCTTTTTTTTGATACTGATTTTGGAAGTGCAGATTTTTGCACACCTATCTATGGCATAATACACCTATCAGGAACGAAGAAACGAGTTTTCAGACAGGAAGGTGAATGGAATGAAAGGTTATTTTGTCAAAGATGGTTACATGGGATTGGTAGACGGCGTTTACAGACTGTTCGCCGATGAAACTGATTACTATGAGTACATGGCTGATTAGAGCAAATAAGAAAATAAGAGACTAAAAATGATTGGATTAATTTACAATCTGGATTAATAAGAGTTCAAGCAAGGAGGAGAAGAACATGAGCAGTAAGGATGGTTACAGTAGAAAGGGATTTTTCGGTGAGATTAAACATTACGACAGCAAAGGACATAAGATTGGAGAGAGTAGACCGGGGCTCTTCGGTGGGTATAACAATTATGATGCAAGCGGTCACAAAGTAGGAGAGAGCAGACCAGGGCTTTTCGGCGGAATGAATCATTATGATACCAATGGTCACAAAATGGGAGAATCAAGACAGGGATTCTTTGGCGGTGTCAATCATTATGATTCAAACGGACATAAGACAGGTCACAGCAACAGAGGATTTTTTGGTGACTGGAATAATTATGATGACTGACAGGGAGGAAAGAAAGATGTCAAAACTTTATTTTACGCTTACAGGAACAAAGTACCCATCTATGCCAGAGCAAAAGAAAGCAAAAGCCGCGGTGTGATTTGTGATAAAAAAGCTGAGGAAATCGTCAGCAGGCTCGATTACGATTTTTCTCTTGCGGACAAAGATACCGCCATGCATAGCGGTGTTATTGCCCGCACCATCGTGCTGGACCGTTTGACAACGGCGTGGCTGGCAGCACATCCCGGTGGCGTTGTGGTTAACATTGCCTGCGGGCTGGACACCCGGTGTTATCGGATGAAAGGGTATGCACACTGGTATAACCTTGATCTGCCAGAAACGATGGCCGTACGTGCAGAACTCCTGTCGGAGAGTGGCTTGATTTCGCAGATTGCCATGTCCGCTATGGACAACTGGGGCGATGAAATCAAAGAGAAAACTGTACCGGTGCTGGTCATCATCGAAGGATTGACCATGTATCTGTCCGAAGCGGACGTGCAACGAATCTTTGCAGTAATTTCTGGGCGCTTTCGGAAAGCGACTGTGTTTGTGGAAACTATGAATCCGATGATTGTGAAGCGGTTCAAGGAAAAATCCATTGATGCCAGCAACGCAAAATTTGCGTGGGGTGTGAAAAATGGCGCTGCCCTTGCGGAACTTGTTCCGAATTTCCGACTTATGGAGGAACACAGCCTGACGGAAGGCATGGCGGTCTTTGTGCCGGTCTATAAGCTGCTGGACCAGCTGCCGTTTGTGAGGAACATTTCAAACAAAATCATCGTACTGGAAAAGGAGGCATAAAGAATGTTGTTGCAAACAATTCTGGAAGGGCTGGGACTGGGCGCACTGCTGGTTACAGTCTGTGCCGTCGGTATCCGCAAAAGTGCTGTTGGCATGGTGCATTTGTATGGCCAGAACGTGCAGGAACGGTGCATTGCACTGGGTCTGACCACGAAGGAGAATATCAAACGGAACGCGCTGCGCTTCAAGGTAATTTGTATTCCGATGTATCTTGCCTATGTGATGGCGTGCGTGTATGCCATCAATGGAGCGCAGGGCTTTTGGAATGGCTTCTGGCAGTGCTTCGTCATCCTGTCCGTGATGAATCTCATCGACCGACTTGGTATTGATGGTTATTGGGTCGGCCACACCAAAGCGTGGGTGATTCCGAAAACGGAGGATCTGATGCCGTATATCTCAAAAGCCGATAAGAAAAAGAAATGGTTGTTCGGAACCGTGGGAATGCTGCTGATCGCTCTGGTTCTTGCGGGGATTGGAACACTGCTGTAAGAGGAAAAGTAAAATGGAAATCAAACGGTTCGGCAACCTGGATGGGTAAAAGAACATGCTGGAGTGAACAAAATGAAACGAAATTATCTGATTGAGGTATTCTATAAAACGACTGTAAGCGATTTCTTTCAAGAAATATGTTGCAAACCATAAGCCGGAACACGCCTTCCGCTTTTCCAAGCGTGGATACCGTAAAGATGGTGACTTTACGAATCTTCCGCTTTACCTTGCCCGAAAAACCAAAGACCTGCTGTAATCTGGTTTTTATAACCGCAATTGACTGGATTCTTTTTTAACGAAATGGAAGAGGAAAGACGTAAGAGCCTGATGGAAGCGGCTCTTCCACCAGGCTCTCTTTTATACTTAAATTCATGAGACGGGGCTCTTACATGATGTAGCTATCAGCATTAATCATTTTAGTAGAGAGCAAATCATTAAAGCCGCCCGCCATTCCTGAAAATTTGTTGTCACCAGATTCTCCAATTTTAGCTACATTTTTGGCAACAGCAGCGATAGCACATTCCTGTTCCTCACTACAAGATACTTTGGCACAGTTTTCAATCATAAGACGATCCAGTATAAGTTCCGATGTTACATCTGGCGCAATCTTTATAGTAGCAGTATTTCTCAAAAGAACTTTATTAGGAGAACTTTCAAGCAGTGTCTTATCAACTCCGACATGTGGCTTATTTTCAATGATTCTACCTTCACATTTAAATTCCTCAAGATTAAGAAGAAAGCCCTTTTCCATTGTAATGACAGATTGGGTGTACTGACGTATCCCATTACATGGAAAGGGGCTTTTGTTCCGGATTATTTTCTATAGACGCATACCGGCAGTCCATCTTCTCCCAGAGGAAGCTCTACATTCCCTTGAATAAGAGGACGTGCATAATGGATAAAATCCTCTGTTACATCAGAGCCATCCTTACAGATCCAGGAAAGAGGAACTGTTTTTTCTTCGTTACAGATCAGATTTACATCTTCAAGGCCACATTTCATCTGGTAAACACCATCAGGTGTCTCCTGGCGCACAAAGGAGACCATTTTGCCTGTTTCGCCCTTAAGAGCAGCCTGGACACCGAAAATACCAGCAGCAATGGCTTCCTGGCGGTCTGTATCGGAAAGCATGGAAGCGCTGCAACGCTGGTTCACGTTCAGCTCAATGGAGCGGGCCTTTACGCCGAGGCGGTTACGAACCAGATTTTCCAGATATTTGCCGCAGCCTGCCAGCATTTTATGACCGAAAGTGTCTGTTCCAACGGAATTATCGTATTCGCAGATGAAGGTTCCGTTTGCATCATGGATTCCCTCGGAAACGCAAACCACAACATTACAATTCTTATCAAATGCTGCATTTACTTTATTAAGAAAATCCTCTGTATCAAAGGCTGTTTCCGGAAGATAAATGAGAAGCGGATTGTCACCTGTGTATCTGCGTGCCAGAGCACTTGCGGCAGTAAGCCATCCGGCATGGCGTCCCATGATCTCTACGATGGTTACAGATTTTTTTTCATAAACATTTGCATCCAGGGTGATTTCACGGACTGTAGAGGCTACATATCGGGCAGCACTTCCAAATCCGGGAGTGTGATCGGTGTGGACAAGGTCATTATCAATTGTTTTCGGCTCGCCGATGATGCGGATATCACTTCCGGTCATAGCAGCATAGCGGGAAAGCTTGCTTACCGTATCCATAGAATCATTGCCGCCGATGTAGAAGAACCAGCCAATGTTCATATTTTGGAATTTCTGGAAAAGCTTGGGATATACCGGGTCATCCAGGGATTCTGGAAGCTTATAGCGGCAGGAACCAAGATAAGCACCTGGAGTGTAGGTAAGGTATTCCAGTTTATCCCCTGGAAGGGCTTCTTCGAAGTCCAGAACAGTGCCTGCAAGGAAGCCTTCAATCCCATTTACCATGCCGTAAACATGTCCGATTTCTTCCTGACGGAGTCCTTCAGATACTACGCCGTAAAGACTACTGTTGATAACTGCGGTAGGTCCGCCGGATTGTCCGACGATCAGATTCTTTTTTGCCATTTCAATGAAACCTCCTGTGTTTTGTATCTACATTATAACAGGGGAAAGGGATTGTGGCAAATCTGAAAAATCCGATTGTAGGAAAAGAGGGATTGGATTATAATAGTAGGCAGGGAAACTGCGTGGAAGAAAAAATTATGGGCTTTAGAACCTTTTTCAAACAGGCTTTAGCATGGAGCAGAAATGGAAAAAGAACAGAATATGTTATACCGGAAATTCCAGACTACAGGTCAGGAGCGAATTAAGCTTGCCTGCGCCCTGGAGGGATTTTTTTCGGAAGAGGAAGATCAAAAAGAGCAAAAAGCAGACTATAGGGAATATCTGAAACGGAGAATCCGCCCGGCAATGGAGAAACTGATCAAAGAAGAAGACACGGCGGGAATGGAGCTTCTGGAGGCGCAGGGATGGTTTGGCGAGAAAGAACTGGAACTGTTTATCAGGATAGCCCGGCAGGAGAGAAGTCTGGAGAGTCTGGTATGGCTGATGAAGCTAAAGGATTCCAAATATGGATATACAGAGAAGAAATTTGAATTCTGAGAGAAAGAAAGCAGACCAGTATCAGGATATTGGGCTGGAGATATTGTACAACTGCCAGAAAGAAATTTGCGCGAGATTTCCTTACTTTTCCCGTGCACTGATGGAGCTTCCTTTTGTGGTAGAATCAGAGGAAAACGTGGGTGACATTGCAGATACGACTGGAATATTGGGCGGGTTTCATGGGATTGGTACAGATGGGGAAAAAATAAAAGCAGACGCCTTATTTCTAATCAGGACCTGTTCAGAGGAACCGGAAAAATTAAAACGTGGGTATCTGCACATGCTATTTCATTGCCTTTATCTCCATCCTTTCTATGGGGAAAAGAAAGAAAAAAGGATATGGAATCTGGCATGTGATCTGGCTGCGGAACTCCTTATACAGGCAGATATACCTGGAAATCTGTGGCCTTTTCAAGCACAAATACAAAGAAAAAGACAGTCGGTTTTTAATTTTTTTAAAGGGAAGATTCTCTCTCCAGAGGTAATTTATCAGCTCCTGACAGAGCAGAAAATCCCCTTTGAAATCGAAAATCTGGAGTCACTTTTTTCATTCGATGACCATTCTTTGTGGAATCAGAATACAGGTAGAAAAGAAGAAAAAAGAAGCAGGTGGGAGAGAATCCTGACTTATACAACTCTTGGAAAAGAGAGGCAGAAGCATCGGATCGGAGCAGCAAAAGGAAAACGCGAAGAGGAGCTGGAAGAACTATATAGAAGCAGATATGATTACCGGAAATTTCTCCGGAAGTTTGCCTTTCCAAGAGAAGAAATCCAATTGGATGAGGAAAGCTTTGACTATATTTTTTATAATCTAGGCATGGAAAAATATGGAAATCTTCCCTTGATCGAACCGTTGGAATACAAAGAAGTGAACCGTCTGGAAGAACTTGTGATCGCGATTGACACTTCCGGTTCCTGTTCCAAAGAGCTGGTACAGAGATTTCTGGGGGAAACCTATGAGATCCTTAGCAACAGGGAGAATTTCTTTCGGAAGATGAAAGTGTATATTCTACAATGTGACTGTTGTATTCAGTTGTATAAGGTAATCCATTCCGAAGAAGAGTGGAGAGAATATATTCGAAATGTAAAAATAGAGGGGCGTGGAGGAACGGATTTCAGACCTGTTTTTGAATTTATCCGTAAAGAAAAAGAAAAACAGAAACTTAAGAATCTGAAGGCTTTGATCTATTTTACAGACGGAGATGGAATCTATCCAAGGCAGAAACCGGATTATGAGACGGCTTTTGTATTTGTAAAAAAGACGGAAAATATGAGACTTGTGCCAGACTGGGCATATAAACTGGTCGTTGGTGAAAGGACATAAGGATGAACATAAAAGAAGCGAAAAGCGAAATCGTGCATACTCTTGCGGCATATCTGAAAAAAGATGAAAATGGAAATTATACCTATCCACTGGTACGGCAGCGGCCCATTCTTCTGATCGGTCCGCCAGGCATTGGCAAAACTGCCATTATGGAGCAGATTGCAGCGGAGTGCAAGGTAGGGATGGTTGCATATACCATTACCCATCATACCAGGCAGAGTGCAGTTGGCTTGCCCAAGATCGTTTCCAGAAATTATAGTGGTATCCAGATGAATATAACAGAATACACCATGAGTGAAATTATTGCTTCGGTTTATGATTGCATGGAACGGACTGGGAAAAAAGAGGGAATTCTCTTTATTGACGAGATCAATTGTGTTTCTGAGACTCTTGCCCCGGCCATGCTCCAGTTTCTGCAGAATAAGACCTTTGGAACCCATAAAGTACCGGATGGCTGGATCATTGTGGCAGCAGGAAATCCACCGGCGTATAACAAGTCTGTCCGGGAATTTGATATTGTTACCCTGGATCGTGTCCGGAAAATTTCCATACAGGCAGAAGCTGATGTATGGCTGGAATATGCCAGGAAAAGAAAGGTACATGAAGCAATCATATCGTATCTTTCCCTGAAAAAAGAGAATTTTTATGTAGTAGAAAATACGGTAGACGGTAAGTTTTTCGTGACGGCCAGAGGCTGGGAGGATCTTTCAGAAATCCTGAAAAGCTATGAGGAGCTTCAGATAGAAATAGGGGAAGAACTGATCGGGGAATTTCTACAAAAAGAGGAAATTGCAAGAGATTTTTGTTCTTATTATAAGCTGTATGATAAGTACAAAAATGACTATCAGATTCTGGAAATACTGAAAGAAACTGTTTCTGAAGAACGCTATCAGCTCAGTTGTGATATGGCAGAAAAGGCACCTTTTGAAGAGCGTTTTACAGTTACAGAATTGGTGCTGGATGCAGTTGAAAATCAGGTTTCTGCGTTTGAAAAATGTGATAAAAAGATAGAAAGGCTTTATGAAAATCTCAGGCAGTTAAAGCTTTATCTGCAGGGGAAAGAAAATATAGAAGCCATGCAGCAATTCATTCTTTCCAGAAGAAATTCACTTGAGGCAAAAATAAATGCAGAACTGCTAACTGCTGGTGAGAAAGCTATAGAGGAAGAACAGATAAGAATCCTGGAGAGGTATTTGCAGGCTATAAGAGAAAAGCATATTACGGATATTGCTGATGGGATCAGGCTGATCCTCAGAATGTTTGGAGAGCTTTGCCAGGATAGAAAAAAGAAGCTTGAAAAGACGAAAAAAATGCTGGAAAATGGTTTCCTCTTTTTGGAAAAATGTTTCGGGGAGGGGCAGGAGCTGTTACTTTTTGAAACCAGTCTGACAGCAGATGACAGGATTAATACTTTTATCGCAGAGTATGGATGCGATTCTTATTTCAGGCATTGCGATCTTATATTGTATCAGAAGCAGGAGCAAAAACTGCGGGAAGAGTGCAGAAAAGTTCTGGAAGAAGTAAAATGTGAAGATTACCAGAAATAAGTATGCAGAGGGTATAATCAGGTTACCGAGAGGTGTGTGAACAGAAGTCTGATCAGAAAAGGTTAAGTTTCTGTCTCATAGTTGCGTGAAATTCCCATACCCATTATAATAATGAAGGATTGTGGGAGTAGCATAGCTGCGGAACAATCCATGGCGTCGGGTTAGTGGCAAAAGATCTTTTCCATTAACATCATTATAAGAATATGGGAGTAAATTAGTATCTTACATAAAAGGAGGTTTGTATGAGCGAAGATAAGAAGCCGAAAAAAAAGAAAAAAGCAGGAGATGTTCTGCTGACAGTTGTACTGATTGCAGCAATCTGTATATTCTGTTATGCAGCGTATAATCTTTATCATATTTATACAGAGTATAAAAAAGGATCAGATGAGTACAATGCGATTGCGCAGATGGCAGTAACAGAGCGGGATCCGGATAAAGATAAGGAGAATAATGAGGTGGCAGGACCGAATGGCCCAACATTAAAAGCACCTCTGGATATCGATTTTGATTCTCTGAGAAGCATTAACACAGATGTGATCGGATGGATTTATGTGGAAGCGCTGGATGGTGTCAGTTATCCGGTTGTTAAGGGAACGGATAATGACCAGTATCTTCATATGACCTATGAGAAAAATTATAATTTCGCTGGAACAATTTTCATCGATTATGAAAATAAGGCAGATTTCAGTGACTGCAATACTTTGGTGTACGGCCACAATATGAAGAACGGAACTATGTTTGGACAGCTGAAGAATTTCAGTAAGGATGATTCTGCATATAATAAGAACAAATATTTCTGGATCTTTACCCCGGAGAAAACCTACAGATATGAGATTATTTCTGCATATACCACAGCGGTAAACAGTGATACCTATACGCTGTTCAAGGGGCCTGGTCAGGAATTTGTGGATTATATGAATAAAATTGTTTCTTATTCAGATATCAAGACTACACCAGGTGAGCTGGGCGTAGAGGACAAAATCGTGACCCTTTCCACCTGCACCGGCAATGAATCTACCCGTTATGTGGTTCAGGGAAAAAGAGTAGATACGCTGGATACTGTAAAGAAAAACGATAACACGGAGCAGAGCTCTACACCAAGTGGAAATTAGATATGCGCACTGAGTGAAAGTGAAATACACCGTAAAGTGGGAAGCGCAGATTGGAGGAATGGACATGAGTAAGGAAGTTGAAAGGCTTCAGGAGTTGATTGACCAGTATGACAATATTGTATTTTTCGGAGGTGCGGGAGTTTCTACTGAAAGCGGAATCCCGGATTTTAGAAGTCAGGACGGACTTTATAATCAGAAATACGATTATCCTCCGGAAACCATTTTAAGCCATACCTTTTTCATGCGTCATCCTGAGGAATTTTATCGTTTCTACCAGGACAAGATGTTGTGTGATACAGCGAAACCGAATGTGGCTCACCTGAAGCTGGCAGAGTTGGAAGAAGCTGGAAAATTGAAAGCTGTTATCACGCAAAACATTGATAACCTTCATCAGATGGCAGGCAGTAAAAATGTGCTGGAGCTTCATGGAAGTGTATATCGTAATTATTGTATGAAATGCAAAAAAGCATATGATTTCAAATATATGAAAGCTGCCAAAGGTGTTCCAAAGTGTTCCTGTGGTGGAAGCATAAAGCCGGATGTAGTTCTTTACGAGGAGGGACTGGATGACAGTACCATCAATGCGGCGGTACGTGCTATTTCCCAGGCACAGGTCCTGATCATAGGAGGGACTTCCCTGGCTGTTTATCCGGCAGCAGGACTGATCGATTATTTTTCAGGGGATCATCTGGTAGTGATCAATAAGTCTCCGACGCCCAGAGACAGATATGCGGATCTTTTGATCAAGGAGCCTATTGGCCAGGTCTTTTCCCAGATAAAAGTAAAAAAATAGAAGAAGTGAGCGTGTTTGAAAAAGGAGTTTATAAATAGATGGCAGCAGTTGTATATGAAATTGGAGATATTGTAACATTGAAAAAAGGCCATCCCTGCGGCAGCAGGGAATGGGAAATCCTAAGAGTAGGAGCGGATTTCCGTCTGAAGTGTATGGGATGCGGTCACCAGATCATGGTACCGCGTAAAATGGTGGAGAAAAACACAAAAAATCTTCAGAAAAAGGAAAAATAATGCTTTACAGTCCGTAAAAAGTATGTTAGAATCAAAAATCGTGATATATAAAATATCCTTGCTCTTTGACAGGCAAAGGGCCAACAGACCATAAGGAGGTAAGACAAGCATGAACAAGTACGAGTTAGCATTAGTTGTTAGCGCAAAAGTTGAAGACGAAGTACGTGATGCAGTAGTTGAGAAAGCTAAAGGATACATCACTCGTTACAACGGCGTTATCACAGACGTTGAAGAATGGGGTAAGAAGAAATTAGCTTACGAGATTCAGAAAATGCATGAAGGCTTCTACTACTTTATTCAGTTTGAGGCAGACGCACAGTGTCCGGCAGAAGTAGAAAGACATGTACGTATCATGGACAACGTATTAAGATACTTAGTTGTCAGAAAAGACGCATAATCTTTTTGCATAATCGGATTTAGAAAGCACCATTAAGAGCCCGTTCACTTAGCATATTAAGAGAGGTAAGAAAAATGAACAAAGTAATTTTAATGGGACGCTTAACCAGAGATCCTGAGGTAAGATATTCCGCAGGAGAGAATGCACTGGCGATTGCCAGATACACATTAGCGGTAGACAGAAGATTTCGTCGTGATGGAGAAGCAAGTGCGGATTTCATTCCATGTATTGCTTTTGGACGTGCAGCGGAATTTGCAGAGAAGTATTTCAGACAGGGACTGAAGATTGCTGTTACAGGCCGTATTCAGACTGGAAGCTATACCAACCGCGAGGGACAGAAAGTCTATACTACAGAGGTTGTTGTGGAGGATCAGGAGTTTGTTGAAAGCAAGGCTGCCAGCGACAATTATGCTGCTTCCCATCCACGTACAAGTGCTCCGGAGGCATCCATGCCGAACCCGGGAACTGCTGCAGAAGGCTTTATGAACATTCCAGATGGCATTGATGAAGAATTGCCATTTAACTAGAGCCTGGCTCTAAGAACTGAATAAAACAGGAGGAAAACCAACATGGCTTACAATAATAGAAGCGAAAGACCAGATTCTCCAATGAAGAGAAGAGGCGGCCGCAGAAGAAAAAAAGTTTGCGTATTCTGTGGTAAAGAGAATAACGAAATCGATTACAAGGATGTAGCTAAATTAAGAAAATATGTTTCTGAGAGAGGAAAAATCCTTCCTAGAAGAATCACAGGAAACTGTGCAAAACATCAGAGAGCTCTGACTGTTGCTGTTAAGAGAGCACGTCATCTTGCTATGATGCCATACATCCAGGACTAATTGGACGTATCAACCGCCATCCGGAAGGGTGGCGGTTTTTCTATCTAATCTTCTATGGAAAAATCCTTGGAAATCTGTTATACTATACTACAAAGACAGTTTTAACAGTAGTTATGTAAACAAGCTATCTGAGGTTTTGTAAGTGAGGATGAACTTATGAATAAAAAACTGAAATTCAAGGGCTCGATGAAACAGTTCATGAGATGGCCACTGTATCTGACGATACTTCTGGTGTGGTTAGATATTCTTATTTTTATGGTAAGTGTGAAAGCCGGGTTTCTTGCCACACTGGGAATCATCATTTATGTTGTGGCAGCTCTTTTACTTACCCGTTTTCACAGGCCGTTGATTCTTAATGACCTGATCGCGTTTGCGAATCAATATGAATCCCTTGAGAAGCGTCTTCTGGATGATTTGGCACTTCCCTATGCGATCATGGATTCCAATGGAAGAATGATTTGGTCAAATAAAGTGTTTTCAGAGCTTACTGGGAAAGAACAGCTCTATAATAAAAATATCAGCACTATTTTTCCAGAGATAACTTCGGAACGTCTTCCGATACCGGAGAAGCAGGAAATCGCAGAAATGAGCACCAGCTTTGGTGACCGTATTTACCGGGTTTCCATGCAGCTGGTGACTATGAAGGATGTGGTGAATGAAGCGCGTATCCTGGAAAACGTAGACACAGATATCAATCTTATCGCAATGTTTTTCTACGATGAGACAGAACTGCAGGAATATATCCAGAAAAATGAGGATGATAAGCTTGTAGTGGCACTTGCATATCTGGACAACTATGAAGAAGCGCTGGAAGGCGTGGAAGAGGTAAGGCGCTCCCTTTTGATTGCACTGATCGACCGTAAGATCACCAAATATTTTTCCAATTTCGATGGCCTTGTCCGTAAGCTGGAAAGAGATAAGTATTTCCTGATCATGCGTCAAAGTTCCCTGGAGGCCTTGAAGGAACAGAGGTTTCACATTCTGGATGAAGTCAAGACGGTCAATATAGGTAATGAAATGGCAGTTACGTTAAGTATTGGTATCGGGCTCAACGGTGCTAATTATCTGCAGAATTACGAATATTGCCGTATTGCCATTGAGATGGCACTTGGGCGGGGCGGAGACCAGGTTGTGATTAAGAATGGGGATTCCATTACTTATTTTGGCGGGAAATCCCAGCAGATGGAGAAGAATACAAGGGTAAAGGCGAGAGTAAAAGCACAGGCCCTGAAAGAGTTTATGAGCACAAAGGACCGTGTGGTAGTTATGGGGCACAAGATCACAGACGTGGATGCTCTTGGAGCTGCTATCGGTATTTACCGCGCCGGTAAGACACTTGGGAAGCCGGTACACATTGTGGTAAATGATCCGACTACATCGATCCGGCCGCTGATGGCAGGATATATCAATAATCCGGACTATGAACCATCTATGTTTGTAGACTGCAGCCAGGCAAAAGAGCTTGTAGATAATAATACCGTTGTGGTTGTGGTTGATACGAATAAACCAAGCTATACAGAATGTCAGGATCTTTTGTATCTTACCAGGACGATAGTAGTTCTGGATCACCACAGAAGGGGCAGCGAAGTAATCCAGAATGCGGTCCTTTCTTATGTGGAGCCTTATGCGTCCTCTACGTGCGAGATGGTCGCCGAGATCCTTCAGTATTTCGATGAGGACTTAAGGCTTCGCAGTCTGGAAGCAGATTGTCTGTATGCAGGTATGGTGATCGACACCAATAATTTTACTACACGTTCCGGTGTGCGTACCTTCGAGGCAGCTGCATATCTTAGGAGAAACGGTGCGGATATTACAAGAGTACGCAAAATGCTCCGGGACAATATAGATGCATATAAGGCCAGAGCCGAGGTAGTGCGGACGGCACAGATCTATAGAAACTGTTTTGCCATCGGAAGATGTCCAAGCAAGGGGCTGGAGAGTCCTACTGTAGTAGGTGCACAGGCTGCAAATGAACTTCTGAACATTGCAGGCGTAAAGGCTTCTTTTGTTCTGACTCCATATAATAACGAGGTATATGTAAGTGCACGTGCCATTGATGAAGTAAATGTGCAGGTTATGATGGAACGCATGGGCGGCGGCGGACATCTGAACATTGCAGGAGCCCAGGTGAAGGCTACCGAGGATGAGACAGAGCAGATGATCAAAGAAATTATAGATCAGTTATACCAGGAAGGAGAATTTAAAGAATGAAAGTAATTTTATTAGAAGATGTAAAATCTCTTGGAAAAAAAGGTGAAATCGTAAATGTCAGCGACGGATATGCAAGAAATATGATCCTGCCGAAGAAGCTCGGCCTTGAGGCAACGCCGAAGAACCTCAACGACCTGAAGCTTCAGAAAGCAAATGAAGAAAAGGTTGCCCAGGAGAATCTGGAAGCTGCAAGAGCATTTGCCAAGAATCTGGAAGATAAAGAGGTTATCCTTACCCTGAAAGTCGGAGAAGGCGGAAGAACATTCGGCTCTGTTTCCACCAAGGAAATTTCAGAGGCAGCGAAGAAACAGCTGAATCTTGATATTGAGAAAAAGAAGCTGGTTCTGCCGAATCCAATCCGCAATCTTGGAGTGACAAATGTGCCGGTTAAGCTTCATCCTAAGGTAACGGGAAGTCTGAAGGTGTGGATAAAAGAAGAGGCATAATGCAGATTACAAGAGAGGATGTTTGTCACTAAATGGAAGAAGCGTTGATCAAAAGGATCCTGCCTCATAGCATTGAAGCGGAGCAGTCCGTGATCGGTTCCATGATTCTGGACCGGGATGCGATTCTGGTGGCATCAGAGATTCTTACAAGTGATGATTTCTATCAAAGCCAGTATGGTATTATTTTTGATGCCATGGTGGAATTGTGCAATGAAGGAAAACCAGTGGATCTGATCACTCTCCAGAACCGTCTGAGGGAGAAAGAGCTTCCGCCGGATATCAGCAGCATGGAATATGTCAGAGATCTGATCTCTGCTGTTCCTACCTCTGCAAACGTGAAATATTATGCAAATATTGTCAGTGAGAAAGCAGTTCTTAGAAGGCTGATCAAGGTAAATGAAGAAGTTGAGAATGCCTGCTATCTGGAAAAAGAGGGCACGCAGATGATCCTGGAGGAGGCGGAAAAGAGGCTGTTTAATGTTCTTCAGCGCCGTTCCAGTGATGAATTTGTGCCGATCCAGCAGGTTGTTCTGAATGCAGTCAATAATATCGAAAAAGCATCTAAGATGAAAGGAACGGTGACTGGTATTCCTACCGGTTTTGTGGATCTGGATTACAAAACATCGGGAATGCATGCTTCTGATCTGGTATTGATCGCAGCACGTCCGTCCATGGGAAAGACCGCTTTTGTCCTTAATATTGCCCAGTATATGGCTTTCCGTAAAGATGTCACAGTTGCTATATTTAGTCTTGAGATGTCCAAGGAACAACTTGTAAACCGTCTCCTTGCAATGGAATCACATGTAGATTCCCAGAATATGAGGACTGGTAACCTGAAGGACGAAGATTGGACCAAGCTGGTGGAAGGTGCTGATATCATTGGCCGTTCCAATCTGATCATTGATGATACACCTGGTATTTCCATTTCGGAGCTTCGTTCCAAGTGCAGGAAATACAAGCTGGAGCATAATCTTGGAATTATCATGATCGATTATCTTCAGCTGATGAGTGGAAGCGGACATTCGGATTCCAGACAGCAGGAAATTTCAGATATTTCCCGTTCTCTGAAGGCTCTTGCCCGTGAGATAAATGTCCCGGTTATTGCACTTTCCCAGTTAAGCCGAGCAGTTGAACAGCGTCCGGATCACAGACCGATGCTTTCTGACCTTCGTGAATCAGGTGCTATTGAGCAGGATGCGGATATGGTAATGTTCATTTACCGTGATGATTATTACCATAAAGACACAGAGAAAAAGGGAATTGCTGAGATCATCATTGCCAAACAGAGAAACGGTCCTATCGGTACTGTGGAACTGGTATGGCTGCCACAGTATACCCAGTTTGTTAATATGAAAAAATAAAAGTGATGATTTAATAGTAATCTTATAAAGCTTTTGCAGGAATGCTGATAAGTTTTAGAAGTTTAGGGAAAAGGCCGGCAGGTTATGTCGACCTTTTTTTCTTGCATTTGAATATCCCTTTGTTATAATAAAAACAGTAGATTTTATGCTATTGCCTGTGGGAAATATGTGTATGTGTCTGGTAGATAGCAGTAAATTTATGAGGAGGGGTAGTATGGAAAAATGCTATACCGTGGCCGAGACTGTGAAAATGACAGGCGTGAAATCTTATGTCCTTCGCTACTGGGAAGAAGAGCTTTCACTTCCAATCCGCAGAACTGAGCTGGGGCACCGATGCTACACCAAAGATGATATTCAGCTGATTTTGAATATCAAGGAACTAAAGAACAGAGGCTTACAACTGAGGGCAATACACGATCTTCTTCCGAAACTTGTGAGAACAGAAGGACAAGAGGTGAGCACCCCTGCGGATTTAGGAAAAATACATCTGCCTGATACGGAAATAATAGGAGAATTGGAAGAACAGAGTCAGGAAAATATTGTGATTCCTGGAAATAACCAAAAGAAGGTAGAAAAATCAGAAGAAAGTAACGAAAAAATACTGGAATTTCAGGAAATACTGGAACGCCTGATCACCCAGGAGCTTCATGCGAAAAAAGAGGGAGAGGAAAGATGGCGGACTCTGGATGCAGCAATCAGAAGACAGCAGATGGCAAGAAAAGAGGCTGCGGCAGCATCTGAGAAGATGAGTAAAAAGAAAAAGAGGACAGGTAAATAAAAAAGAGGGGCTTCCTGTGGAAGCTCCTCTTCATGCTATCATTACTTATACGGGGAAAATCAACCCTCGCTGATAGCGCCTGTAGGACAGGCATCGGCACAAGTTCCGCACTCCATGCAGGAATCAGCGTCGATTACGTAATGATCATCTCCCTGAGAAATAGCACCTGCTGGGCACTCGCTCTCGCATGTTCCACAGCTTACGCACTCGTCAGAAATTACATATGCCATTATTATATCCTCCTTTGATCTCTTTAGTTCCCTTTCGGGATATGGTTATATTCTAATATATCTGGCATAGGATATCAAGTACAAAATTATAAACAAATTTTTAGAATTGTGGTGGTTGCGCAAATGTGTATTTGGTATTATAATGATGAAACGTGGATAATTGTTGCTTTTTAGAAGCGGCAGATTTTTTCATGGATTATGCCACATCTACGAAATGCGAAGCATTTTGGAGGTCGGCTCTGAACAATTATGATGTTTTAATAAAAAAGGAGGAAACAGATCATGGCACAGGTAACAAAAGATATGCTGATCGGTCAGCTTCTTCAGTTAGATCCAAATATGGCAGGTATTCTTATGGCATCCGGTATGGGATGTGTAGGATGCCCATCTGCACAGATGGAATCTCTGGAGGAGGCTGCTATGGTACACGGAATTGATGCTGATGTTTTACTTCAGCAGCTGAATGATTATCTTGCAGGCCGTTAGTATGTGAGAACCTGGAAAGGTTTTTGTGGCTTGAAGCGATAATAAGCTATAAATAAAAGGGACTGGCACTTGCACCAGTCTCTTTTATTTATAGCTTATTATAGTTTTTACAGCTTTCAGATTTTAGCCAGCTGCTGTAATGCTTTGCGGGAAATCAATTCGCCGTGTTCTTTAAGATGTGCCTCACCGGCAAGGGTAAAGGAACGGCCGTTTCCATATTCGGAAAGAATATTGCAGACTTTATTAAACTCTTCAGCAGTGCAGGAGGACTGCTGTATGATCAGCTGATAGTGTGCATTTTCATCTTTGTAAAGTGTATTAGTCCCATTATAGTAGCCTTCCAATCCGTGGGCAGCTGCGATTACATCATCAAGAGTATGGAAGGTATAAAGCCGTACCAGATTTACGGAGATCTTTCTGGCCTTTGAACTGGAAGCTTTTTGGGAGGCTTCGCTGGAATCCGCAGTCTGAGAGTCCGAAGCTTCGTCAGAACTTTTTCCTTTCTGGGAAGTCTTATGTTCAGCGTTTTTTGCTTCTTCGTACAGCTTCTGGAAAATATCAATGATATTATCTGCGCCATCAAAGTGGAGGGTGTCAGGTTTGGATTTTTTATACGGTGAGAATTTGGAAAAACGGGTGTCAAGTTCCTCAGGATCCTCTACCTTTGTGATAATGAGGATCACACTTTCTCCATTTACGGGAATTGCCTCAATCATCAGTGGGATGTTATCAGCTTCAAAGCCGAATTCAATCTGAGCCTGCTGCATCATTTCCCTGAAAAGCTTCTTGGCTTTATCAGTGCCATAAGCTAGCTCACTGATACGGATCTGGTGGCTGTCAAGATCTTCCTTTGTGAGTGTGCAGCGGATCTGGTTGTCGCTGATTTTTTCGATTTTCATATGATCACATCCTGTTCTTTGTGGAATTGTATTATATTCGGTCTATAATAATGATGTCAGAGCCCTTTTTCAAACAGGCTCCAGGGTACCAAATGTCTTTTGTTCTTACAAAATGTATGGTATAAAACAAAAGCCATCTTGATTTTTCATTGTATAATATATGTCCCAAAAGTGCAATAGGTAAAAAACAGGTAAATCTGAGTCTGATTATTAAATTTTTCGAAACAGAGTAGAAAAAAAGAATAAACTGGTCAAAAGCTATTGCATAATGGAAAAAGAATCCGTATAATGAAGCACAAGAAAAAGGAAACGGCTCTGTGACTCACAAGAATAAAAGTGAAACTGATCACAAGTTCGTATTAAGTATTAACATTAACATCTGTTTTTTTCTAAAAGCAGCGCCAATCTGTCATACAGCGTTTCAGCTGTGGCGGTGTTTATATTCCCTGAAGATGAAAGGAAGCCATGTTCCGTCTCTTTTTTCTGTAAAATGATTCAGGTGCTTTCTGAATCCATAAAAAGGGAAAGGAGGTCAGGACACGAAGCGTATATCACGATCCGGAAATGAAGAATCCTGCAGATCATTGGAAGGTGAGCTGACCAGATACGAAGAACTTGGAATTGCTCTTTATCTGGAAGGAAAACCCAGTGATGCCAGAGCCATTGCAAAAGCCTGTCAGATTGCAGATGGTGGAGGATATATGCGGGATTATACAGAAGATGGACAAGGACATATTGCCCGGGTAGATTTTGATTTTGTAGAGGATGAGCAATAGTCTGTGAAAATGATGCAGCAGTTATTTTGAAGAATGCCGGAAATTCTTTTGAAACAGCAGTTTCCCCCTACTCATGCTTTTGCAAAAAGTTTTTCCGGCATTTAAAATCATACGAGAATGTAAATAATTTGTGAAAAGTCGAATTATGGAATACAATCCCTAAATAAAGTGTGTTATAATGTAAAACGGCTGTGGCGAAAAGTCAGCAGTGTATAGTTGCAATGAGATTTTTACCGAGAGGATAAAATTTATGAAGAAAAAAATTAGCCCTGTAGTTGTGGTTTGCATTTTGATCGCAGTGGTCGCGGTGATCGGAATCGTGTCAACTTTGATCATGCGCCGCATTCCTACCAGGAAACAGATGGATTTAACAGAATATTATGGACAGATGAATGATTCGGAAGCTGCGATCATAGTAGGAACCCAGATTCTTGAGCAGAAGGCAGTGATGTCAGGGGAACAGCCTTATCTTCCAGTTGATGTGGTTGATAGCTATCTGAATCAGAGATATTATTGGGATGAAGAAGGACAGCAGATTCTTTATGCCACCCCGTCTGAACTGATATATACGCCAGCTTCATCGGATGCAGGCAGTGATGTATGGTTAAAAGATGGAACTGTTTATCTGAGCCTTGATTTTATAAAGAGATATACAGACCTGGATACTTATGTGTACCAGCAGCCTAACCGTGTAGCCATTCAGAAGGATTTTTCAAATGTCTCTGTTGTTTCAGCCAAAAAGGATACTTATGTACGTTATCGCGGTGGAATCAAGTCTGAAGTTCTGACTCAGGTGAAGAAGGGCGATAACCTGATTCTTATGGAAGAGCTTGAGAATTGGGATCAGGTGGCAACCTGGGATGGATATATCGGTTATATAGAGAAGAAAAGCGTAAGCGATATACAGAATTTGAATATGGACCGGGAAGCTGTGGGAGAGGCTTATACTTATCTTACCATGGATCAGCCGGTAAACCTGGTATGGCACCAGGTAATGTCTACAGATGCAAATGCAGGGCTTTCAGATTCCATCCAGAATATGACTGGTGTGAATGTAATTTCCCCAACCTGGTTTTATGTAACCGACAATAGTGGAAATATAATCAATAATGCTACTATTGATTATGTGACACTAGCCCATGAAAGAGGTCTGAAGGTATGGGGACTTGTGGATAATTTTACTCAGGATATCAGCACTTATGAAGTGTTGTCTAAGACAAGCTCCAGACAGAATCTGATCACACAGCTGGTGAACGCAGCAGTAGGTGCGGGAATTGATGGAATCAATGTGGATTTCGAGCAGCTTAGCGAGGATGTAGGGGTACACTTTCTGGAATTTCTCCGGGAGCTTTCTATAGAGTGCCATAAGAATAATCTGGTTCTTTCTGTAGATAATCCTGTCCCGGAGGATTTTACCAGCCATTATGACCGTGCTGAGCAGGGCAAAGTAGTGGATTATGTAATTATTATGGGATATGATGAGCATTATGTTGGATCGGAGCAGGCTGGTTCTGTAGCTTCTCTTCCGTGGGTGGAAAAAGGAATTCAGGATACCATTGCAGAAGTTCCAGCAGAACGGGTGATCAATGCAGTGCCGTTTTATACAAGACTCTGGAAGACAGAGGCTGGCAGCCTGTCAAGCGAAGCGATAGGAATGGACACTGCACAGGAAGTGGTAAACACCAATAATGCCCAGGTATACTGGGATAGTGATGTGAGCCAGAATTATGGAAGCTTTGAGAAGGACGGATGTACTTACCAGATCTGGATCGAAGATTCCCAGTCTATTGCAGCCAAGGTACAGCTGGTTCAGAAGTATAATCTTGCCGGAGTGGCAGCATGGAAGCTTGGTTTTGAGAATAGCGGTATCTGGCAGGTGATTACAGATAACCTGTCTGGCAATACAGCACAGTAAACTTTTATACGAATGATAAAAACATTCTCTGAAACATATATATAATGTGAAAGGCAAAATGGCTTTGCATTTAATATATGGCGGGGAGTGTTTTTCTATTGAAAAAGCATATAGTGGAATTACTTATGGGATGTCTTTTACTGCTGTGCTTTTACTATCTGTCCAGGGAAGCTGCGGCAGTCTCTGTGGAGATGAATCAGAAAAAAGTGATCGTAGTAGACTGCGGGCATGGAGGAAGTGATCCGGGAATGATCGGAATTGATGGATTGAAAGAAAAGGATTTTAATCTTGCCATAGGTCTGAAAGTGAAAGATGCATTGGAAAAAAGAGATTTTCAGGTGGTGATGACAAGAGAGACGGATCAGGGGCTATATGAAGAGGGCGCGAAGAACAAAAAAGCACAGGATATGCAAAAAAGAATTCTTCTTATACAGGAAGTGAAACCAGTTCTTACATTGAGCATTCATCAGAACAGTTATGAAGACTCTGCTGTAAAAGGACCACAGGTATTTTATTACCGGGATTCTGTACAGGGAGAACAGCTGGCGAAGATCATTCAGGAGAAACTGAATGAGTATCTTCAGGTGGAAAGACCAAGAGCGGCAAAGGGCAACACGACCTATTATCTTCTGAAACGGAGTCCGGGAGTTTTGAATATTGTAGAGTGTGGATTCCTTACAAATCCAGAAGAAGCTGCAAGCCTGTCTCAGGAGA
Organism: Blautia sp. HCP3S3_H10_2; assembly: GCF_052122375.1. NCBI lineage: Bacteria > Bacillati > Bacillota > Clostridia > Lachnospirales > Lachnospiraceae > Blautia > Blautia sp. HCP3S3_H10_2. Next base: position 28,875 of record NZ_JBQKCL010000005.1, read on the forward strand.
AGTATCAGGAAAGAGTAGCAGAAGCCATTGCGGACGGAGCCGTCCAATATGTAAAAAGCATGCAAGGATGAGAAAATTCGTCATGTTTCGCTGGAACTATATACTTTTCAGAAGTATTAGATTCTGCTATACTGGACAGGAAAAAATAAGTGGGAGAGTACTATGTTTGGATGTTTTTATCTGATTCTGGCAGTGCTTTTGGGGAAAGAGATCACCAGACCACTTTTGTCAGAACAAAAAATAAAAGAAAAAGGAGTAACCCCCTTCTGGGTAGGATTTTCCTGCGCATTTGGAAGTGGAGTGCTGCTTCTGACCTGGGCAGTGTACATAGCGGCGTGGCTGCTTAGCGTGTGTGGTGGGATGGAAACCCCGCTTTTGGGTGCAGATCTGATCGTGATGCTGGCAGCAGGATGTCTGTTGGCGCTGATCTATTATAAAAGAAGGCACTCGTTAAAAGAAATCCGGGAAGTGGTTTGCCGGGAAATTCCACCGGGAAAGGAAATTGCCTTTTTTCTGGTTCTATTGGCCCTGATCACATGGATTATGTTTTTCGTTTTTCATGTAAGCGGAGAATATTTATATTCTGGATTTACTGTATTTGGGGACTATGCACCTCATACTGCAATGATGAGATCCTTTTCTCTTGGCAACAATTTTCCGACCCAGTATCCGCACTTTGGCGGTGAGGACGTGAAATATCATTTTATGTTTCAGTTTCTTACCGGGAATCTGGAATATCTGGGAATGCGTATTGATGTTGCCTATAATCTTGTGAGCAGCTTGTCACTCTGGTGCTTTTTTATGATGCTGTATTCCATAGCGAAGCGGTTAAATGAAAATATGGCTTCTGGGGTGCTGGCAGTTGTTTTTGTGGTATTCCGAAGTGGAACTGCCTTTTTCAGGTTTGTATATGAACATTTACAGGCAGGAGACCTTTGGGAGACGCTTTCACAAAATACAGCTTTTATTGGCTATACGGCAAATGAAAACTGGGGGTTATGGAATTTTAATGTTTATCTGAATCAGCGACATTTAAGCTTTGGCCTTCTGATGGCAGCCATGGTGTTATGGATTTTTATGGAGTGGCTGGAAGACGGCTGCGCTCATGCTGAAAAAGGAATCGCGTGGCTAAAAAAACGTTTCTTTACCATAGAAGCCTGGAAATGTAAAAAGCCGGAGACCGCTCTTATGGCTGGTCTGCTTTTGGGGCTTTGCTCTTTCTGGAATGGAGCTGCTGTAATTGCAGGGCTTTTAATTCTGATGGGCTTTGCTGCTTTTTCAGATGGGAAGCTGGATTATCTTATCATGGCGATGGTAACGGTCGTGTTTTCCGAAATCCAGTCTAAAATGTTTGTGTGGGGAAGCGTTATCTCGCCATCTGTATATTGGGGATTTCTCGCGGATGACAAGTCACTTACAGGGATAACAGCATATCTGTTTGAAATCAGTGGTGTGGTTTTTCTGGGGATTATCGTACTTGTGTTTTTTATGAAAAGAATGGAAAGAACCGTTGCGCTAAGTGTACTTTTCCCTGCCATAATTGCTTTTATTGTTTCACTTACCCCTGATGTGAATGTAAACCATAAATACATTATGATCTCATATGCGTTTCTTACGATTTTCTGGGCAGGGGCAGTGTGCAGACTGTTCCACAAATGTCTGCCTGGGAAAATCCTCAGTGTACTGTTGGCACTAAGTCTTACGGTTACAGGAATCTATGATTTTGTGGTAATATTAAAAGATAATGATTCCGGACACCGGGTAACAGTCAATCTGAAGAGCAGCCTTACCACCTGGCTGTCAGAAAATCTTGAAAAAGATGATTTTATCCTTACTCCGGAATACAGCATGAATGAGGTGACCATGTCCGGGGTAATGCTGTATCTGGGATGGCCTTATTATGCATGGTCAGCTGGATATGATACTTATTACAGAGCTGAACAGGCAGTGGAAATTTACACCACTTTGGATGCACAGGTGTTGAAAGAAACAGTAGAGAAAGAGCATATTACCCATATTCTTTTTGAGGATGGGATGAAATTTGAGGAAAAAGAATGCCGTGAGGATGTGATCGCGGATACTTATCCTCTGGTTTATCAATCAGATGATGGGAGAATCAGAATTTATGGAACAGAGCAATAAGAAAAAAATAAAGGTACAAATGATCATAAAGCTTTTGCTGGCAGCAGTCCTGCTTGTCTTGTCTGCATTTTTGCTAAAAGGAGATGTGTGGACCTTCTGGACCTGGTGGCTTTTGGCGGGAGTGCTGGGATTTGCCGCAATGCCTGTTACGGGCAAGCTGTTTTGGCGTTTTGAGGATAAAGGATGGATTTTTTCAAAAGTTCTGGCAATTGCAGCAACCGGATTTATTACCTGGTTTCTGGTTTCAATTAAACTGCTTTCTTTTAATGCTTTGACATGTGTGGCTGTAACTGTAATATGTGCGGTTATCTGTCTGCTATTATTGAAAAAACAATCAAAAGATGGGATTGAGTGCTTTCCGGCAGATCATATTTCTTTAATTTATTGGGAAGAAATTCTGTTTTTTGCAGCATTTCTTATGTGGACATATCTGGCAGGCTTCCATCCTGCAGCATATGGGACTGAGAAATTCATGGATTATGGCTTTATGGAAGCCATGATGAGAAGTACTACACTTCCGGCAAGGGATCTGTGGTATTCAGAAGGACATATTAATTATTATTACGGTGGACAGTACTTTGCAGTATTTCTCACGAAGCTTTCTCATACAAAGGTGGAACTGACTTATAATCTTATGCGCTCCTTTGTTGCAGGACTGGCTTTTGTGATGCCGTTTTCCCTGGTTTACCAGATGATGGCAGATCGTATGAAAGGACAGCAAAAAAGTGGGAAAACAATCAGACGACTTCCCTTTATAGCTGGATTTACAGCAGGTACAGCTGTTTCAATTGCAGGAAATATGCATTATGTGATCTATGCACAGATCATACCATTGATCGAGAAGCTGACTGGTCAGGAAGTAAGCAGCTACTGGTTTCCGGACGCGACACGTTACATCGGGTATAATCCTTATCGGGAAGAAGACCGTACCATACATGAATTTCCATGCTATTCCTTTGTGCTGGGTGACCTTCATGCCCATGTAGTAAATATTATGTTTGTGCTTCTTGTGATAGCACTTCTTTATGTGTGGCTCAGAGGCGTGCGTAAAAAGACCGTAGCTGTGGATGTCTCCATGAAAGATGGAAAATTCTGGAAAGAACAGCTTCTTGTGCCCCATTTGCTGGTGGTAAGTGTCCTTCTTGGAATGTTCCAATGGACAAATTTCTGGGATTTTGTAATTTATTATGTAGTAACTCTTGGAACGGTACTGTTTGCAAACATTCTCAGATTTCAGGGCAAAATAAAGAAAATCATTGCTGTGACATTTGTCCAGATGGTGGAAATTTATCTGGTGGCTTATCTTGTAATCCTGCCATTTACTTTACAGTTTGATACCATGGTGGATGGCGTTGGAATAGCGAAATACCATTCTTATTTTTATCAGCTCATGGTATTGTGGGGGCTTCCTGCTGTTCTTACAGTTGCTTTTATAATTGCGATTCTTTGGGAAAAGTTAAGGGGAATGGAGAATAAAAGTCTGTACCGTCTTATGAAAGCGATACGCACAGCTGACCTTTTTGCGATTATTACAGGGCTTTGCGCTATAGGTCTTGTTGCTATTCCGGAATTTGTGTATGTGCGTGATATCTATGAAAATGGTAATGCAAGGGCGAACACTATGTTCAAGCTTACTTATCAGGCATATATTCTCTTTGCTCTGACTATGGGATATGGGATCTACAGACTTCTGGTGGTATCCAGACAAAAAATATTTAAATTTATTTCCGGGTTATGTCTGTTTTTCCTGGTCTGGACAGTGGGGTATTTTGGAAAAAGTGTTACCTCCTGGTTTGGAAATGTATTGAATCCGTCTGGATACCAGGGCCTTTATGCACTGGGCTATCTGGAGACGGATTTTTCAGAGGATGCCCCAGCAATTCAGTGGCTAAAGGAAAATGTGAAAGGGGCACCTGTTGTACTGGAAGCAAATGGAGACAGCTATACTGGATTTGAACGTGTTTCCGCATCCACAGGTCTTCCAACGATTCTTGGCTGGTATGTCCATGAGTGGCTGTGGAGAAACGATACAGATGACCTGAACCAGAAGAGTGGGGACATTACGGTTATTTATACATCCGAGGATGAAGAACAGGTGCGATCACTTCTGAAAGAGTATGATGTTTCCTATATATTTGTGGGATCCAAGGAGAAGGAAAAATATGAAGACTCTTTGAATGATGCATTACTGCAGACGTTAGGAGAAATCGTATTTATGGATGAAAATTCAGGTACATATATTGTGAAGGTACAGTGATGAATTGAGTGAATGATTATGTCGCGGTGAACAGAGAGTAGTAGCACATCAAGGGGAGTAAATCCGGGACATGAACAGTCGCTTGACATCAATTCGGAACTGGTGTTATAGTAAGGAATGCTGAAAAGTAGCAACTGTTTGGCCTATTTTGAACAGTACCAAAATAAAGAAAGCTGGATTAGAATGAAAGCAGAGATTGTAACCATGACGGCAAAGGAAATTGACCAGGAAGCCATTGCCCGGGGTGGAGAAATATTAAAAAAAGGTGGGTTGGTTGCATTTCCCACTGAGACCGTCTATGGACTTGGTGGAAATGCCCTGGATCCTATGGCATCAAAAAAAATATATGCAGCCAAGGGACGCCCATCGGATAATCCGCTGATCGTACACATTGCAGAGCTTAAGGCTCTTACTCCCATTGTGAAAACTGTACCGGAAAAGGCTAAGATTCTGGCGGAGAAATTCTGGCCGGGTCCCCTTACCATGATCTTTGAAAAATCAGATCTGGTTCCACTTGAAACGACAGGTGGTCTTAACAGTGTGGCAGTGCGTTATCCAAGTGATCCGATTGCCGCACAGCTGATTCTGGCAGCCGGGGGATATGTGGCTGCACCAAGTGCCAATACTTCCGGAAGACCAAGCCCGACTACAGCGCAGCATGTGGAAGAGGATCTTGGGGATGCTATTGATATGATCATTGATGGGGGGCCTGTGGGAATCGGCCTGGAATCTACAATCGTAGATTTTACTGAAGAGGTTCCAGTGGTTTTAAGACCTGGATATATTTCCCTGGAAATGCTTCAGGAGGTTCTTGGGGATGTAAGGATGGATAAAGGCCTGATAAAGTCTGACAGTAATGTTCACCCTAAGGCACCGGGGATGAAATACCGGCATTATGCGCCAAAGGCAGATCTTACTATAGTGGAAGGCTCCACAGAAGATGTTATAAATGCCATTAATCAGTTTGTAAAAGAAGATCAGACAAATGGACTTCAGGCAGGAATTATTGCTACAGAGGAGACTATATCGGAATATCCTTTGGGAATTGTGAAATGCATTGGCAGCAGGGAAGCTGAGGAGACCATTGCACATAATCTTTACGAGGTATTGCGTGAATTTGACCAGTGCCAGGTAAGTAAAATTTATTCAGAAGCCTTTTATACCCCTAAGATGGGACAGGCTATCATGAACAGGCTGTTAAAAGCAGCCGGACACAAAATTATCAAGGTAGGGAGAGAAGAAGAATGAGAATAGCATTAGGTTGTGATCATGGTGGATTTGAACTGAAACAGGAAATTATGAAACATCTGGAAGAGAGAAAGATTGAATATAAGGACTACGGCTGCCATAGTACTCAGTCAACAGACTATCCGATTTACGCAAAGAAGGTTGCACATGCTATTCTGGACGGAGAATGTGATCTTGGTATCCTGGTATGCGGAACAGGCATAGGAATCTCTATTACAGCGAACAAGATTAAGGGAATCCGTGCAGCAGTTTGCACAGACTGTTTTACTGCTGAGGCTACAAGACTTCATAATGATGCAAATATTCTGGCACTTGGCGGACGCGTAGTAGGTCCTGGACTTGCTCTTAAGATCGTAGACACTTTCCTGGATACTCCATTTTCAGGAGAAGAAAGACATATGCGCAGAATCGCCCAGATTGAGACCGAATAGAAAGGAGTGCTTTCCTATGGAAAAAAATGTGCAGATGGCGCCAGTAAGTGCAGCTGTAAATTTGAACCACAAAAGAGAAGGATACCTGACCTGGGATGAATATTTTATGGGGGTAGCCATGCTTTCCGGAATGCGTTCCAAGGATCCGAATTCCCAGGTGGGAGCGTGTATTGTCAGTGAAGACAATAAGATCCTTTCCATGGGATATAATGGTTTTCCGAAAGGCTGCTCAGATGATGAGTTCCCATGGGCAAGGGAAGGGGAGCCGCTGGACACCAAATATCTGTATGTGACCCATAGTGAGCTGAATGCGATTCTGAATTACCGGGGAGGAAGCCTTGAAGGGGCAAAGATGTATGTAACTCTTTTTCCCTGCAATGAATGTGCCAAGGCAATCATTCAGGCAGGAATCAAGACGTTAGTTTATGACAGTGATAAATATGCAAGCACTCCGTCTGTTCTGGCATCCAAGAGAATGCTGGATTCAGCTGGTGTGCGTTATTATCAGTATAAGAGAACCGAAAGAGAAATTTTGCTTACGGTGTAAGATGAGGTCGGTTGTGAAAAATACGAATGAAAATATAAGTGTAAATACAGGTATGTTAAAAACTGGTAGCTGGAAAAAGGTCACGGGAGCAGTTTTTAGTACAGCAGTACTTTTGCTGGTTGATTTTTTGATTATTTATACCCTTTCCAGCAGTGAAGATGGTATTAATCTTGCAGATAAGAAAAAGCTTTTTTTAATTCTTTTGGGAAATGTGATTTTTGTTATATTTCTGGTATTTGGAGAGAAGCTTTCCAAAAGGATGCAATCAAAATCATTTTTTAAGATTGCAGATGGAGTTATTCTTGTAATAACACCTCCTGTTATGCTGGTTTTTGTACAGATGATTTCCTGGCTGACAGGATTTAGGGGAAGATCAGTTTCTACCTTTACAGGATTAGTAAAAAGAGTACTTTCCATGAAAGGGTTTTATATTTTTACGAATCTGATAATTTATTATCTGCTTCTGGGAGTTCTGATCCTTATTTTTAGAAAAATAAAAACTGCTTCAGTAGTATTTTGTTACCTGGTAGTGATTTTGGTAATGATCAATTACTTTGTTATGGAATTTCGTGGAGAACCATTTGTTGTTCTTGACATTGTTGGGATGGGAACTGCTGCTGAAGTTGTCGGGGAATATGAATTTAAGATTCCTTTAATGCTGGGGATACCGATCGTTTATTCCATAGCATTTGCACAGTTTCTTTCCAGATTCCAGACACTGGAGCTGGGGAAAAAATCCAAAAAGAATTTTGCGGCAAGAATGGGAGTGCTGGCTGTACTGGCTGCAGCAGTTATTGTATCTTTTTTGCCAATCATGCATAAACTGGAACCGGTTTCTTTATGGAATATTAATAAGGAATATAAAAGAAAAGGATATATTTATACGCTTACAAGGGAAACCCAATATATCTATATAGAGGAGCCAGACGGATATTCAGTGGAAAAAGCAGAAGAATATGCCAATGAGATTGAAGAGAAGAAAGATGATTCTGCCGCAGCATCAGATCCTGAAACGATAACTCCAAAGAATATCATTATGATCATGAATGAGAGCCTTACGGATTTTGAAAGCATAGGTGAAGTTAAGTCAAATATGGAAATTCTGCCATACATAAGAAGTCTGGATAAGAATGTAAAGCATGGACTGATACATGTTCCTACATTTGGAGCAGGAACGGCACGTTCAGAATATGAGGCACTTACAGGAAATAGTATGAGCTTTCTGCCATCTGGAAGTGTACCGTATCAGTTATATATCCGTGATCCGGAATATGGTATGGCAGATATTTTAAAAGCACAGGGATATTATACTATTGCAATGCATCCGAACAAGGCTCATAACTGGAATCGTGCTTCTGTATATCCAAGTATGGGATTTGATGAATTTATCAGTCTTGAAAACTGGGGAGATGAGCATCAGGAATTAGTTCGTGAATATGTCAGCGATAAAGCTACATTTGAAAAACTGATCAGTGTTTATGAGGATAAAGATCCAGATGAAAAATTGTTTACATTCTGTGTAACGATGCAGAATCACGGCGGTTATACAGTAAGCAGCAGAGGATCTTTTGATGCAGAAGTAAAGCTTAATTATGATAAGAAATATCCTTTGGCAGAAACTTATTTATCTCTGGCAAGAGAGTCTGATTCAGCATTTAAGGAATTACTGGAATATTTTGAAAAGGTTGATGAACCTACCATGATCGTTATGTTTGGTGATCACTGGCCGAAAATCGAGGAGGATTTCCTGGCACAGGTTCTTGGAGCAAACAGAATGAGTCTGGATCTTGTTGATAGCCAGAAATATTACACAACACCTTATGTAATCTGGACGAATTATCCATCTGAGACAGTGGAGGAAGATTTCAGTTCGAATTATCTTGGCAGTTATGTGATGAAACTGGCAGGACTTGAAATGCCAGGCTATAACCAGTTCCTCATGGATCTGAAGGAACAGCTTCCGATCATTGGGGTTGGAGCTGTCTGTGATAAAGATGGAAACTGGTATGCAACTGATGATCTTCCAGATAATTATCAGAAGCTGATGGATGAATATGATATTTTGGAATATAATAATCAGTTTGAAAAGAAAACGATACTAGAGAATTTGTTTACCTTGAATAAGTAAAAGAAAATACCCAGACAAACAGCTGACGTGCACCTGTTTGTCTGGGTATTTGTAACATTCTGGAGGTTGTCTCTGAACAGTTTCGGGTATTTTTATTTCTGTACTTGACATGAGCAAAAAATTCGCATAAAATAAACACGTCTAACAGGCGATATAGAAAATTTTGTTTATATGAAAACAGCGATGAAGAGAATAGTACATGAGGAGCAATCCCAGAGAGAAATCCAGCCGTAAGGCAATGGTGTGAGGATTTTGTGCGCAAGTCATGGAACCGGCCTCGGAGCTCCGTATGATTGAAGTACGGCGTATGTCCTACGTTACCAGGAATGTTGAGTGAGCAGTGGAATATATCTATTGGAATGAAATTCCGTTAATCCGGTGCTAATCAGGGTGGTACCGCCGAAGCCTTTCGGTCCCTTTTACAGGGATGGAAGGTCTTTTTTTATGTAAAGGAAAAGCTTTCTGCCCCTGACAGAATTTGTATGAAAATGAAAAAAGGAGAAAAATCATGGCAAAAGAAAAGAAAATGGTAGAAGCCATCACATCTATGGATGTGGATTTTGCACAGTGGTATACTGATGTTGTAAAAAAAGCAGAGCTGTGCGGCTACACAAGTGTAAAAGGATGTATGGCAATCAAACCAGCAGGATATGCAATCTGGGAGAATATCCAGAAAGAGCTTGACCGCAGATTCAAAGAGACCGGCGTAGAAAATGTATATATGCCAATGTTTATTCCGGAATCTCTTCTGGATAAAGAGAAAGATCATGTAGAAGGATTTGCACCGGAGGTAGCATGGGTAACACATGGCGGACTTGACCAGCTTCAGGAGCGTCTCTGTGTACGTCCTACTTCCGAGACTCTTTTCTGTGATTTTTACCAGAAAGAGATCCAGTCTCATAGAGATCTTCCGAAGGTATACAATCAGTGGTGCTCTGTAGTACGATGGGAGAAAACAACCCGTCCGTTTTTACGTTCCCGTGAGTTCTTATGGCAGGAGGGACATACTGCGCATGCTACAGCTGAGGAAGCGAAAGAACGTACCATCCAGATGCTGAATCTGTATGCGGACTTCTGTGAGGAAGTACTGGCAATTCCGGTTATCAAAGGTCAGAAGACAGAGAAAGAGAAATTTGCAGGTGCAGAGGCTACTTACACAATCGAATCCCTTATGCACGATGGAAAGGCACTCCAGTCCGGAACCAGCCATAACTTCGGCGACGGATTTGCAAGAGCATTCGGTATCCAGTATACAGATAAAAATAACCAGCTCCAGTATGTACATCAGACATCCTGGGGAATGACTACCCGTATGATCGGTGCCCTGATCATGGTTCATGGCGATAACAGCGGACTTGTACTTCCGCCAAGAATTGCACCTGTCCAGGCAGTTGTGATCCCGATCCAGCAGAGAAAAGAGGGCGTTCTGGAGAAAGCTGATGAGCTGACACAGATCCTGAAAGCAGCTGGAATCCGTGTGAAAGCTGATGTTACAGACAAGAGCCCGGGATTCAAATTTGCAGAGCAGGAAATGCGTGGTATTCCGGTAAGAATCGAGTGTGGTCCGAAGGATATTGAGAACGGACAGGCTGTTATCTGCCGAAGAGATACCAGAGAGAAATACATTGTGAAATTCGAAGAGCTTGCAGTTAAGGTTCAGGAAGTTCTGGATACCATGCAGAAGGAAATGCTTGAAAGAGCAAGAGCTCACAGGGACGCTCATACTTATGTAGCAACAAATTACGAGGAATTTAAAGAAACTATCAACACAAAACCTGGTTTCGTAAAAGCTATGTGGTGCGGTAACCGTGAGTGCGAAGACAAGATTAAAGAAGACGTTCAGGCAACCTCCAGATGTATGCCATTTGAGCAGGAGCATTTAAGCGACGTATGTGTATGCTGTGGAAAACCTGCCAAGAAGATGGTATATTGGGGACGTGCTTATTAAAGATTAAGGGTTACTGTTCACATTGTGTCCAGTAATACAAAAGGGGCAAATTTATTTTGCCCCATTTTATTTAAGGCAGGTGATCCAGATGCAATTTGAAATTCCGCAAAAAGTTGAAATTATTATAAATACTCTGGAAGATGCCGGATTTGAGGCCTATGCAGTAGGAGGCTGTGTCCGTGATGCACTTCTTGGAAGGACGCCAAATGACTGGGATATCACGACCTCTGCAAAGCCAGAGCAGGTGAAAAATCTGTTCCGAAGAACAGTAGACACCGGGATCGCACATGGAACGGTAACGGTTTTGCTGGATAAAGAAGGGTTTGAGGTTACGACCTATCGGGTGGATGGGGAATATGAAGATGGGCGCCATCCAAAAGAAGTAACATTTACCGCCAGTCTTGAGGAGGATCTGAAGCGGCGTGATTTCACTATCAATGCTATGGCGTATAATCCTGAAAAAGGCCTGGTGGATCTTTTCAATGGTCAAAAAGACCTGGAGAATAAAGTAATCCGCTGTGTAGGTGATCCGCTGGAACGCTTTACAGAGGACGCACTTAGAATTATGCGTGCCGTCCGTTTTTCTGCCCAGCTTGGCTTTTCTCTTGAGGAAGAAACGAGAAAGGCACTTTCTGTACTGGCACCAAATCTGAAGCATGTGAGTGCAGAGCGGATTCAGGTAGAGCTGGTAAAGCTTCTGGTATCCCCCCATCCGGACTATCTGCGGATCGCCTATGAGGCTGGGGTTACGAAAGAGTTTCTTCCGGAATTTGACCGTTGCATGGAGACACCTCAGAACACCCCTCATCATTGTTATAATGTAGGGGAACACATTCTTCACAGCCTTCTGTATGTCCGTGGGGATAAAGTACTCCGGCTGACGATGCTTCTCCACGATATAGCGAAGCCAGTAGTAAGAAAAACAGATGAAAATGGCAGGGATCATTTTAAAACCCATGCTGTTGCAGGGGAAAAAATGTCTAAAGAAATTCTCCGCCGTCTGAAATTCGATAACGACACTATTGCGAAGGTAAGCCGTCTGATCCGGTGGCATGATCTGCGCCCAACCCCGGAACCCGCTGATGTGAGAAAAACAGTGAACACAGTAGGTGAAGATCTTTTCCCCATGTGGATGGAGGTCCAGTATGCGGATAATAAGGCAAAAAGCGACTACCGCGGGGAAGAAAAAGCTGCCCGGCAGGCTGGCGTGAAAAGAACCTGGGAAGAAATCCTGGAAAAAGGAGAATGTGTTTCTATGAAAGGGCTTGCAGTTACTGGAAGTGATCTGATCGCGGCAGGAATGAAGCCTGGAAAAGAAATGGGAACCGTGCTTCACAGGCTGCTGGATGCGGTATTGGAAGATCCCAGGCTGAATGAGAAAGAGAAGCTTCTTTCCCTGGCATTTGAGAAGGGCTAAAGGTAACTTGCGCATAAATCCCCTTGGCTCTGAACGGTTAAAGATAAAGAGAATAACGTATCCCTCCCATTCATAAGATAGAAGGTATAAAAAAACCGTTTGTATATATGAGTGACGGGGGGATTTTTATTGTATGATTATGGTCTCAGCACCCTGGTCCAGTATGGGATAGAAGCGAAATCCTCGTCCCGGACCCGCGGTGCGCTGTTATGCAGGACAGAGCAGGGAAGTCTGCTTATCCGGGAATTTCATGGCTCAGAGAAAAAATTGCTTTTTCAGCAGGAACTTTTAAAAAAACTTTCTGAGGAAGGCTGTCTGGTGGATACTTTTATCGAAAATCAGGAAGGTTCTCTGGTTACCCGCGATAAAGACAATATTCCATATACACTTCAGAGGTGGTATGAAGGTCATGAATGCGATACAAAGTCTAGGGAAGATATTCTAAAAAGTGTGCAGACTCTGGCAAGAATACATAAGTTTATGAATATGCCTGTGGATGATTCCTATGCAGTGCGTTCTCTTGTGGAAGAGTATACACGACATAATCAGGAAATCCGCAAGATCCGCAAATTTGTGCGCAGGAAAGGTGCCAGTGCCAGATTTGAAAAAAGTTTTCTGGGAAGTGTGGAGTATTTCCTGGAAAAAGGAGAAAGAGCGCTGGAAACACTTGTAAAGTCTGACTATGATAAGCTCCGGGACAAGGCACAAAAAAATGGAGCGGTATGCCATGGCGAGTATAACCAGCATAATGTGATTCTTTGTAAAAAACAGATCGCAGTAACAAATTTTGGCCACTTTGGATTTGACATTCAGATCAGTGATCTGTACTGCTTTATGCGTAAAATCCTGGAAAAATACAACTGGGATGTTTCGCTGGCCTTAAAAATGCTGGAGCAGTACGAAAAAATACGTCACATTTCGGAAGAGGAATGGGAAAACCTTAAAATACGTTTTATGTATCCCGAAAAGTACTGGAAACTGGCAAATTATTACTTCTCCCACAATAAAGCGTGGATATCCGGTAAGAATACAGAAAAACTGGAAAAGGTGATCGCACAGAGAGAACTATGGGGAGAATTCCCCGGAAAATGCTTTGGAAAATACCCTTTCTGACGCAAAAACCTTGACAATACAGGGCAAAAGGTATATATATAGATAGAAGAATCTTTAGAGGAGGAAACACCATGAATAAGACTGAATTAGTAGCAGCTATGGCGAAAGAAACCAATCTGTCCAAGAAGGACGTTGAAGCTGTTTTAAAATCATTCATCGACGTTGTATCAGAAGAATTAAAAAAAGGTGAGAAAGTTCAGTTAGTTGGCTTTGGTACATTTGAAGTCAGCGAGAGAGCAGCCAGAGAGGGAAGAAATCCTCAGACTGGTGAGACCATGAAGATCGAGGCTTCCAAGGCTCCGAAGTTTAAAGCTGGTAAAGCTTTAAAAGATATGGTAAACGCATAAATAGCGGAGGCTTTTGCCAGGGGGAACTTTTTCGGTTCCCTCTTTTTTTGATTAAATTACAGGAGAAGAGTATGAGATTAGATAAATTTTTGAAGGTATCCCGCCTGATCAAACGCAGAACCGTAGCCAATGAGGCCTGCGATGCAGGCAGAGTCCTGGTGAACGATAAGCCTGCCAAGGCTTCTGTGCAGGTGAAAATGGGAGACACCATTGAAATCCAGTTTGGAAGCCGCAATGTGAAAGTGGAAGTGCTGGATGTAAAGGAAACTGTGAAGAAAGAAGAAGTGGAGAGCCTGTACAGATATATTTAGTATGAAAGTCCTGTGCAGCAGCCATGAATCCAGCATGCTTGCATGTTGGATTTATGGATATTGCACAGGCTAGACTGTATGAGTAAGTAGGGCGATAGCCCGGATTACGAATACAGTCAGCGATTGTGGGAGCGCCATAGGCGCGGAGCAATCGACTTTCATTTATGGTGATGTCTGCGTAAGCAGACATGTCCGTTTAGTATGAAAGTCCTGTGCGGCAGTAACTGTCTGGTTATATTTTTGTAGTAAATTTCATAGATTATCTGTGAACCCACATATTCGGGAGAGAGGGATTTGGAAGAAAAGGTTATGCATTCCCATAAGCTGACTCTGGATAACAGGAAAGAAGCATTTGTCACAGGTGTGAAGGATGTGATCTCTTTTGATGAGAAAGAAATCCTCCTTCAGACTGCTGACGGACGGCTGCAGATTAGAGGCAGCCAGCTTCATGTGAAAGGACTGAATCTGGAAAAAGGAGAAGCTGCTCTTGCCGGACATGTGGATTCTCTTGTCTATTTGTCTAAAGATTCCCCGCGAAAAGAAGAACCATTTTTTACAAGGCTGTTCCGCTAGACTGTGAGTTCTTATATTTATAATGAGGTCTGGCTTTTTGCACAAGCCTTTATAGGTGGAGCAGGACTGCTGCTTTGTTATAGTCTGCTCCAGATAATGAGAAGGCTGTTTGTTCACAGTCCGGCGTCAGTTGGGATATTTGACCTTTTTTACTGGCTGGCAGCAGGTTTGCTGATTTTTGTAAGGATTTACCAGATAAACCAGGGGGTATTGAGAAGTTTTCTGTTTTTGGGTATCCTATCAGGAGCAGTTCTTACATATCTGACAATAAGACCGGTATTTGAAAAAATTTGCTATATAATCCTGGAGGTTCCTGTCAGATTTATAAAAAAAATTTCAAAAAAATATATAAACAGGTTGCTATTTTGTGGTAAACGTTGTAAAATTTTGGTTAGACAATCTGCAAATCAGTACAAAAATAGTACTGGAAAACATTTGCGGACGAGAAGAGGCAGGAAATTTGGGAAAATCAGGGAAAAAGCGAAGAAAAAAGACAATAGGGTATAATCATCTCGGGATGTTCGGTATTTCTCTGATCGTTCTGATACTTATGCTGTCCCTTATGGTACAGAGCCTGGATCTTAAGGAGTCTCTTGCAGGTTATGAGACCAGGGCAGAGGCGCTTAGCCAGCAGATCGAGGAAGAACAGGCGCGTACCCAGGCGATTGAAGAACAGAAAGAATATATGCTTACCGATGAGTACGCGGAGCAGATTGCCCGGGAGAAGCTTGGACTTGTAAAGGAGAATGAGATTATTTTCCAGGAAGAGAAATAGTGGAGATGTTATCTTTCAGAGAGAGTACCACGAAGTTTAGAAATTTTTGACGATATATTTTTTGAAATCGCCGTCTTTGTTTGACATATATTTTCATACCCATCCCGTATAATGATGTCAGGGTTGAAAGGGGAGGGGAGAATATGCAGGAATGGATCATTGCCATGCTCGTAATCAGTGTACTGCTGGTGCTGCGGGACATGGCAAAAACTTTTTTCAGGGGAAGAAGTTTCCTTAAGGCGGAACAGCCAGCCGAAGAGAAAAATCCCCAGAAGGAGAAAGTTGAGCGGTATGCAGCTTCTTTTCGGAAGCTTGCAGACAGCTTTTACGGATTGCCCTATCGGAAAGATTATTTGAGCAGTGGCCAGGTGGAGGGAATCATACAGGAAACATGCGATGAGGTATGCAGCCATTGTTACCAGAGAGAGATGTGCTGGGGAGCACGGTCACAGGATATGTATCTGGGAAGCGAGCATCTGGTCCGTTCCATGGAAGAAGGTACCCAGGAGAAGCTGCAGGAAGCGAAAAGCAGCTGGATGAGTATATGCAGCCGCTTTTCCCAGTATTACGAGACCCTTGGAAATGCTTATATGCGGGAGCGGCAGCAGCTTCTTTTTGATAACCGGATGATCGAGAGCCGCCTGGCAGTGGCGCAGCAGCTTCAGGAAATGTCCAGGATCATGGATATGGTGGCGGAAGACCTGTATGATATCTCTCTTGCGGATCCTCAGCTGAAACTGAAGCTTTCTAAGCTGCTAAGGAAACGTCATATTGTGTTGAAGCAGGCCTGGGTAATGGATAAAGTGGAAGGCAGGAGACAGATTTTCCTTACCATGCGGGCAAGAAGCGGGCAGTGCATTTCTGTAAATGAGGTAGCACAGCTGTTATCCAGGGAATTTGAGACGCCCATGGCTGCTTCCAGTGGTGGCAGAAGAATTGTCAATGGGGAGTATCATACGGTCCATTTTGTAGAGGATGTAAGCTATCAGATCCTTTATGGGGTGTCAAAGCTTACCAAGGAACAGGAGAAGGTGTCCGGGGATAATTATATCTGCAGACAGGAGGACGCAGGACGCTTTGTTATGTGCCTTTCAGATGGTATGGGCTCTGGCATGGATGCCAACAGGGAGAGTGAGGAAGTGGTAGAGCTTCTGGAGCAGCTTCTGGAATCCGGGTTTTCCCAGGAAACAGCGGCGAAGCTGGTAAATTCTGCACTTGTGATGAAAGGACAGGAGGGAAATTTTTCCACGGTGGATATCTGTGCTGTGGATCTATATACTGGAATCTGCAATTTCCTGAAGGCTGGAGCTTCTGCTACTTTTATCAAGAGAGATCATTGGGTAGAAGCTATTTCTTCCGAAAGTCTGGCCGCAGGATTGATGCAGCAGATAGATTTTGAGACTTCATCCAGAAAACTGTACCATGGTGACTATCTGATCATGATGACGGATGGGGTACTGGATGCGCTTCCAGCTATGCGGGAAGAGGAAACAATGAAAGAGATCATCATGGACATCCATGAAGAGACGCCTAAGGAAATGAGCAGAGGAATACTAGAACGGGTGTTGGGATACAGTGATTATACAGCCAGGGATGACATGACTGTGCTGGTGGCCGGGATGTGGAAAAAGTAAGTCCAGGGCAGAGGAACATTTCTTAGCGAAGCGGAATGTAAATTTATATAAAGAAAAAAGCAATACAGGGGCAGACATAGTATGTATCAGAAGGTAAAAGCATATATTAAAGAACACAGCATGATAGCAGAGGGCAACATAATACTTGCAGGAGTTTCCGGGGGCGGGGATTCCATGGCGATGCTGGCGATGCTGAATAAATATAAAGAAGAGACCGCTTTTTCCCTGTGCGCGGTACATGTACATCATGGAATCCGTGGTGCGGAGGCTGACCGGGATGAGCGGTTGGTAAAGGATACCTGTGAGAAGTGGAACATCCCCTTTTTATCCTACCATTATCCGGTTCCGCAGCTTGCCAGGGAGTGGAAGATGGGGCTTGAGGAAGCCGGGCGTAGGGTAAGGCAGGAGGCATTTATGCGTGCGAAAAGGGATTTTGGGAAAAAGCTTCAAGAAAGGCGTTTCGAGGAATGCTTGGAAGGTTCAGGCAGGAATGTGGAAGAGACGGGCCGGGTACTGGTAGCGCTTGCCCATAACGAAAATGATGTGGTGGAAACCATGCTTCATAATTTATGCAGGGGAACCGGACTTAAGGGGCTTGCTGGTATTCTGCCAGTGCGAGGTGAGATCATCCGTCCTGTTTTATGTTTAAGCAAACAGGAAATTGTGAATTATTTAATAGAAGAACAGATTCCCTATGTGACAGACAGCACCAACCTGACAGACGAATACACCAGAAACAAGCTGCGCCATCAGGTTCTCCCTCTTTTGGAAGAGCAGGTCAATCCAGCGGTGGTCCGGCACATGGCCGAAGCTGCCCGTCTGGTAAGTGAAGCAGAAGAATATTTGTCCCGCCAGGGTGCGGTACTTGTGGAAAAGTACGGGCAGCAGCGGGAACAGGGAATTTTCATTTCTGAGGAATTGTGGAAAGAAGAGCCATTCGTGGCATCTTATGGTATTCTGCAGGTTTTGGAGAAACTGGCAGGAAAACGGAAAGATTTTACGGCTGTGCATGTGAATGGTGTGAAAAATCTTCTGGGGCTGCAGGTTGGAAAAAGGATAGATCTTCCCTATGGTCTTGTGGCACGCAGGACTTATGGAGGAATCCTGCTTGGAAAGGCAGACCAGTGGGAGCGGTCAGAGTCTGCTTTTTTCCAGGAGGTTCCAGAGAGTATGATACAGGATACTGATCTGGGAAAAAATTTATCTGATCAGCAGTTTCAGATAAAAATATTTTTTAATGAAGGACAGAAGATTGAAGAAAAAACGTATACGAAATGGCTGGATTATGATAAAATAAAACAGGAACTGTCCATCCGGACCAGAAGACCGGGAGATTATCTTATTGTGGATGATAAAGGAAGCCATAAGAAGCTGAACCGTTATTTCATAGATGAGAAGATTCCATCAGAGGAAAGAGACAGGATCTTACTTCTGACAGCCGGCTCAGAGGTTTTGTGGGTGGTGGGAGGCAGAATAAACGGAAATTATAAAATTACTCCCAGAACCAGGAGAATATTGGAAATACAATACCAAGGAGGAAAAGATAACCATGAGTGAAAAGATCAGAGTTTTACTGGATGAGGAAACAGTGGAAAAACGAATCTGCGAAGTTGCAGCTAGGATCAGTGAAGAGTACAAGGGCAAAGAAATTCACATGATCTGTGTCCTTAAAGGCGGAGTGTTCTTTATGTGTGAACTGGCTAAGAGAATCACAGTACCGGTAACTCTTGATTTTATGTCTGTTTCCAGCTATGGAGATGACACCAAATCAAGCGGAGTTGTAAAGATCGTGAAGGATCTTGATCAGCCTCTTGAAGATAAAGAAGTTCTTGTTGTAGAAGATATTATCGATTCCGGAAGAACATTAAGCTATCTGCTGGATGTTCTGAAAAGACGTAATCCGAACAGCGTGAAGCTTTGTACCCTGCTGGATAAACCAGACCGCAGAGTTGTAGAAGGTGTTGATGTGGATTACTGCTGCTTCAATATTCCGGATGAGTTTGTTGTGGGCTATGGTCTTGATTATGCCCAGAAATACAGAAATCTGCCATACATCGGAGTGGTAGAGTTCGAATGAAAGGAGAATCATACAAGTGAATAAGCAGTCAGGCAGAATTGGCTTGTATCTTGTTCTGATCGTAGCCTTGATCGCTGGTTACCTGTATCTGAATAACCAGGTTACGGCACAGAGTGATTACACTTATGGACAGCTGGAGCAGGCTGTTGCAGATGGCAGGGTGACCAGTGCCACGATCCATCAGAACAGTGAGGTTCCTACCGGTTCTGTGATCGCGACGATCAAGGACGAGGGACAGAAGCGTATTTATGTGGCAGATGTAAATGAGGCAGAGCAGCTTCTTCGTGAAAACGGGCTTGATCCTGCTGTGGAGGATGTGCCAAGGCAGAGTGTATTTTTATCCTCTGTATTTCCAGTGCTTCTTACATGCGGTCTTATCATTTTTCTCATGATGATGATGAACCGTCAGATGTCAGGCGGAGGTGGCGGCACCAATGCCAAGATGATGAATTTCGGCAAAAGCAGGGCAAGAATGTCCATGCCGGATGATAAAAAAGTAACGTTCCAGAATGTGGCAGGTCTGGAAGAAGAGAAAGAAGAGCTTAAGGAAGTGGTAGACTTTCTGAAAAATCCACAGAAATATACCAAGGTTGGCGCCAGAATCCCGAAAGGAGTGATCCTTGTAGGACCTCCAGGAACAGGTAAGACGCTTCTTGCCAAGGCGGTTGCAGGAGAGGCGGGAGTTCCTTTCTTTTCTATTTCCGGTTCAGATTTCGTGGAGATGTTTGTTGGTGTGGGTGCTTCCCGTGTAAGAGATCTTTTTGAAGAGGGAAAACGCCATGCACCTTGTATTATCTTCATTGATGAGATCGATGCAGTTGCAAGACAGCGTGGAACCGGTATGGGCGGCGGTCATGACGAGAGAGAGCAGACACTGAACCAGCTTCTTGTAGAGATGGATGGTTTCGGGGTCAATGAGGGAATCATTGTGATGGCAGCGACCAACCGTGTGGATATTCTGGATCCTGCGATTCTTCGTCCGGGACGTTTTGACCGTAAGGTTGGTGTGGGACGTCCGGATATTAAGGGCAGGGAGGAGATCCTTCGTGTCCATGCCAAGGATAAACCGCTTGGCGAGGATGTAGACCTGAAACAGATCGCCCAGACCACAGCCGGCTTTACCGGTGCAGATCTGGAGAATCTGATGAATGAGGCTGCAATCGCTGCTGCAAAGACAGGGCATGCTTTTATCCGCCAGAAAGATATCAAGAATGCCTTTATCAAGGTGGGAATCGGTGCGGAGAAGAAGAGCAAGGTGATTTCCGATAAAGAAAAAAGAATCACAGCTTACCATGAAGCCGGCCATGCGATTTTATTCCATGTGCTGCCGGATATGGAACCTGTTTATACCATTTCCATCATTCCTACAGGAATGGGAGCTGCCGGTTATACCATGCCCCTTCCGGAAAATGATGAAATGTTTAACACAAAGGGTAAGATGATCCAGGATATTACCACACTTCTTGGAGGACGTGTGGCTGAGGAGCTGATCTTTGGCGATATTACGACCGGTGCTTCTAATGATATCAAGCGTGCTACAAGTGAAGCACGGGCTATGGTGACCAAGTATGGTATGTCCGATAAGATTGGACTTATTTCCTACGGAGATGATGATGACGAGGTATTCATTGGAAGGGATCTGGCTCACACCCGCGGCTATAGTGAGGATGTAGCCAAAGCAATCGACAGTGAGATTCACCGTATTATTGAGGAATGCCACGAGAATGCGACGAAGATCATTTCTCAGCATATGGACGTTCTTCATGGCTGTGCGAAGCTTCTTCTCGAGAAGGAAAAAGTGCACCGGGAAGAGTTTGAAGCACTTTTTACAATGGAAAATCAGGGAGAAAACAACAAGAGTATATAACATGCACAAAAAACAATATCGATTTTTGTGAAGTTTGTGCACACTTTTTGGTGGACACGTGGTACTATATACAACGTAAAAACCCCCCAATACATTATATAGTTTTTGCTACACCCCATAAGAAGAAATACCTTCTCCAAAAAAGACAGCTTTTACCAGCTGTCTTTTTTACGTTAAGGGGAAACTTGAAATGATTTGGTGAAAACGTCGGTAAGTTTTGGTGAAGTTTGGAGGATAAGCCGAATTTTAACTGTTGTGGAAGAGACACATTTCAGTTAAAATAGTATACAGTTGTCATATTTCCAAAAAAGAAGGTTCTTTTTGGACAGAAATGCTATGATGTTAGTGTCAAAAGGTCTTTTGACACTAACTCGATACCACGGATTGTTCCGCAGCTAAGCTGCTCCCACAATCCGGGGGCATGCGAAATCCGCTGATTTACTGCGTAAATCGCTACTTTCTCATGTTTGGCGGGTCCCAAGATCAAAAGCTTTATCGTGCAAGCACGAACAGCTTTTGGATCTTTTGACCCTGGTATCATGCTATCTTTTGTAAAGCATAATCATGAAAGAGGGATATTATGGATCGTAATAATGCAGATATAATGAAGAAAATGCAGTATATATTAAATATGAGGCCGGTTTTGAATACAGAGGCATTGTTCAGCGATGGTTCTGATTATTACCGTTGTCCGTCAAATCCCAAGGCAGGAGAAAAAGTGCGAATCCGTTTCCGTACCAAACGTAATAATGTAGACATGGTTTATCTGGTTTATGATGGGAAACGTCAGCAGATGGAACGCTGTGCCAAAGCCAATGGCTTTGATTATTATGAAACTTCTATTATCATGGGAGAAGAGATCATACGGTATCATTTTGAAATTATCTATGGCTGGGTAACCTGTTATTACAACTATCAGGGAGTATCCATGAATCCGGAGGAACGTCTGGAATTTGAGATCTATCCGGACTATGACACTCCACAGTGGGCGAAAGGCGCAGTTATGTACCAAATTTTTGTGGATCGTTTCTGCAACGGAGATCCTACGAATGATGTGGAGGACAGAGAGTATTTCTACATCGGAGATACCACATCCCGTGTACGGGACTGGGGAAAGATTCCCGCAGTTATGGGAGTAAGAGAATTCTATGGTGGTGACCTGCAGGGAATTATGGATAAGCTGGATTACCTTCAGGACCTTGGAGTTGATGTCATTTATCTGAATCCAATCTTTGTTTCCCCAAGTAACCATAAATATGATATTCAGGATTATGAGTATGTAGATCCCCATTACGGAAAAATCGTGGAGGACATGGAAGGTGGTCTGCTGAATGAAGGTGACCGTGAGAATGCCCATGCCTATAAGTTTATCAAGCGTGTGACAGATAAGAGAAACCTGGAAGCAAGCAATGAGCTGTTTGCCAGACTTGTGGAAGAGATCCACAAAAGAGGAATGAAGGTTATTCTGGATGGCGTATTTAACCATTGCGGTTCTTTTAATAAGTGGATGGACAGAGAGCGGATTTACGAGAATCAGGAAGGTTATCCAAAGGGAGCTTATATTTCCGCTGACAGTCCATACAGATATTATTTCAATTTTTATGATGAGAATCGTTGGCCTTATAATCCCACATATGATGGCTGGTGGACGCATGACACTTTGCCGAAGCTGAATTACGAGGCGTCAAGAGAGCTTTATGACAAGATTCTGGAGGTTGGTAAGAAATGGGTCTCCCCACCTTATAATGTAGATGGATGGAGACTGGATGTGGCAGCAGACCTGGGACACAGCAACGAGTTTAACCACCAGTTCTGGAAAGATTTCCGGAAAGCAGTAAAAGAAGCCAATCCAAATGCTATTATTCTTGCAGAGCATTACGGTAATCCGGAAAGCTGGCTGCAGGGAGATGAGTGGGACACGGTTATGAACTATGATGCTTTTATGGAACCCCTGACCTGGTTCCTGACTGGTATGGAGAAGCATAGTGATGAATGCAGGGATGATCTTTATGGCAACAGTGATGCATTTATCGGTGCTATGAAGACACACATGCGGGCACTTCACATGTCAGCCCTTTATACTTCCATGAATGAGCTGTCCAATCACGACCATTCCAGATTTCTGACAAGGACCAACCGGCGTGTGGGAAGAATTTCCTATGCAGGTGCTGAGGCTGCTTCCCAGAATGTGAATCCTGCAGTTATGCGTGAGGGCGTTGTGGTGCAGATGACATGGCCAGGGGCACCTACGGTTTATTACGGCGATGAGGCTGGTGTCTGTGGATTTACGGACCCGGATAATAGAAGAACCTATCCATGGGGACATGAGGACCAGATGATGATCGCTTTCCACAGGGACATGATCCGGATCCATAAGGAATATAAATTCCTCAGCAATGGATCCTTGGTATTCTTGTGGAATGATTACCAGGGACTTTGCTTCGGAAGATTTTCCCATGATGAAAGAATGATCGTGATCCTGAATAACCGTGCAGAAGAACGGGAAGTTGAGATAGAAGTGTGGAAGACCGGAATCAGCAGACTGAAGGATTCTACATTGAAGAGAATCATGCTGTCCTACCATGATGGTTATATCACTGAGGAATATGAGTATACTGCCAAGGCAGGCGTGATCAAGGTTCCAATGCCAGCATTTGGTGCAATGGTATTGTACCATAAATGTGAGAATCCGACTATTTTTGTTGAATAAGATGTGAATATTTTTTTAGTTTTTCTTCAAAGAGGTAGACGAATGGGGAAAAATCTGCTAAACTACAGACAATGGAAATAGTTAAGGTGTTTCCAAAGATAGGAGGAATTTTATCATGTATGAGTTAGTTAATGCAACAGAAATGCTTAAAAAAGCAAAAGCTGGACATTATGCTGTTGGTCAGTTCAATATCAACAACCTTGAGTGGACAAAAGCAATCCTGCTTACAGCACAGGAACTGAACTCCCCGGTTATCCTGGGTGTTTCCGAAGGCGCTGGTAAGTATATGACTGGTTACAAGACAGTTGTTGGTATGGTTAAGGGAATGATGGAAGAGCTGAAGATCACTGTTCCGGTTGCACTTCACCTGGATCACGGCTCCTATGAAGGATGCCTGAAATGTGTTGAGGCTGGATTCTCATCTATCATGTTCGATGGTTCCCATTATCCGATCGAGGAGAACGTTGCTAAGACTAAAGAGCTGGTTAAGATCACAAGAGAGCACGGAATGTCCTTAGAGGCAGAGGTTGGCTCCATCGGTGGTGAGGAAGACGGTGTTGTAGGTATGGGCGAGTGTGCAGATCCTAAGGAATGCAAGATGATCGCCGACCTTGGTATCGATTTCCTGGCAGCAGGTATTGGTAACATCCATGGTAAATATCCGGCTAACTGGAAGGGCTTAAGCTTTGAGACTCTGGATGCGATCCAGCAGCTTACAGGCGACATGCCATTAGTACTTCACGGTGGTACAGGTATTCCTACAGATATGATCAAGAAAGCTATCGATCTCGGTGTTTCCAAGATCAATGTTAACACAGAGTGCCAGCTTTCCTTTGCAGCAGCTACACGTAAATACATCGAAGAGGGTAAAGATGAGCAGGGTAAAGGATATGACCCACGTAAGCTTCTTGCACCTGGCTTCGATGCAATTAAGGCTACTGTTAAAGAGAAAATGGAAATCTTTGGATCCGTTGGAAAAGCCTGAATATAATTTTTCTCCGTATATGCGGACTAAGAGGGGACTGCGATTTGCAGTCCCCTCTTTATAAGTTGGAAAAGGTTCACTTATATGTGTTCCTTTTTTTATACAAATTGTGACAATATATCCATATTCAAATTTTACTTTCTAAAAAAATGAACATGTTTCTTGATTTTTTATCATGGTTTTTTTAATAGAAAAAACAGTATTATATAAACATCTTAAGAAACGGTTCTCAAAGAAAAGGAGAGTAAAATTATGAAGATGAGAAAAATCGCAGCAATGGGACTTAGCGCAGTTATGGCAACTTCTATGGTACCGGTATTACCGGTTATGGCTGATGATGCAGCTGGAAAGGTTTACTACTTAAACTTCAAACCAGAGCAGGATGAAGCTTGGCAGAATCTGGCAGCTAAATATACAGAAGAGACTGGCGTTCCGGTAACAGTTGTTACAGCAGCTTCCGGACAGTATGAGACCACACTTCAGTCTGAGATGGCTAAGAGCGATGCTCCTACACTTTTCCAGGTAAACGGACCTGTAGGACTTAAGAACTGGAAGGATTATTGCTATGATCTGTCCGGATCTGATATCTACTCACAGCTTACATCTGATGCCTACACTGTAAAAGACGGTGATGCAGTTGATGGTATTGCATACGTAATCGAGTCCTATGGACTGATCGTAAACAAAACCTTACTGGAAAAAGCTGGTTACACAGTAGACGATATTAAGAGCTTTGATGATCTGAAAAAGGTTGCTGATGATATCCAGGCAAGAAAAGATGAGCTTGGAGTGAAAGGTGCTTTCACAAGCGCTGGTATGGATGGATCCTCTGACTGGAGATTCAAAACACACCTTGCAAACCTTCCAATCTACTATGAGTATCAGGCAGATGGCATCGATGATACAGATGCAATCAAGGGAACATACCTTGACAATTACAAGAATGTATTTGATCTTTATATTACAGATTCTACCTGCGATGGAGCAGAGCTTTCTGCTAAGACAGCAGATGACTCCCGTAACGAGTTTATCAACGGAGATGCAGTATTCTATCAGAATGGTTCCTGGGAATATGGCGAACTGTCCAAGACATACAGTGATGACGAGCTGGCTATGATCCCGATTTATTTTGGTGTTGATGATGAGAACGAAGGCCTTGCAACCGGTACAGAGAACTTCTGGTGTGTAAACAAAGAAGCTTCCGAGGAAGATATCCAGGCAACACTTGATTTCATGAACTGGTGTGTAACTTCTGAGGATGGAACAAAGGCTATGTCAGAAGACATGGGCTTCACAATTCCTTTCAAAACAGCACAGGAGTCCACAAACGTATTTGTAAAACAGGATGCAGAGTATACAGCAGCTGGTCTTACACCTGTATCATGGAACTTCACAACAATGCCATCTGAAGAGTGGAAGAACGGTCTTGGTACAGCACTTACATTATATGCAGCAGGAAGCGGTTCCTGGGATGATGTAGTTTCCGCATTCGTTGACAATTGGGCAACTGAGAAAGCTCTTTCTGAATAAGAATCTGGTAATAAATTTCTTTCCAACAGCATATAATATGGCAGGGAGAAATCTCATGACATAATATAGAATGGTGAACAGGGTGGGGAGGCAAAATACAGCCTCCCTGTTTTGTTGGGAAAAGAACAGGAAGTAACAGTCTGGGAAACTAAAAAAGTGCAGAACTGTTATTGATTAAAAGGTGTCGTGGCAGGAAAAGGAGGAGTGAAAAATGGTAGGAAAATCTCTGAAAAAATGGTGGCCGGTATTTGTTCTGCCTACGCTGGCAGCGTTTATCATTGGCTTTTTATGGCCGTTTATCTGGGGCATTTATCTTTCATTTTGTAAATTTACAACTGTAAAAGACGTGGTCTGGGTTGGACTTTCCAACTATAAAAAGATTTTTATCGGTGGTGATTTCAGTCATGCATTCTGGCTGACTGTAGTATTTGCATTTGTTTCCAGTATTCTGATCAATGTGCTGGCATTTGCCATTGCACTTGCCCTTACCAAGGGCTATAAGGGAACCAATGTGTTCCGTACCGTATTTTTTATGCCAAACCTGATCGGTGGTATTGTACTTGGTTATATCTGGCAGACACTGTTAAATGGTCTGCTTTCTATGTGGGGACAGCCTCTTCTGAAACTGTCTGCAACCAATGGTTTTATTGGAATGATCGTTCTTCTGTTATGGCAGCAGATCGGATATATGATGATCATTTATGTAGCTGGTCTTAACAATGTATCTCCGGATCTTATCGAGGCAGCACAGATCGATGGTGCAACAGCAAGACAGATCCTGTTCAAGATCAAGATTCCGATGATCATGCCATCTGTTACCATTTGTACATTCCTTACTCTTACAAACGGATTCAAGATGTTCGACCAGAACCTTTCCCTTACAGGTGGAGATCCTGGAAAGCAGTCCCAGTTGCTGGCTCTGAACATTTATGATACATTTTATGGACGAAGCGGCCCGGCATGGAAGGGTATCGGCCAGGCAAAAGCAGTTGTATTCTTTGTACTGGTTGTTGTGATCGCCCTGATCCAGCTTCGTGCAACATCATCTAAGGAGGTGCAGGCATAATGGCAGATAAGAAAAAAAGTATTATTCCGACCATAATCCTTTCCATTATTTCAATTATCTGGATCTATCCCATCGTTATGATCCTGTTTAACTCCCTGAAAGTGGAGTCTGCGATCACTACTTCCGGTGTGTTCCAGCTTCCGACAGCGGAAACCTGGAATGGTATCCACAACTTTATCACCAGTGTGACACAGATGGATTTCCTGAAATCTTTCTGGTATAGCCTTGTAATTTCTGTAATGTCTGTTATTCTGATTTTACTTTGCTGTTCTATGTGTGCATGGTATATTGTCCGTGTAAATGGACTGCTCTCCAAGGTTTTATATTACCTTTGCGTGTTTAGTATGGTTGTTCCTTTCCAGATGGTAATGTTTACCCTGGCAAAAACAGCAGATACATTATGTCTGAATAATCCATACACCATTTGTATTGTTTATCTTGGTTTTGGTGCTGGACTTGCAGTATTCATGTTTACCGGTTTTGTAAAAGGAAGTCCTCTTGAAATTGAGGAGGCTGCAATGATTGATGGCTGCAGTCCTTTGCAGGTTTATTTCAAAATCCTGATCCCGATCCTGAAGCCAACGATTATTTCTACCGCTATTCTGGAGCTGATGTGGGTATGGAATGATTACCTTCTTCCAACACTGGTTCTGGATATCAAAAATTACAAAACTATTCCCATGGCGATTCAGTATTTCCGTGGAAGCTATGGACATGTACAGATGGGACCGATGATGGCATGTATTATGATCGATATCATTCCGATTGTTATTGTTTATCTGGTCTGCCAGAAATACATTATTGAGGGTGTTGTTGCCGGTGCGGTAAAAGGCTGATAATCTGGAAAAAATTCCCTTTTCAATATGACACCTGGATGTTAAAATAAAGATAGTTCTTTGCAAAAATGCAGAGGGCTATCTTTATCTTTATATCAAAAAAGTTAACTGTTCAGAGCCTGATGATTTATAGAACAGTTATAAAATAATGAAGATCGGAGTACACAGATATGTACAAAGTTTTGATTACAGATGACGAAAAAATTGAACGTGAGGGAATCAAATTCCTTTTATCTATGGAAGAGGGAGAATATGAGATTTATGAAGCCTCTAATGGAAAGCAGGCCTTGACCATTCTGCGCACCCAAAAAATCGATTTTCTTTTGACGGATATAAAAATGCCCCATATGGATGGCCTGGAATTGGCTGGGAAGGCAAGAGAGGAGAATCCTGATCTTCCAATCGTGATCTTTAGCGGATACAGTGATTTTTCTTTTGCGCAGGAGGCTATGCGTTACGGAGTAAAAGACTACGTGCTCAAGCCGGTGGATCCGGATACGTTTCATGAAACCATCGGGAAAATAAAAGCGGAAATATTAAATGTCCAGTCCCAGAAGCAAAAAGCAGAGCGTGAGCAGAATTTTCTGTTGCAGTATTTTCTTCAGACATATCTGTATTCCGGCAATGAAGAAATATTGAAAAAAGCAGGAGAAATCCTGGAAAGATCAAGCTGGGAGCAGTGGCATTGTGCGATTCTCATTGAAGCGGACAAGGCGTTTTTTGATGTGGCTCCGGATGATATTGATGAGCAGCTTATGCAGGGATTACACCGCAAATTCTTCTATCTGAATCTGAATACCAGACAGTCTGTATTATTTTTTTCAGACGTATACTGCGATTATCAGCTGGTTGCCAAGCTCTTGTATGACCTTCTGAAGCAGAACTATTCTGGCAGCTTTCATCTGGCTGTGAGCAGCCGCTTTGAAGGACATGAGGCACTTCCCCAGATTATGTCCCAGCTGGAGCAGACGATGGAAGAGAAATTTTATCATCCGGATGTACATGTATTTACCAATGAGACGGATGAAAATCAGCTGGTGAATGCAGAAACCCAGGATTCCCGCCTGATGGAGAAGATTTCAGAGGATATTTCCCGTAAGGATGTGGATCAGCTGAAGAAGCATTTTGAGTGCCTGGTAAAGAAATATGAGAATGACACCAGATTTTCTGCTATGTACGTGAAATTTGTTTTTTCCAATGTGATTCAGGAGCTTTTTCAGGAAAATCAGTTCTCTGAGGAGCGTAAGCTGGATCATGAAGTGGAAAGGCTGTACAGCTGTACGGATCTGAAGCAGATCCTGGCAATCACCCAGGAGAATATAAAGGAGTACGAAGCATTTCTGGAGCGTTCCATGAGTGGTTCCAGGGATGAGGTAGCTTCTGTAAAGAATTATATTTATCAGCATTATGCGGAAGATTTAAGCCTGGAGACCCTGGCAGAAAAGGTGTATCTGTCTTCCGGCTATCTCAGCTTTATTTTCAAAAAAGAGACCGGCATGAACCTGAACCGTTTTATCCGTGTGGTACGAATGGAGAAGGCGAAAGAGCTTCTTTGCAATTCCAGCATGAAGGTTGCACAGGTCAGTGAACAGGTAGGAATCCCTAACGTTTCTTATTTCTGCAGAAGCTTCCGGGAGTATTATGGAAGCAGTCCGGAATCCTACCGGAAAGGAACCGGTGAAGAAGATGAGAATACCGGCAGCCATAAAGAATAAATTTAAGAATATGAAATATCGTCACAAGCTGACCCTTCTTCTTGTGACAGCAAGCCTTGTGCCCATGATACTGCTTGTGTGGTACAGCCATGACCGCATGAGCAGCCTGCTTAGGGAAAAGGAAATGGAGGATATGTCGTCCATCCTGGAACAGACGGGAGAGGGAATTGACAGCCAGATAGAGGTCTTTTCCAGTCTGTTAAATTATCTGACCTATTCCCCGGATATAGAGGATCTGATTTCCGAAAAAAATATGGACAATTACTATGCCTATAAGAAATATACAGAGGTGGCAGATCCTCTTTTGTCTGTGCCAAAATCCTATCACGATGCGATTACGCAGATCCAGCTGTTTGCAAACAGTATCAAGGTGCGTCATGAATATACACTTGTTCCATTGTCTGAGGTGGATAAGGAATGGTGGTATGATAAGCTGGCGGATGATGTTTTCGTTCAGTGGGTTGTAGACAGCAAAAAGCCGGAAATTGCAGCGGTAAGAAGAATTTACGAGGGAAAAGCACAGACTGCAGTTCTTTGTGTTACCCTGGATTATAATAAAATCTTCCAGCCCTTTGAGAACATTATTTCCACGGAATCAGGAGGTATGATCCTGGATAAGGATGGAAATGTGATTTTTCAGAAAGAAATCGAGGGATATGTTTCTGAAGGTGCAGTATCTGACGAAGAACGTATGGTTTCCAGAAATATGCTGGAAAACGGTCAGAAGGATTATGCATATGTGAAACGAGAAAATACAACCTGTGGCTGGAGTTTTTATTTATATAAACAACAGTCTGCGGTGGACAGTTCTGTGTCGGGAATCCTGGTCAGTGAGATTCCGCTGATCGTGGCCTGTGTAGCGATTATTTTGATACTGGGGCTTTCTTTTTCCAGAATTTTTACAAAAAAAATCGAGGAGCTTACGGCCAACATGAACCGTGTGAATCAGGGAAGCCGCGAGGTTACGGTGGACAGTGACTCTGGTGATGAGATCGGTCTTCTTGTGCGCAGCTTCCGCAGCATGATGGATGAGATCAATCGTCTGATTCATGAGGTGTATGAAAATAAGATCGCACTTAAGGAGTTTGAACTGAAGGCCTTGACTGCCCAGATCAATCCTCATTTCCTGTATAATTCCCTGTCTGTTATTAACTGGATGGCTATTCGCAGCAATCAGAAGGAAATCAGCAGGGTAACCTTGTCTCTTTCTATGTTTTATCGTACTGCTTTAAGCAAGGGACAGGATATGGTTACGGTAGATAACTGCATTCAGAATATTAAGGCATATCTGGATATCCAGCTGGTTATGCATGATAATGATTTCCAGGTTATCTGGGATATTGATCCAGAGGTAAAGGGAGATATTGTGCCGAAGCTGCTTTTGCAGCCGGTTGTGGAGAATGCGCTGGAGCATGGCCTTGATATGAAAGAAGAAGGAGAAAAGATCCTGAAGCTGTTCTTTGTAAAGGATGGGGAGGATGTTCTTCTGGCAGTAGAGGACAATGGACCTGGAATGGAACAGGAGGAAGCGGATAAGCTGGTAACCTATCAGGCTTCCGGATATGGACTTAAGAATGTAAACGACAGAATGCAGCTTCTGTATGGAGAGAAATATGGAATCCGCGTGCTTAGTAAAATAACCCAGGGGACAAGAGTGGAAATGCGTATTCCCAGGGAAAAAGCAGATGAGAAGACTATCGCAGCAGGAGAATTTTCCGCAAAGAAGTATTTGCAGGACTCAGAGACAGCGGATGGAAAGAATAGAGAGGGTGGTGGAAAAAGTGAATAACAGATGGAGAATCTTTGTGCTGGGAATGGCTTTTTCCATGGCTGCCTCTCTTGCTGGCTGCAAAGATGCCGGTAAAAATGAGACGGAAGGAATTAGAAGTGAAACGCAAAACAGTGCGCAGGATAGTGTCCGGGATGGGGAGCAGAATAATATTCCGGCTGCTGATGAGAGCGATGATGACAATATAGAATGGGAAGAAAAAAAGGCAGCGACAACCCCTTATGGAAAATATCCGGAGCTTGTGACGTATACCCTTGGGCAGATCAGCGGGGCGAACAATTCCAACCTGCCAGAGGGCAATACCTACGAAGACAATGCTTACACCAGGTATCTGAAGGAAATTCTGAATATCCAGAATAAAAATACTTATATGGAGCGGGAAGACCGGTACAATGCTTATGTGAATGTGCTGGTAAATGACCACACTTTGCCGGATGTGCTGGTGGTTTCCGACCGTGAAACTTTAAATACTCTTGTGGAAAATGATCTGGTGGAGGATCTGACAAAGGTTTATGCCAATTGTACCTCGCCCAGGATCAAGGCCATGTACAACAGCTACGGTCCCCAGCTTCTTGGTGCAGGAACTTTTGACGGTAAGCTTATGGCACTGCCGGAGGCAGTAATCGACCATGGACCTTGTCTTTTGTGGATGAGGAAGGACTGGATGGAACAACTGGGGTTGGAAGAACCAGATACTCTGGAAGAGGCTATGGACATTATCCAGTGCTTCCAGGAAAACCGGATGGGCGCTGAAGAAGGAGAGGAACCGGTTGGACTGGTCTGTGATACGAACTTTGTATCCAATACCAGCCAGAACTATTCTGTAGAGCCTGTTTTTGAGAAATTTTATGCATATCCAAGACGGTGGATCAAGGATGAAAATGGAGAGATTGTATATGGTTCCCTGACAGAAGAAACCAGATCTGCAGTTGCCTATCTTCGTGAACTTTATGAGAGGGGAATCCTGGATCAGAATTTTGCACTCCGTGCCCAGAATAATCTCCGGGATCTTGTGGTAGAGGGAAAGTGTGGTGCATTTTTTGGTCTTTGGTGGGCGCCGAATAATCCGCTTATGGATGAAATCGAAAATGACCCAGAGGCAGACTGGGAACCTTATTATCTCACAGCCGATTATCAGGAAAAGGACAATGTTTATGCTTCTTTTATGGATAATAAGTATGTAGTGGTACGAAAAGGATATGAACATCCGGAAATCGTGATGAAAATTATCAGTGTATTGTTTGACTACAGCCGGTTTGAGGATGTGGAAAATACAGATGAGATAAACAGTTATTTTGCCCTGAATGTGGATCCCACTGCCCGCCCGCTGGTGATCAATGTGGATTATAATGAGGCAATTTACAATGTGACAAAGGATATCCGCAGAGTCATGGTCGGGACGCAAAATGTGAGCAATTTAAGTGCTTTGGAGAAGTCTTACTATGATGCCTGTATGAAATATGTGAATGGGGAAAATGTAACTGCAGAGGACTGGGCTGCATATAAGTCCAGGATTTCGGCTGTAGGTGTTCTTGTGGATGGACATTATAAGGCGGTTCGCCGACAGTATCTGATGGCGTTAGATGGTGAAGTCCCGAATATGCTGGCTACTCTGGAAAAAAATGCGTTTATCCAGATGATCATGGGAGAGCAGCCGCTGGATTATTTTGATACTTTTGTAAAGGAATGGTATGAACAAGGGGGACAGGAACTGACAGAGAAGATCAGAGAGGAGAATTCGTGAGTTTATGTTTGAGGAATTACTTGGAAACTGTACTTTGTGTCCCCGGCAATGTAAAGTGAACCGTCTGGAAGGCAGACCTGGATATTGTGGCATGGACAGCACTGTAAGAGTTGCCCGTGCCGCTCTGCATATGTGGGAGGAACCCTGTATTTCAGGGAAAAAAGGCTCCGGGGCAGTGTTTTTTTCCGGATGTGGGCTTCGGTGCTGTTTTTGCCAGAATCGCGATATTGCCATAGGAGATTGTGGAAAAGAAATTACAGTGGAACGATTGTCAGAAATTTTTCTGGAATTACAGGAAAAAGGAGCTGCAAATCTGAATCTGGTTACAGGAGCACATTATGTCCCACAGATCGTTCAGGCACTGGAGATGGCGAAGGGAAAAGGATTCAGGCTTCCGGTTGTCTATAATTCCAGTGGATACGAACAGGTTGGGACACTACGTATGCTGGAGGGATATGTGGATGTTTATCTGCCTGACATGAAGTATGCGGACGGAAAGCTGGCGGCGGATTTTTCCCATGCAGAGGATTATCCTCTGGTGGCAAAGGCGGCAATTGCAGAAATGGTACGCCAGACTGGTTCCTGTGAATTTGGGGAGGATGGATACATTCAGAAAGGCACGATCATACGGCATCTTATCCTTCCGGGACATACCCGGAATTCCATTGCAGTACTGGACTATCTTCACAGAACTTATGGAAATAAGGTCTTTATCAGTGTGATGAATCAGTATACGCCTGTATGGCAGCAGGAAAAATATCCGGAGCTGAACCGGAAAGTGACCAGACGGGAATATGAAAAAGTATTGGATGCGGCAGTGGAGCTTGGAATTGAGAACGGATATTTCCAGGAGGGAGAGACTGCGAAGGAAAGCTTTATACCAGCGTTTGATTATGAGGGAGTGTAGGGAAATCCAGGCGGGGATATGCCAGAACGCTTTTTATGCGTTCCGGCATATTCCCGCCTGATGGTATAAATTGCAATATTATTTCATCTGGCTTCAGGTCCACAGCTTGCTTTGCATGGATTGTCAAAGCTTGGGTTAAAAGCATAGAAGTTATTGGCATCCAGTTTTTCCTGAATGGAGCGCAGGGCTTCACCGAAACGCTGGAAGTGGACGATTTCCCTTGCACGCAGGAAACGGATGGGATCTGCCACTTCCGGGGTATTTCGAACTACCCGTAAAATATTGTCGTATGTGCAGCGGGCTTTCTGCTCTGCTGCAAGGTCTTCGAAAAGGTCTGTGATGGGATCCCCATTGCTCTGGAAGATGGTGGAGCTGAAGGGGACGCCGCCAGCAGATTGTGGCCATACTCCAATTGTATGGTCAATATAGTAGGGGCCAAGACCGGAATTCTCAATTTCCTCCATGGAAAGGTCACGGGTGAGCTGGTGAACGATGGTGGAGACCATCTCCAGGTGTGCCAGTTCTTCTGTGCCTATATCATTTAATACAGCCATAGAAGTGCGGTCCGGCATAGTAAACCGTTGGGAAAGATAACGCAGGGAAGCGCCAATTTCACCATCGGGGCCACCATACTGACTGGAAATGAACTGCGCCAGCTTAGCATTCGGGGTAGTAATGTTAACAGGATACTGTAATCTTTTCTCATAATTCCACATAAACGATCACACTCCTTTTCCTTCCCAGGGGAATGGCTGTTGCGACCACTTCCATGAGGTTTCATTGTTTTTGACTGCGTCATCAATGGTGAGAGGTCCATATTTTTCTGCATATTCGGTCATCAGCTGATTACGTCTGGAGGAAACTTCTTTGAAAAATTTCAAAGCTTTCTCATCATCTGGGTGTGTATCCAGATAGAGAAGCATATCGTTAACGGCAAAACTTACTTCATTGATCTGACGAAGAAGACAGGAACGTTCGGAACTTTTTTTCTGACTCATTTGCATACACCTCTCTTTCCACAGAACGGTTTACAAAGCTGTGGGAAAACAGTCCCGACAGATAAAGCATAATCAAGCTCATATGCAGAGGTGAAAAACTGGAAAGGTACATATGCCATTGCTGGTGTAAGATGTTTCAGATGTGCGTACATAGAATTATCATTTGGAAAATGGTTTGCCAGAGCTGGTGTATTATTTGGGCAGGGAGCGGGTGTGCAGGATGGTTGGTCATTGCGGAAATTACAGCCTGGATTTTCACTAATCTTGCTGCCTGTAGGATTAGTGCGGCGTGCCGGAGTGGAATTCATCATTCCGCAGGTTCTATTATAAGGGCGGCACCCTGAACGATTCATAGGATAGTTTTCCATAAAGAAATCCCTTCAGATTTAATTCTTACTTTCTCTTTATTTTATGTAGGAACGGCTAGAAGTGTTTCTCAAATAATTTCTGTTGATATTGTTTTGAAAGATATGTTTTCTAACCGTTTATCTTCTGGAGGGGATGTCTTTCTTAGCAGACTATCAGGCTTTGGGTTTTAGCAGGTATACATGTATAAAATGAATCAGCGCCGGAAACAGAAAAACAAGATTGATTCCATTTACACAAAAAGCTGGAACCTGGTTTCCCTGTAAGGTAAGCGCAAGAAAGAAGTATAACGCGCAAGAAAGAGTACTGACAGGCCAGCTCCCAAAACCAAGCCAGCCGAAAATACCTGCCACAATAAGAAAAAGTTCCTTGTAATACTGTCCAATATTGCCCAATAAAAAGGAGAGGTCATTCCGTAAAAGATAGAAGCCAAGCAGGATGCCTAGAATATTTATTGCGCGCATGAGTTCAAAGATCAGGCTGGTGCTTTTCAGGAGAGAACAGTTGTCCCATAATTTTACATCTAATTTATTGGCAGCACTTATGGCGGCTTTGGTAAAGGTGCCATTGGTCATAACGATATAATGGTCACAGTCGTAATATTTGCCCCCGGCATATACCTCCTGTACGGCTTTATTGCCCACGGGGTAGGAATAGTATTTGCACTGGATCGCATATTTGGAAAATCTTTTATATGCAATAATATCAACGCCCTGGTCACCACTTTTCTTAGTGACCTCTACGTGGTGGAATCCCTTTCGACGTAGCATACGCGCACATTTGTATTCAAATTTATGTCCGTTCATTTAGCAGAGTTCCTTTAATATCCTTAAAAGTTGATTCTTTTATACAAAAAGAAAGAAAATCATTTCACTTTTTTTTCAAAAGTATTTCACATTTTTATCACATTTGCTTAGTATATTATTAACTGTAGAAAGCACCAAGTCTTTCTTAATTTAATATTTTTCTTTTTCATACGCGCCGGTGCGAAAGCACCGGCCTCCTTCCATTTCTGGAGAAATTTCCTATTATTATTTTAGAAAAAATGGGAACGATAATTAGGCGTAACGGTTCAGAGCCAGCTAGAATTTTGTTTATGTACGTATTTTACTATAAGAATCTTAAAAAGTAAACATCTGTTCGAATATATTTGCAAAAAAACAATCTGCTCAAACAGTATTTACTGTAAGAAAATGACTATTTCCAAAAACATACAAGAGTGATATAATAGCGCTGTTTATAGAGCATCAGGGCAGAAATGATTTCATTTCTGCCTGTTGATGTTTTCTTATTATTTAGTAACTGCCTGAACAGTTACATTATTTATACATTTGGAGGAGTTATGCAAATAATAATTGTCGGGTGCGGAAAAGTTGGACGTACCCTTGCAGAGCAGTTACAGGAAGAGGACACAGACATAACCCTGATCGATATCAATGCAGATACGATTAATGAAATAACAGATGAAGTAGATGCCATGGGTGTGGTTGGAAATGGTGCAAGTATCAATACCCTTATGGAAGCAGGCATTGAGACAGCAGATATTCTTATTGCGGTTACGGTGTCTGATGAGATGAATCTTTTGTGCTGTCTGATCGCGCAGAAGACAGGACATTGCCATACCATCGCACGTGTACGTAACCCGATTTACAGTAAGGAGATCGGATTTATCAAGGAGCGTCTGGGAGTTACCATGATCATCAATCCGGAGCTGGCAGCAGCCCAGGAGATTTCCAGGCTTTTACGGTTCCCTTCTGCGATTAAAATTGACACATTTGCCCGTGGCAAGGTGGAGCTTTTGAAGTTTAAGGTGATGCCGGAATTTGACCTGGATGGGAAGACAATCCAGCAGATCACGGAGCACTTCCGTTGTGATGTCCTTTTCTGCGCGATTGAGGGAAAGGATTACACGACGATCCCAGGTGGTACGAATATGATCCGTAACGGAGATGTGGTCTCTATTCTTGCCACACCTCAGAATGCAGCTGCATTTTTTAAGAAGATCGGCTTGAAGACCCATCAGGTAAAGAATACCGTTATCGTAGGCGGCGGTACCATTTCCTATTATCTTGCCAAGGCATTGCTTGCGATGAAGATTAAGGTAAAGGTTATCGAGAAAGATAAGAACCGTTGTGAATTTTTAAGTGAAGAGCTTGCTGATGCAACGATTATCAATGGAGACGGTACAGACCGCTCGCTGCTTCTGGAAGAAGGCCTGGAAAGTGCAGAATCCTTTGTAACCCTGACCAATATGGATGAAGAGAATGTATTCCTGTCACTTTTTGCCAAGACAATCTCAAATGCCAAGCTTGTTGCCAAAGTAAACAGGCTTGCCTATGACGATATTATTGACAGTCTTGACATTGGAAGTGTTATCTATCCGAAATACATCACAGCAGATTATATTCTGCAGTATGTAAGGGCTACTCAGAATTCAATCGGAAGCAACGTGGAAACCTTGTATCATATTCTGGATGGTAAGGCAGAAGCGCTGGAATTCAAAATCAGTGATAATTCCCCAATCGTAGGGCGGACTTTGTCCGAGTTGAATCTGAAGAAGAACCTTCTGGTCGGATGTCTTTACCGGGATGGAAGTGTCCGCATCCCCCGTGGCCATGATACACTGGAAATTGGCGACAGCGTGGTGATCGTAACGACAAATAAAGGTCTTCGGGACATTCAAGACATTTTAGAGAGGTAAAGGAGTCCGGACATGAATTATTCCATGATATCTTATATTCTTGGCTGGATCTTCAATTTTGAAGCGGCATTCATGATTCTGCCGGGAATTACTGCAATTATTTACCGGGAAAAAAATGGTCTGGCTTTTCTGCTCACAATGGTGATCTGCCTGGCAATCGGGATTCCCCTTACCAGAAAGAAAAGGAAGAATAAAGTATTTCATGCCAGAGAGGGTGCTGTTACGGTTGCTCTTAGCTGGCTGGTATTAAGTATTACAGGAGCGCTTCCGTTTATTATATCAGGAAGTATTCCCCACCCGGTAGACGCAATCTTTGAGACAGTCTCCGGTTTTACCACTACAGGAGCCAGCATTCTGAATGATGTAGAGGCTCTTTCCCATTGTATGCTGATCTGGAGAAGCTTTACCCACTGGATCGGCGGTATGGGAGTTCTGGTATTTATTCTCTGCCTGCTTCCATTAACTGGTGGTTATCACATGAATCTGATGAAAGCAGAGAGCCCTGGTCCATCTGTCAGCAAGCTGGTGCCAAAGGTACAGTCTACAGCTAAGATTTTGTATACGATTTACATTATACTCACGATTGTGGAGATGATCTTCCTCCTTATTGGAAGGATGCCGTTGTTTGATACGCTATGCCTCAGCTTCGGTACTGCTGGTACCGGTGGATTTGGCATCAAGAATGACAGTATTGCAGGATATAGTACCTATAATCAGGTAGTGATCACGGTTTTTATGATTCTCTTTGGAATCAATTTTAATGCGTATTATCTTCTTCTTACCAAGAAAGTAATGCAGGCAGCTAAGAATGAAGAAGTACGTTATTATCTTGGGATTATTGGACTGGCAATCGTTGCTATTGCCATCAATACAAGAGGAATGTTTACCAGCTTTGGAAGAGCTTTCCAGCAGGCTGCGTTCCAGGTTGGATCGATTATCACGACCACAGGATATGCAACTACAGATTTTAATGTCTGGCCTGTTTTTTCCAAGACGATCCTGGTGATCCTGATGTTTGTCGGGGCTTGTGCAGGAAGTACCGGTGGTGGTATCAAGGTATCCCGTCTTTTGATCCTTTGCAAATCTGCTCGCAAAGAGCTGCAGCTTTATCTGCATTCTAATGCAGTTAAGAAGATCAAGATGGATGAAAAGGCCATTCCCCATGAAGTGGTGAGAGCTACGAATATGTTTCTGTTCGTATATATTCTGATTTTTGTCAGCTCACTGTTGGTTATCAGTTTGGATAACCTGGATATGGTTTCTAACTTTACTGCGATCGCAGCGACTCTGAACAATATCGGACCTGGTCTTGGTGCGGTTGGGCCTACCGGAAATTTTAACACCTATTCTTATTTATCAAAAATTGTGATGATTTTTGATATGCTGGCAGGAAGACTTGAGGTATTCCCATTGCTTCTCTTATTTAAAAGGGATACCTGGAGAAAATTCTAAGTATTTAATAAATAATATGTATCAGAAACTCCTTAAAATGGTAAGCATTATCATTTTGAGGAGTTTTTTGTAACACAAAAGATTAAATACGAACATATGGTTGCACATAAAGAAGCAGGATGCTATACTAAATGATATGAGATTACAGGGATGATTTTTCAAACAGGCTCTAAAGACAGGGTGTGCAGGAAGCTTTCGGGAACGAAGCCCAAAAGAAAGGCATGGAGGATGGTAAATGGAAATTCTGGATCGGTTAAATGAAGCACAGAGGGAAGCGGTGACAGCTACGGAAGGCTATATCCGTGTAATTGCCGGGGCAGGCTCTGGCAAGACACGTGCACTTTCCTACAGATTTGCATTTCTGGTAAATGAGATCGGGATCTTACCCGGGAATATTCTGTGTGTTACATTTACGAATAAATCAGCCAATGAAATGCGCCAGCGTATCCACAATCTGACTGGTGACAATGACACAGGTTATATTAATACATTTCATGGATTCTGCGTATCGGTTCTCCAGGAAGAGAGCTATGCAGTGCAATATCCTAAGAGTTTTCTGGTGCTGGACAATTCTGATATAGATTCTATGCTTAAGATCATATATGAGGAAAGAGGACTGACTCTGCGCAATATGACTTTTTCCAAGGCAAGGGATATGATCGAGATCCGTAAACTTTATAAGGACCCGGAATACTATCAGGATATGATCACCATGTCCATTGACCAGATCTATGAGAAATACAGGAAAGCAACTGAGACCGGTGATATTATTTTTTACGGTTACCTGTACCAGGAGAAGAAGTGCTTTGGCCTTGACTATAACGATCTTATCAAATTTACACTATATATATTTGAAAATAATGAAGAAATCAAACAAAAATGGCAAAAACGTCTGGAATATATTATGATAGATGAATTCCAGGATATCGATGACTTACAATACCGGCTGATGTGCGTTTTATGTGGCTACCATAAGAATCTGTTTATTGTAGGAGACCCGGACCAGACCATTTATACCTGGAGAGGGGCGAATGTGAAATATCTGCTTGATTTTCACAGAAATTTTCCGGCTGTACAGACGGTTATGATGATGGAAAATTACCGTTCTACGCCACAGATCCTGGATGTGGCCAATTCCCTGATTAGTAAGAACCATCTCCGCATGGAAAAGAAGCTTTTTCCAACTTTGCCTGCCGGGGAATCTGTGCTTTGCTGCCATGCCCAGAATCAGGAGAAGGAAGCACTCTGGATCTCGCAGGAGATCAGGAAACTGAAGGAAAGCGGTGTTTCATACAAAGATATTACGATCCTGTATCGTGCTCATTATCTGACCAGAAGTATTGAACAGGTATTTCTGAAAGAAGAGATTCCTTATACCATATACAGTGGCGTACAGTTTTTCGGGAGAATGGAGATTAAGGATGCTCTTTGTTATCTGCGGATGGTTGCATACAAGGATGATCTGTCTTTTGTAAGAATCGCAAATGTTCCCAAGCGGAACTTAGGAGAGCGGCGGATGAAATTTCTTCAGGAATATGCCTCCCAGAATGGCTGCAGCCTGTATGAGGCACTCTGCCGGAATCTGGAACTGGATATTTTTAAAGGAACAAAAGCGGGAGAATTTGTCCAGCTGATAGAACGCTTTGCCTCTGATTACCAGGAAAGGCCAGTATCAGAAGTACTTTCCTCCCTGCTGGATCTGTCGGGATATGAGAGAATGCTTCGTACAGAGGGAAATCAGGAGAGACTGGACAATCTTGCAGAGCTAAAGCAGTCTGTGTACGAATATGAGACTGGCTGTGGGGAGGAAGCAACGCTGGAGCATTATCTGGCGCATGTGGCACTTTTTTCTAATAGCGATGTGCAGACAGAACAGGATAAAGTGAAGCTGATGACGGTACATACCTCGAAGGGACTTGAATTTCCCTATGTGTTTATATGTGGGCTGAATGAGGGGATTTTCCCATCCAGGAAGACCAGGACAAAGGAAGGAATGGAAGAGGAACGCAGGCTGGCTTTTGTTGCAATGACAAGAGCAAAGAAACGGCTGTACCTGTCTGAGGCGAAGGGGCGCAATCTGGATGGTTCTCCCAGATATCCTTCCAGATTTATTCTGGATATTGACCAGGAGCTACTTACATATGCAGATAAGCCGGAAGAGAGCCTGATAAAAGAGGCCAGGGAATATATAGAGCTGAGCAGCCGTTATCTTATGGCGGATGAGCAGCCTACACATTATCCGGTTGGGCAGAAGATTTTACATAAAATCTTCGGAATTGGGACGATTGCAGAGGTGGATGTTGAGAAAAATGCGTATGCTATTTTATTTGAAGGCATGGAAACACCCAGAACCATATCTTTTAAGGTGAAACTGGAATGTGTTTGAAAAACTGTAAGGCAAAATCTGCGAAACATAAAAAAGATTCCATCAGACAGGTAAGATGATGCAGAATGCAGCTGCTAAATGTCTGGTGGAATTTTTAATGCTATAGGAAATTCCATTGGAATTCCCTATAGCATTAAAAGCCCTGCCGGGCAGGATCGCACTGCGGCGGAAAGGTAGATGTCGCTTATAGCGACCCGCCGCAGGCGGAGAATCCTGCAAAGCAGGATTCTTTCTTGTAAAAGATTGTATAAACAGGATGTTCTCAATCATCAAAATGATTATCTGAAACAACATCCATAGGGCTTGGGAAGGAAGCCGTTCCCTCGCTGGGATTATGGACAAATGCCTGGAGAATACAGTCGATGGTCTTATGCAGATACGGTCTGTATTCAGCAAGACAGACTGGCTGGGAATGGAGAATACAGCTGTAGCTTGTGGAGCTTACCAGTTCGATAATGGTAAAAAGAAGAAGCTCCGGGGAATCATACTGGACATCTGCTTTTCCCAGAAGATCCAGATATTCCTGATAAAACTGGAAATCGTCATCATCTGCCTGTTCCTGAAAAGCATCTTTAAAAACGCCCCAGGAAAGGTTCTTGGAAATAAATCCAAGGAGGCTGCTCTGCGTCTCAAGCCGGTCCAGTATATTATCTACAAGGAAATGAAGCTGAGCAGTGAATCCGGTGATGCCGGCAGCTTCCAATGCATCATGAGCTTCTGAAAATAATTCTCCTGCTTTATGGGAAATCAGTTTATTACGGATATCATATTTATCTTTAAAATACAGGTAAAATGTACCCTTGGCGACGCCTGCATTTTCTACAATATCTGAAATGGTTGTTTTGGCCAGTCCTTTGGTGGTAAAGAGATCAAAGGCAGTGTTATATAGAGCACTTTTCTTTCTTTTCTTATTTAACTCCAGTTTTCCCATGCCTGTTCCTCCTTAATTTGTACGGTTATACGGTAGTTTGATTTTTATTTTAAACAAAAATGACCAAAAGTCAATATCAAAACAGGGAAAGATTTGGATAAAAAACAGATATTGACTACTGGTCAGTTTTGTTGTATAACTTTCATAGGCTAAGAGATGACTAACTGATGCCGGGATAAAAGGAAAAGGCTGTAGGACAGCCAGAGAGTCCCAAGACATCAGATTTTAATTAAGGAGTTGTATAGCATGAATAGAAATAAAAAGATCATGAATGTTACTATGGCTGCCGGAATGGCGGCTGTCCTTGGAACTACACCGGTAATTGCTGCAGCACAGGAAGCAGATAATGCAGTATCCAAGGAAGAGACAGTATATGTAAATGCCACCGCAGAAGGCGAGGTAAAAGATATCACAGTATCTGACTGGCTGAAGAATTCCGGGGCAGCAGAGGGTGACGTATCCGATGTATCTGATCTGGAAGGAATCAAAAATGTAAAAGGTGATGAGACCTTCACCCAGGATGGAACGAATGTTACCTGGAGCACAGACAGCAGCGATATCTATTATCAGGGAACTTCTAATAAAGAACTTCCTGTAGATATGAAGATTAAATATTATCTGGATGACCAGGAAATCACACCGGATGAACTGGCTGGAAAAAGCGGTCATCTCCGTATGGAAGTATCTTATACAAATAAATCCAAAAAGACAGTAAAAGTTGATAAAAAGGACGTAGAAGTTTATTCCCCATTTGTTATGGTTACGGGAATGATCCTTTCTTCTGATAATTTTTCCAATGTTACCATTGATAATGGAAAAGTAATTTCAGACGGTGATAAAGAAATGGTTGTAGGAGTTGCCATTCCTGGATTAAAGGACAGCCTGGATTTAAGCGATGACCTTTCAGACAAAATCGATATTCCGGAAGGCTTTACAATGGAAGCTGATGTTACAGACTGTTCTATGGGAAATACATTCACTATGGCAGTAACAGACCTTCTCAGCAGCTTGGACCTTGAGAACTCTGATGACCTGGATGATCTCCAGGATTCCCTTGATGAACTTGATGATGCAGCTGTGAAGCTGGTAGACGGTTCTAAAGACCTGTTTGATGGAACCAAGGAGCTTTACGATGGAACCAAAGATCTGAAGGATGGAACAAGTCAGCTTTATGATGGCGCTAAGGAACTGGATGATGGAGCAAAAGAGCTGTCAGATGGAACCGGTACATTGTATGATGGAACCAAAGAGCTGGATGATGGAGCAAAGACTTTAAATACAGGAGCGGGCCAGCTTTATGACGGAACTTCTTCCTTATATGCAGGAACGAAAACACTTTATGATGGAACAAGAACTCTTTATGGTGGAGCAAGCACACTGGCTTCCAGCTATAATGAATTTGATGCAGGTGTTGCAAGTGCCAAGAGCGGAGCTTCCCAGTTGAACAGCGGAGCGAAAACACTGCAGAGCGGTATATCACAGTATACTTCCGGTGTTGATACACTGGCTTCTGGTGTAAACAGCTATACCAAAGGTGTAGATACTGTAAACAGTAATATGAAAGAATATAATAAAGGA
The DNA here is from genome assembly GCF_052122375.1 of Blautia sp. HCP3S3_H10_2. Classification (NCBI taxonomy): domain Bacteria; kingdom Bacillati; phylum Bacillota; class Clostridia; order Lachnospirales; family Lachnospiraceae; genus Blautia; species Blautia sp. HCP3S3_H10_2. The sequence goes on from NZ_JBQKCL010000005.1 coordinate 73,384, forward strand.
ATGAAGTCCCTTACAGATGGTGTAAACCAGTATGTGGCAGGTGGAAATCAGCTGGCTTCTGGTGTAACTGCTTATGTAAATGGTGCTACCAAGCTTACAGATGGTGTGAGTCAGTATGTGACAGGTACGCATTCACTTGCAGAGGGAACCAAGTCCTACGTAGAAGGAACAAGTGCCCTGGTAGAAGGTGTCGGACAGTTGGCTCCTGGAATCCAGCAGGCTGCCACCGGAATCAGTACAGCAGCAACGAAGCTGGCTGATATTGCTGCAAATGTTGAGAAAGCACAGCCGGATAAGATGGTGGAGAATCTGACTACCTATGTGGATGGGGCTGATTCACTGGCAGATGGTGTGACTGCATATGTTGGCAAGGTTGGAGAAGCAGCAGCTGGAGCAGCAAGTGTTGCAGAAGGTGCAAAGAACCTGGCAGATGGAACAGGAACTCTGGTTTCTGGTGCAACCCAGGTAAAAGAAGGCCTTGGCAAACTGAAAGAGGGTACCAGTTATTCCATCAACCAGATCAGCAGCAGTGCTTCTACCACAATGAATAATTCTGCTGCAAGTATACGTGAGGCGGCAGCACAGATCCAGACAAGTGTTTCTGCACAGTCAGCAGGAGTATCCACAGATGGTGCAGCAGGGGAAATCAGTGCAGCACAGAGTTCTATGAGCAATGCGATTGCTACCTTACAGGGAGCACTTGGAAACGAAGATCTTGATGAGGGTACAGCGGCAGCAATCAGTGCTGCAATTGATGAACTGAGTTCTGGACTTGGCAGTGCATCTGCTGCCCAGGGAGAGCTTGGAAATATTGCAGCCCAGTCCCAGGTAAGCGTTCAGGCTGAAACAAACGGAGCGGATGTGCAGGCGGTTCTGGAAACAATCGCATCTGACCTTGAGGGAGCAGCCGGAAGTATTTCTGGTGCAAGTGAAGAGAGCGTAAATACTTTAGCTGGTGAAATAGATAAATTAATCTCTGGTGCTTCTGCTGTAGAAGCTGGAGCACAGAGCGTGAATGCAGGTGCAGCAGAATTAAGCACTGGCGCAGCAAGTGTAAACAGCGGACTGGCACAGCTTAAATCAGCAGGTGAAGAACAGCTGGCAACAGGTGCATCCAGTCTTAAAGAAGGTGGTGCACAGGTTCGTGAAAGCCTGACGGCTGTAAGCAGTCTGGTTGCAGGACTTGGAGATCTTTCCAGCATGACCGCTGATGTGAATAAACTTGTAGAAGGTTCTAAAGCAATTACAGAAGGTAACATTGCACTTCAGGCTGGCTATAACAAGCTGCAGAAGACAGGTGCTGCTAAGCAGTTGACAGCAGGTGCAGATCAGCTCCTTGCCAACGAGAGTACTCTTACAGATGGTATCACAGCACTTCAGGGTAAAGATAATGCAAATGCAAACGCACTTCTTAGTGGTGCAAGCACTCTTCAGAAAGCGAAATCCAGCCTTGACAGTGGTATCAGTTCAATCAGTAAGGCAACTGGCCAGCTGGTAACAGGTGTAGGTACGATCGCAGCAAACAGTGTAGCCCTTAGAAGTGGAGCTTCCCAGCTGACTTCCAACAGTGATTCCTTAAATGATGGAGCAGCACAGCTGACAGCAGGCACAAGAAGCCTGGTAAGCGGAGCAGGTACACTGGTAGCAGCAAGCGGACAGGTGAAATCTGGTATCGCCCAGTTAAAGAGTGGTGCATCTGATCTTAGAAGCGGAGCATCCCAGTTAAGAAGCGGTGCTAATAGTGTCAATAACGGAACACGTGAATTGAAATCCGGTACAGAATCCCTGGCAAGCGGAACCAAGACTCTGAAAGATGGAGCAAAGGACCTGAATGACGGTGCTAAAACACTGAAAGACGGAACCAGCACATTGAAGGACGGAGCTAAGGATCTTGACGATGGAGCAAAGGATCTGCAGGATGGCGCTAAGAAGCTGAAAGACGGTGCAAAAGACCTGAAAGACGGCGAGAAGGAATTCTATGATGAAGGTATCAAGAAACTGAAAGATACCATGGAGGATGATTTCCAGAGCGTTCTGGATCGTCTGGAGGCAATCCAGTCTGATGATGCAGCTTATACATCCTTCACTGGAAAAGATGATTCCATGAGTGGCAATGTGAAGTTTATTATTGAAACCGAAGGTTTTGACGATGGAAGCGAAGACTGATCTGTGAAAGAATAAAGCGCATTCATTGAATACGGGAAATAAGCCAGCTGATAACCAGAAGGGATAGGGCGGTTGTCGGTGCAGCATAAAAGAAAAAGAAGGGGAATAGGTGCAGATCCTACCCCTTCTTTTTTGTTCCTGTTTACGGGGAGTATTTTTCTTGCGCCATAAAAAGGAGTCTGCTATAATGAGAACAATTGAGAAGCAAAAAATGTAGAAACAGATTCAGAAACAGGTGATTAATTGGATAATTCGAATAACAGATCGGCAAATCTCCAATCTGGAAAAAGAAATGTAAGAACAGCTAATAAAAAGAAAAGCATATTAGACCGGCTAAAGTCTGATTATTACGATTTCAACTTAGTTGCGGTTATCATTCTCATCATGTGCTTTGGACTGATCATGCTTTATAGCACAAGCTCTTATATGGCACAGATCAATGAGGGAGATGACATGTTTTATTTCAAGAAACAGGCTTTGTATAGCATAGGCTGCCTGATCCTTGCCATTGTAGAATCTTATTTTGATTATCATATTCTGGCGAAGCTCCCATTTCTGATCTATGGGGTGGCAGCACTTCTTATGGTGCTTGTTAAATCGCCTCTTGGAGTTACCTCCCATGGCGCCAGAAGATGGCTGAAGATCGGTGTCCAGTTTCAGCCGGCAGAGATTGCCAAGATTGCGGTGATCATTACATTATCGTATTTGATCGTCAAGATGGGAAAAAGAGTAAAGACACTGAAAGCCACCATGGTCCTTTTGGGAGCAGGAGGTATCCAGGCTTTGTTTGCCTATGTGTTTACAGATAACTTAAGCACAGCACTGATCATATTTGGAATTACAGTCGGACTTGTGTTTATCGCACATCCAAAAACCAAGCCATTTATTATAATAGCGGCTGTAGTGATCGTGCTTGCCGTGATCATGGTGTATAGTCTTTCCAACATGGACCAGAGCTCCAATTTCCGTCTGCGTCGTATCCAGGTATGGCTTCATCCGGAGGATTATGCAAGTGGAGATGGCTATCAGACCCTTCAGGCGCTGTATGCCATTGGTTCAGGCGGATTCTTTGGAAGAGGGCTTGGAAACAGTATCCAGAAGCTTGGAAGTGTGCCTGAGGCACAGAACGATATGATCTTTTCTATTATCTGTGAGGAGCTTGGAATTTTTGGTGCGATCATGGTGCTGGCCTTGTTTGCATATCTTTTGTACCGACTGTTTTTTATTGCACAGAACGCGCCGGATATGTTTGGATCGCTGCTGGTAAGCGGTGTGTTCGTACATATTGCCCTGCAGGTTATCATGAATGTAGCCGTTGTGCTGAATATTATGCCGAATACAGGTGTTACCCTGCCATTTATCAGCTATGGTGGTACATCCATTTTGTTTTTGATGGCAGAGATGGGACTGGCACTTAGCGTGGCAAGACAGATTAAATTCCAGGAGCCGGAATTTATCATATAATTCTCTTGACAAATGCGTCAGCAGATTATATACTTTCCGCAGTATATGACATACGGCAGATAAGAAGCCGGTTTCCGAGATATTTATTTAAAGGAGAATGAGCAATGTTAGAAAAGATGAGTGAAATGATCGCAGAGCAGCTTAGCTGTGACGCAGAGACAATTACAGCAGACACTTCCTTCAAGGATGACCTGGGAGCAGATTCCCTTGACCTCTTCGAGCTTGTTATGGCTCTGGAGGATGAGTATAACATCGAGATCCCGGCAGAGGAGCTTACAGAGCTGAATACAGTTGGTGATGTTATCGATTATCTGAGAGATAAAGGAATCGATGCATAATTGTTCTTACAGATGATGATCTCCCTGAGGCTGGACTTCGGGGAGATTTTTTCGTTACTGCTCACTGGCAGCATTTTTCGCTGTTTCCCCTATGGACATTTTGAATGGAACAGGTATATAATGTGAAAAGACAGTTGTCATTCAGACTGCTGGACACAGAGTGATCATGAACGGATCCAGAGAATGGATGACAGTGGAAGATAAGAATTAATAAACAAATAAACAGGGAGAATTAAGAAGAATATGGCTAAGATCAGAACCAGATTTGCACCAAGCCCTACAGGCCGGATGCATGTTGGAAATTTACGTACTGCGTTATACGCATATCTTATTACCAAGCATGAAGGTGGAGATTTTATTCTCCGTATCGAGGATACAGACCAGGAGCGTTATGTAGAAGGCGCTGTTGATATTATTTACCGTACCATGGAGAAGACCGGTCTTATTCATGATGAAGGTCCGGATAAAGATGGAGGCTTCGGTCCTTACGTGCAGAGTGAGCGTCAGGCGCAGGGAATTTATCTGAAATATGCCCAGCAGCTTGTCGAGCAGGGTGACGCATATTACTGCTTCTGCCAGAAGGAAGAGCTGGAGAGCATGAAGCGCGTAGTTGCAGGCAAGGAGATTTCCATTTATGACAAACGCTGCCTGAAGCTTTCCAAGGAAGAGGTACAGCGCCGTCTGGATGCTGGAGAGCCTCATGTAATCCGTTTTAACATGCCTACAGAGGGAACCACTACGTTCCATGATGTTATTTATGGTGATATCACAGTAAACAATGAGGAGCTTGAGGATCTGATCCTGATCAAATCCGATGGATATCCTACTTATAATTTTGCCAATGTTGTGGATGACCACCTGATGGGAATCACCCACGTAGTAAGAGGTAATGAATACCTTTCTTCTTCACCGAAATATAACCGTATTTACGAGGCTTTTGGCTGGGAGATTCCGGTATATGTACATTGTCCGCTGATCACAGACGAGAAACATGCCAAGCTGTCCAAGCGTTCCGGACATTCTTCTTATGAGGATCTTTTAGATCAGGGCTTTGTTTCAGAAGCAATTGTAAACTATGTGGCACTTCTTGGCTGGAGCCCGGCTGATAATAATGAGATCTTCACTCTCCAGGAGCTGGTTGAGAAATTTGATTACCATCACATCAATAAATCTCCGGCTGTATTTGACATCAACAAGCTTCGCTGGATGAATGGAGAGTACATTAAGAAAATGGATCCGGAAGTATTTTATGAGAGAGCACTTCCGTATATGAAAGAAGTTCTTAAAGGAGATTTTAACTTTAAGAAAATTGCAGGAATGGTTCAGACAAGAATCGAGACCTTCCCGGATATTCCAGGGCTGATCGATTTCTTCCAGGCGGTTCCGGAATATGACGCATCCATGTACTGTCACAAGAAAATGAAAACAAACGAAGAGACTTCTCTTGCTGTTCTGAAGGAAGTCCTTCCTGTCCTGGAGGCACAGGAGGATTATACCAATGATCCACTGTTTGCTTCTTTAAGCGAATTTGTTAAGGAGAAAGGTTACAAGAACGGCTTTGTAATGTGGCCGCTCCGTACAGCTGTATCTGGTAAGCAGATGACACCGGCAGGTGCTACCGAGATCATGGAGATCATTGGCAAGGATGAAACCATCCGTCGTGTGAAAGCTGCTATCGAGAAGCTTGAGAATCTGTAATGAAGAAAAATCCATCTCAATTAAGGGCAATCGCCCACCTGTCAGGACCTATGATGGTTCTGGCAGGCCCCGGTTCGGGGAAAACCTCAGTGATCGTTGAAAGAACTGCATATATGACAGGAGAGGGGAAGATACCGCCGTCCTCTGTTCTTGTTGTGACTTTTTCCAGGGCTGCAGCCAGGGAGATGAAGGAACGCTTCCTGAAATTTACTGGGCAGACCTCCACTGCTGTCACCTTTGGGACATTTCACGGCGTATTTTATGGGATTCTGAAACAGGCTTATGGACTTGGTGCAGGAAATATTCTGTCAGAAGAGGAAAAATATGCCATTTTGAAAGAAATGACCCTGGAATTTGGGCAGGAGCTTGCCCAGGAGGGGGATTTCCAGGAGGATGTGGCAAAGGAAATCAGTGTTGTGAAAGGAAACCGTATTTCCCTGGATCACTACTATTCATCCTGCTGTCCGGATGAGGTGTTCCGTCAGATCTACAATGGTTACCAGAAAACCCTGAGGCAGAGGCGGAAGCTGGACTTTGATGATATGCTGCTTTGCTGTTATGAGCTGTTTGACCAGAGAAAGGATATTCTGAAAGCATGGCAGAACAAATTCCAGTATATCATGGTAGATGAGTTTCAGGACATTAACCGTCTTCAATATGATACGGTCCGGATGCTGGCCCAGCCAAGGGATAATCTGTTTATCGTGGGGGATGATGATCAGTCCATCTATCATTTCCGTGGGGCAAAGCCGGAGATCATGTTGAATTTTACCAAAGATTATCCAAAGGCCAAGACGGTTCTTCTGAATATTAATTACCGCTGTACGAAAAATGTCTTACAGGCAGCCATGAATGTAGTAGACTGTAACCAGAAACGATTTAAGAAGCAGTTGTCTACTCCTAATGAGCAGGGAAAACCGGTAAAGGTGATGGAATTTGATAATCCAAGGGAAGAGTATGTGAAGGTGACCTCTTTTTTGAAAAAAAGACTGGAATCAGGTGAAAATCTGGAAGATACAGCAGTACTTTTCCGTACCAATCAGGAAGCGGAAGGTCTGGTTGGAGCATTGATGGAGTACCAGATCCCGTTCACCATGAAGGAACAGCTGCCGAACCTTTTCCGGCACTGGATCAGCCGAAACCTGATGGCATATCTGAAAATGGCGGCAGGGGACCGGACAAGGAAAACGTTTCTGGAAATCATGAACCGCCCGAACCGGTATATTGCAGGGGATGCCCTGACACAGACCAATGTGTCTTTTACAGCTCTTAGAGAGTTTTACAAAGACAAAGACTGGATGTGTGACCGTATCACCACCCTGGAGACACATCTTAGAATTCTTTCCACACTGGCACCTTATGCGGCGGTGAATTTTATCCGCAAAGGAATGGGGTATGAGCAGTATCTGGTAGAGTATGCCCAGTACCGCAGAATACGTCCGGAGGAACTGATCGAGGTTCTTGACCGGATACAGGAAAGCGCCAAAGGAATGAAAAGTCTTGCGGAATGGGAGAAATACATAGAAGACTATACGAAAAAGCTGACAGAGCAGGCAAAGAAGCAGGAAACGAAAAGAGAAGGAATCATAATATCTACTCTTCATGCAGTAAAAGGACTGGAATACGATAAAGTCTATATCATGAATGTGAATGAAGGCAGTATTCCCTATAAAAAGGCAGTCCTTGCAGAGGCATTGGAGGAAGAAAGAAGACTCTTTTATGTTGGCATGACCAGAGCGAAGAAAGAGTTAATGCTTTGCTATGTGAGACGACAGTACGACAAAGAACGTGATCCATCCAGGTTTCTGGAAGAAACCGGATTGTATTGATACTTACCCTTGTAAATGTGTAGGATATCAAGTATAATAAGAAACGTTGTAAAAAAATAACAATGTTGTAACAAAAGAGTAATATTGCGGAAGCAGTGTAAATAAATGACGAAAAAAATGAAATGGAGAAACCGCATTTTCTGGTTTCGGATTCTGATAATGGTACTGGTGATCGCGGGATCTTATCTTGCTTATGCCTTTGTATACAGAGGAAGAAATGAGCCGCCGACCAAAAGAAAGACAACCAATCAGGAGGCAGCTTATTATACCTTGCGGGGACAGATCCAGATGCTTTCCCAAAAGGAAGAACTGATGGCATTTGCCTTTGAGAACCGGAAAAAGGAACGGGAATACGGAACCTACATCATTCCCGGACTGAAAGCAACACGGACCCTCCTTACCAGTGAAGGAGACATGCCGGCCATGTGCACGACCATGACGCCGCAAGGGCTGGCTGTAACAGAGGATTATGTTTTTATAAGTGCTTATTGCCATGCGAAGAAGCATAATTCTGTGATCTATATGATCAACAAGAAATCACATCGTTTTATAAAAGAAATTGTTTTGCCTGGACAGCCCCATGTGGGCGGTCTGGCTTATGACAGTGAACATCAGATTTTGTGGTACTCCTCCAACACGCAGGAGCTTGCACAGGCAGTAAGCCTTACCATGGAATCTATTGAAAATTACGACTATGATGAGAGCCAGCGTCCCATTACCATCAATCAGGTGGCCAGTCTTTATGGAATTGTGAGAGATTCCTTTATGACCTTTTATGAAGGGTGTCTGTACGTTGGCTGTTTTACAAAATATACAGATAGCGCGATCGCACGATATGCAGTGGATGAGAATGGAAATCTGGTTAATACCATGGATGAAGGTCTGGGAATGAATTTTGAGATGGCAGTGCCCCTGGATTATTCCACGATTTCTGAACAGGCCCAGGGAATGGCCTTTTATAATGACAAGCTTCTTTTGTCCCATTCTTTTGGAATTCTGCCTTCCAGGGTGGTGTTCTATGAGAAATCGGATAAACGGCTTTATGTTGATAAAAATTCTGCGGTCAGCTATCGTTTCCCGGAGCGTATTGAGCAGATCTTTGTGGATGGAGATGACTTGTATGTATTGTTTGAATCAGCAGCCTATGCATACAGTTCTGCCTCTGTGAATATCGTTGACAGGGTTTTGAAGCTGAGTCTGCCGAGGATGGAAGAATACCAGCAGAGTACCACAAAAGAAACAAGCCAGTATTAGAACTGGTATGGGAGTCTGTTTCAGACATGGTCAATGAGTGCCAGGAAGTCTACGATATTATAAGAATGAATCCGGGATTGTCCACATATACTAAAATTGAGAGGTGATACAAGATAGAAGCAGAGCAGATTCAGAACCTGTTTGCAGGCAATATCCGCAGGCTGTTGATGAATGCAAACCTTGATTACGATAAAATATACGAGATACGGCTGAGAGTGGGAAGACCACTGTTTTATACCTATGATGGTGGAGAAGGCTTTCTCACAGATCATGATGGCAAATATGTGGTGACAAGAGAGGACCTGAAGGAAACCATGGAGTATGTGAGCGGCTACTCCCTGTATTCATATGAAGATGAAGTACGCCAGGGGTTTCTCACAGTCCAGGGCGGACACCGGGTTGGGGTTACCGGAAAGGTGATCTTAGATGGAAATGAGATCAGGGGAATGAAATATATTTCCTGTATCAATGTGCGTCTGGCCCATGAGGTGATTGGCTGCGCAGACTGTGTCATGCCCTATATTCGCAAAAAGGACTGGGTAGCCCATACACTGATCGTTTCCCCGCCAAGAGGGGGAAAGACCACCTTGCTTCGGGACATTATCCGGCAGCTAAGCAATGGACAGGAAAAAGAAAAACTGCCAGGTGTAACGGTTGGCGTGGTGGATGAAAGAAGCGAGCTTGCAGGCTCCTACCAGGGAGTTCCGCAAAATGACCTGGGAATGCGTACCGATGTGCTGGACGGCTGCCCGAAAGCAGAAGGAATGGAAATGCTGATCCGTTCCATGTCGCCTGCTGTTGTGGCTGTTGATGAACTGGGGCGGAAAGAAGATTTTAAAGCTGTGGAAGCGGTGATCCACAGTGGATGTAAGGTGATCGCGACTGCCCACGGAAACTCCATCGAGGATGTGACCCATCAGCCCTATTTTGAAAAGCTGGTGCGAAGGAGAGTGTTTGAACGGTATATATTCCTGGATAAAGGAGACCATGCAGGAACCATACTAGGAATCTATGACAGAAATGGGAGGCCTTGTTGAAAACAGCAGGAATCATTCTGATCCTTTTTTCAGGGGCTGGCCTTGGACTTTGCAAAAGCATGGAAGTGACGGCCAGACTGAAGATTCTGGAAAAACTGGTTCAGATACTTCTGTTACTGAAGGGAGAAATCCGATGTACGGGAGCCACGCTGGAGGATGCATTCCTTGATGTGGCGGCAAAAATGCCGGGAATTTACAGGAAGTTTCTGGAAGAAATGGCAGCACAGCTTCAGAGGCGGCCTGGGATCACTTTTACCGGTATTTTCAGGGAGTGTGCTTTAAGGAATCTTCCTTTGCAGAAGATATCAAAGGAAGAGAGGGAATGTTTTCTTTCTCTTGGGGAAAAGCTGGGATATCTGGATAAGGAAATGCAGGTGGCACAGCTGACACTTCTGGAGGAAGAGCTTAGCACCAGGATGAAAACATTAAAAAGCGAGGCACCTAAAATGCAGAAGGTATATCAGAGCATGGGAGTGCTGGGCGGGATTTTGCTGGCGGTATTGATGTGGTAAGGAAAGGAGACACCTTGGAAGTCAGTATTATATTCAAAATTGCTGCTGTGGGGATCCTGGTCTCCATACTTTCCCAGGTGCTCAAACACAGCGGACGGGAAGAACAGGCGTTTCTGGTCAGTCTGGCAGGCCTTTTGGTAGTGCTTTTCTGGATCGTACCATATATCTATGAACTGTTCGACAGTATAAAAAAATTATTTGAATTATAATAAAAGTATTTGAAATATAGTAAAAATATTTGGATTATGGTGAAAGCTTTTGATCGTCAAAACCTGCCGGAAGTGAACTGGAGGTGGAACATGGACATTATAAAGATTTCTTTACTGGGCGTATGCGGTGTTATGCTGGGATTCCTTATGAAGGGAACCAGACCGGAATACGCCTGTTTTATTACAGTGGGAATCGGGCTTGTGATCATGGGACTGGCTGTGGGAAAAATAGGTTATCTCTTTGATTCCCTTGGGAAAATAAAGGAGGCTCTTCCTGTAGATACAGAATATATTTCAGTTCTGGTAAAAATGATCGGGATTACTTACATCGGCCAGTTTGCTTCGGGAATCTGTAAGGATGCAGGCTACAGCACTACAGCTGCACAGATCGAGTTGTTTTGTAAGCTTTCGGTAATGGTACTGAGTATGCCGGTGCTGATGGCACTTTTAAAGACCATTCAGGAGTTTATGGTATGAAAACTGGCGCAGCAAAAAGATATTATGGAATTTTTGCAGCTTGTGTCAGTTTCTCTTTTATGATTTTTGTGAGCTGCTGGCAAAATGAAAACAGGATAGTCAAAGCAGAAGCACAGAGTGGACAAAGCTTTGCAGCTACAGAAAGAACAGACATTATGGATGAAGAGTCAGAAACGACCCATGCAGATTCCGGGATTTCAGAAAGTGTCACCAGCCAAATGGTTTCTGATATGTCCTTCGAACAGGTGCAGAAGCTGATGGACGAAATGCTGGGAAATAACAGTTTTTCCATAGGAACAGCATTGGAAAATATGATAAACGGCAAGAGCGTAGTTTCAAAAGAGGCGGTGCAGCAATTTCTGCGCAGCCTCTTTTTTGACAGAATAGAAAAAGAACGGGAAAATTTTTTCCGGATTCTGCTCCTGGTGCTGGCAGCAGCAGTGTTTTCCAATTTTGCAGCAGTATTTGAGAACAGCCAGATCGGAGATGTAAGCTTTTATATGGTATACCTTCTGTTATTTACCATTTTAATGGACAGCTACCAGCAGCTTGGGATTTCTCTGGGAAAGCAGCTGGACTGGATGACACAGTTCATGAAAGGTCTGGCACCTGCTTATTTCATAGCAATTTCAGCAGCTTCCGGAACCGTTACTGCATCTGTATTCTACCAGGGGGTATTACTTCTGGTGTGGCTGGTACAATGGCTGCTTTTGACGTTGATCCTGCCTGGCGCGAATCTGTATGTGCTTCTCTGTCTGGTAAATCATCTTTCCAAGGAGGACATGCTAAGCAAAATGGCAGAGCTTCTGGAAACTTTGATCAGCTGGAGCTTAAAGACCATGCTGGGGGCAGTGCTGGGACTTCAGGCAGTGCGGGGGCTTGTGGCGCCTGCCATGGATGCACTCAAAAGAACTGCCATAGGAAAAACTGCAGGGGCGATTCCGGCAGTGGGAAATGCGGTGAACGTGGTGACTGAGCTGATCCTGACGGGGGCATTGCTTGTGAAAAACTGCCTGGGTGCGGTCTCTGTGCTGGCATTGTTCCTTGTAGGAGCAGGACCCGTTATCCACTATGGACTGCTTTCCCTTGGCTATCGCTTTTTAGGGGCAATCGCGCAGCCGGTATCCGATAAACGGATCGTTGGCTGCCTTGGAACAATGGGGGAAGGATGTGCTATGCTGCTTCGGATTATGCTGACAGCAGAAATATTGTGTATTCTTACATTTGTGATCCTTATGGCGTCAGTGGGGAGATGAGCCTATGAAAGAAGCAATCTACAGCTGGGTGAAGTGTCTTGCCATATTTTATATCCTCCTCACCATGTTCATTTATCTGGTGCCCACAGAGAAGTACCAACGATATGTACGTTTTTTTATGGGACTGCTGCTGATTGTCATGTTGATCACACCTGTGCTTTCGATTCTGGAAAAAAGCAGGGAGCTGCCTGAGAGCTTTTTGAATCTATACCAAGAGGAGGAAAGACAGCGGCTTACAATGGATATGGAAAATCTTCAGAAAAGTCTTCTGGAAAAAGGTGTGGAGAAGCAATTGGGAAAAAATATCCTGGAAGCTTTGCAGAAAAAAGGCATAGAAGCCATACAGTGTGAAGTACATATAGAAGGAGAGCTGCTAAAAGCGTCTGTATGGACAAAGGAGGTGCCAGATTCAGGAAGTGAGAGGGGGATAAAAGATGAACTTGCAGCAAACTGGGGAATCCGGGAAGAAAACTGTGAAATCTTTGTTGGGGAAAATGGGGAGCAGACAGTGGGTGATCCTGCTTCTTCTGGGACTGCTTCTCACAGTGATAGCACTTCCGGTGTCGGATAAGAAAGATAGTTCTCTGGCGGCAGGCAGCGAAAGTAGTTCTTTTTTTGCTGATACTTCTTATGAGAGCACAGAAGCAGAGCGGACTACATTAGAAAAAAAGCTGGAAGATCTTTTGTCCCAGGTGGAAGGGGTGGGAAAAGTACGTGTGATCCTTATGACCGGGGAGGAAAAAGACAGCAGCAGCTTCTACAGCTCCGGGAAAGAAGCAGTGACAGGAGTGCTGATCGCAGCGCAGGGAGCAGACAATTCTGTGGTTTCCAGGAATATTGTGGAGGGAGTTATGGCATTATTTCAGCTGGATGCCCATAAAATAAAAGTGATCAAAATGAAATGAGGAGAGGTAAAGTGAAAAAGATTCTGAAAAAGAACCAGGTAATCATTACTTCACTGGCGGTATTGATCGCAGTTGCAGGATACCTGAATTTTGCAGATGTAGATCTTGGCCTGAAAAACAAAGAGACCAGTGCGGATAGCAGTAGTATCCTTGAGGATGTGAACTACGACCTTACTGATGAAACAGCACTTCTGGATGAGAATGGGACAGAAGACAGCCTTACAGATGTACAGGACCAGACCACAAGTACACCGGGAGAAGCGGTACTTACAGCAGCTTCTGATTTTGCTGCCCAGGCAAAACTGTCAAGGGAACAGATCCGTTCCCAGAACAAGGCAGATCTGCAGGCAATCATCAATAACCAGGATCTGGAGGATGATCAGAAGCAGGAGGCTGTAAGCACCATGGTTTCCATGGCTGATCTGACTGAAAAGGAAGCGGCAGCAGAGCTTCTTCTTGAGGCAAAAGGCTTTGAAAATGTAATCGTAAACCTGACTGGTGAGACCGCTGATGTAGTGGTGCCGGAAGCAGATCTGACAGATGCCAAAAGAGCACAGATAGAAGATATCGTAAAACGGAAAACCGGAATTGCTCCGGAGAACATAGTGATCACACCTTTAAATGAAAGTGAAGAGGAGCTGGTGAATAAAGATGAATCCTTGGAGACTTCGGTAGATCTGGATGATGATACGGCTATATCAGAAAACATACCGGATTAGAAATACAGCTAATGGACAATTGGGATAAGTTTCGGTACAATCTGCCAAGATACCCCCTTGACAGTGCAGCTATCCTTATACTAGAATAGGAATGCTGCAAAAAAGTAAGAATACAGGCATACTGTACAGGAAATGCGGTTGTCCGTCAGAGATGACGTAAGCAGATGTACAGATGTAGGTTTTGGAATATAGAATTCAAATAGGAGGCTAAACGTGTCGAAGTATACGAAAGAAATAGAAAAAAGAAGAACCTTTGCCATCATTTCCCACCCGGATGCAGGTAAGACTACTCTGACTGAGAAATTCCTGCTGTATGGCGGAGCCATTAATCTGGCCGGCAGTGTTAAAGGAAAGGCAACGGCCCGCCATGCAGTATCAGACTGGATGGAAATTGAGAAGGAGAGAGGTATTTCCGTTACTTCTTCCGTATTGCAGTTCCACTATGATGGATATTGTATCAACATTCTGGATACACCGGGACATCAGGACTTCTCTGAGGATACTTACCGTACCCTGATGGCGGCAGACTCTGCAGTCATGGTAATTGACGGATCCAAGGGTGTTGAGGCACAGACAAGAAAATTGTTCAAGGTCTGTGTTATGAGACACATTCCTATTTTTACCTTTATCAATAAAATGGACCGTGATGCCAATGACACCTTTGACCTTCTGGACGAGATCGAGAAGGAGCTTGGAATCGCAACCTGTCCGATCAACTGGCCCATTGGTTCCGGTAAGAAATTCCGTGGTGTTTATGATCGTAATACAAATAAAGTTCTTACCTTTACAGATACCCAGAAGGGTACCAAAGAGGGAAATTTTGAGGAAATCGATCTGGATGATCCTCATGCACTTGAGGTTATGGATCCGGAACAGAAGGATCAGCTTCTGGAGGAAATCGAGCTTCTGGACGGCGCAAGTGCAGAATTTGACCAGGAGATGGTAAGCAAGGGAGAGCTGACACCAGTATTCTTTGGATCAGCCCTTACCAACTTTGGTGTGGAGACTTTCCTGGAGCACTTTTTGAAAATGACCACATCCCCTCTACCAAGAATGGCAGATACCGGTCTTGTGGATCCTATGAGTGATGATTTTTCAGCCTTCGTATTTAAAATCCAGGCAAATATGAATAAAGCACACCGCGACAGAATTGCATTTATGCGTATCTGCTCCGGCAAATTTGATGCGTCTCAGGAGGTTTACCATGTACAGGGTGACAAGAAGATGCGTCTTCTCCAGCCACAGCAGATGATGGCTGAGTCCCGCCATGTAGTTGATGAGGCTTATGCAGGAGACATCATCGGAGTCTTTGACCCGGGTATTTTTTCCATTGGAGATACCATCTGCAGTCCTGGAAACAAATTTGCATTTGAAGGAATCCCTACATTCGCACCAGAGCATTTCGCAAGGGTAAGACTTCTGGACACCATGAAGAGAAAGCAGTTTGTAAAGGGAATCAATCAGATCGCACAGGAGGGTGCTATCCAGATTTTCCAGGAGCTTTACGGAAATATGGAAGAGATCATCGTGGGTGTTGTTGGTGTGCTTCAGTTCGACGTTTTGAAATACCGTCTGGAAAATGAGTATAATGTGGAAATCCGTCTGGAAAATCTGCCTTATGAGCATATCAGGTGGATCGCAAATAAGGACGAGGTAAATGTGGACAAGATCGTTGGAACTTCTGACATGAAGAAGGTTACTGACCTGAAGGGCAATCCACTGCTTCTGTTTATCAATGCATGGAGTGTTGGTATGACAGAGGACCGTAATCCAGATTTAATATTAACCGAATTCAGCAAATAACTCTTTTCATTTTTTGAGTGTTTTGATATAATGTTAATAATTACTATGAAAGTCCTGTGCGGCAGCACCAAGGGCGCACCTGACAGATTAAACCTAGGAGGTTTGTGAGCATGGCAGAAAAGAGAACAACATATAAAATACAGGATATTGAAGGAATCGGAGAAGTTCAGATCGCAGATGAGGTAGTTACCATTATCGCCGGACTGGCTGCTACAGAAGTAGATGGTGTTGCTTCCATGGCTGGTAATATTACTAACGAGCTGGTAAGCAAGCTTGGAATGAAGAATCTTTCCAAGGGCGTTAAGGTAGAGATCGTTGACGGTGTGGTAAGCGTAGATCTTACCCTGAATATTGAATATGGCATGAATATCCTTGAGACCAGCAAGAAGGTCCAGGAGAAGGTTAAGGCAGCCATTGAGAATATGACCGGACTTGAAGTTGCAGATGTGAATATTCATATTGCAAGCGTAGATATGGAGAATGAAAAAGGAAAGTAAACCTTTCCTTTTTTTACTATGAAAGTCCTGTGAGGCAGCTATGAATAAGGCATGCTTGCATGCCTTATTCATAGATATTGCACAGGATAGGGAGTTAAATAATAGGAGGAAGCATGAGAAGAAGGGAACAGAGAGAACACATATTTAAGCTGCTTTTTATCAGCGAGTTTAATACACAGAAGGAAATGGAAGAGCAGCTCGCTTTATATTTCGAAGATATTGAGAATCTGGAAGAAGCTGATAAAGAATATATCAGCCGTAAGTATATGAACATTATGAATCATACCAAAGAACTTGACGAGAAGCTGAACAGCATCAGTATGGGCTGGAAGACCAGCCGTATGAACCGGGTTGACCTGACCGTACTTCGTCTGGCTGTGTATGAGCTTGAATATGAGAAAGAAGAAGTGCCGGTAGGAGTTGCTATCAACGAGGCGGTTGAACTTGCCAAATGCTTCGGTTCTGAAGAGTCCGGTGCATTTGTAAACGGTATTCTTGGTAAGATCGCAAATCCTGATAAGAAAGTTGCTGCGAAAAAAACAGCTGCGAAAAACCAGGAGAAAGAGCCGGCAAGACCGAAGTCTGGCTTCAAGGTAAAAGATCCGTCCAAGACGATTGTGGTAGTTAACCGTAATGTAAGCTCCAAGGCACCGGAAAATAAGAATGAATAATGTATATTCTGTTGGCCAGGTAAACCGATATGTGAAGAACATGTTTACCCAGGATTACTTTTTACAGAATATTTATATAAAGGGAGAGGTATCCAACTGCAAATACCACTCCAAAGGGCACATTTATTTTTCCCTGAAGGATGAGACCGGGATCATAAAATGTGTAATGTTTGCCGGATCACGAAGAGGTCTTGCTTTTCGCATGAAGGATGGGGACAATGTGATCGCAGGTGGAAAGATCGAAGTCTACGAGAGGGACGGAGCTTATCAGTTTTATGCAAGGGAGATCACTCTGGAAGGTGCAGGTGCATTATATGAGAGATATCTTGCCCTGAAGCAGGAACTGGAAGATATGGGGATGTTTGCCCAGGAGTACAAGCAGCCGGTACCGGAATACTGTCACAGAGTGGGTATCGTTACGTCTCCTACAGGAGCTGCGATCAAAGACATAGCTAATGTTTCCTTCAGACGGAATCCTTTTATCCAGACGATCCTTTATCCTGCCCTGGTGCAGGGAGAAGGCGCAGCTGCCAGTATCGTGCAGGGAATCCGGACGCTGGATAAGGTAGATGTGGATGTGATCATCGTAGGCCGTGGCGGCGGCTCCATCGAGGAATTATGGGCCTTTAACGAAGAAGAAGTGGCAAGGGCCATATTTGAATGTCATACACCTGTGATTTCGGCGGTAGGACATGAGACTGATTTTACCATCGCTGATTTTGTAGCAGATCTACGCGCTCCTACTCCGTCTGCTGCGGCGGAGCTTGCCTATTTTGACTGCAGAAGCTTTCTGGATTCCATGAAGGGCTATCAGGAGCGGCTGGAGCGGGGCGTGTGGAATAAAATAGATGTAAGCAGGGCAATGCTGGAAAAATACAGGACACGTCTGCAATATCTGAATCCTGTAAGGCGCCTGCAGGATCACCAGCAGTACGCGACAGATATGCAGGAACGTATCCAGTCTGCCATGGAACAAAAGATAAAAGACAAAAGACACAGACTGTCCCTCTATCTGGAACGGTTCAACGGTCTTTCTCCTCTTAGGAAGCTGAATCAGGGATATTCTTACGTTTCAGATAAAGAGGGAAAAACGGTGACATCTGTTTCCCAGGTAAAACAAGGGGATAGTCTGCTGGTTTATGTAACAGATGGTACGGTCGAAGCCACTGTACAGAATACGAAAAAGGAGGCACGGGATGATGGCTGAAGAAAAGAAAGAAGAGAAGTCTTTAGAGGAGGCTTTTGCACAGCTGGACGATCTGGCTGGCAGGCTGGAAGACCGTGAGACCTCCCTGGAGGACTCTTTCCGGCTGTATAAGCAGGGAATGGAGCTTCTGAAATACTGCAACGATAAACTTGACACTGTAGAAAAGAAAATGCTGCAGATGAATGAGGATGGTACGCTTAGTGAATTTTCAAGATGAGTTAAAAAAAAGAACGGAAGAAATTGAAAAAGTGCTGGAGTCTTATCTTCCGGCAGAAGAAGGGTTTGCGCGGACCATGGCACAGGCCATGAATTACAGTGTTCTAGCAGGGGGAAAGCGTCTTCGTCCTATGCTGATCCTGGAGACTCTGAGAATGTTTGGCGGTGAGGAGAAGCTTGCTTATCCGTTTATGGCAGCCATGGAGATGATTCATACCCATTCCCTGGTCCACGATGACCTGCCGGCTCTTGATAATGATGATTACCGCAGAGGCCGTCTCACAACCCACAAGGTTTACGGGGAGGCAATGGGAGTCCTTAGCGGCGTGGCTCTTCTGAATTATGCTTATGAAGTGATGTTCACAGCCTTTGACCTGAAAGAAACACAGGGAAACCAGGCTTGTGTGATCCAGGCTCTTAAAGTGATGTCCCATAAGACCGGACTTTATGGAATGCTGGGCGGACAGAGCGTAGATGTGGAAAATGATGGCAAACCCATGAGCCGTGAGATGATCGATTATATTTATGAAAACAAGACTTCTGCGCTTATTGAGGCGTCCATGATGACAGGTGCTATTCTTGGCGGGGCTTCTGAAGAGGAAGTCTCTGTGATAGAAAAGGCAGCGGGAAATATTGGCCTTGCATTCCAGATCCAGGACGATATCCTGGATGTGACAAGCACTGCAGAGGAGCTGGGAAAGCCTATCCACAGTGATGAGAAGAACCATAAAACTACCTATGTGACCCTCATGGGAACCGAAAAAGCGTCACAGCAGGTGAAAAAGCTGTCTGATGAGGCAGTAGAGCTTCTGGAAGGCTTGAATAAGAAAAATGAATTTCTGTTTACCCTGATAAGGGAACTTGTGGGACGCAGAAAGTGAAAGAAGGATACGAATGATTCTGGATAAAATAGAAAAGCCCAACGATATTCACAAGATTCCTCTGGCTGAATTTCCACAGCTGGCTGATGAAATACGAAGCTTTTTGATTGAATCCGTCAGCAGGACAGGAGGACATCTGGCGTCCAATCTTGGGGTGGTAGAGCTTACACTGGCACTGCATAATGTACTGGATTTTCCAGATGATAAGCTGATCTGGGATGTAGGCCACCAGGCTTACACCCATAAGATCCTGACCGGACGAAAAGGAGAATTTGATACGCTGCGCAAGGAAGGTGGCTTAAGCGGTTTCCCAAAGAGAGGAGAGAGCAGCTGCGATTCTTTTGACGCAGGGCATAGCTCAGATTCTATTTCAGCAGGTCTCGGATATGTGCGCGCAAGGGATCTCCTTGGGGAGAAATACCATGTGGTTTCCGTGATCGGGGACGGTGCACTTACTGGCGGTATGGCTTATGAGGCGTTAAATAACGCTGCTGAGCTGGAAACGAATTTTATCATTGTCCTGAATGACAATAATATGTCCATTTCCCCAAATGTAGGAGGAATGTCAAATTATCTCAGTGCCCTTCGTACGGCAGAAGCTTATACCGGGATGAAGATGAGCCTGAACAAGGCTGTAAAGAAGATTCCTCATGTGGGAACGGCCATGGTGGATGCCGTAAGAAGGACAAAAAGCAGTATTAAACAGCTGTTTATTCCGGGAATGCTCTTCGAAAATATGGGACTGACTTATCTTGGCCCTGTAGATGGACATAATATGCGTCAGATGATGCGGCTGTTTAATGAGGCAAAGAGAGTGAAAGGACCGGTTGTAGTTCATGTACTTACTGAGAAAGGCCGGGGATATGAGCCCGCAAGGCGTAATCCGGATCTGTTCCATGGAATTGGCCCTTTTGATATCAAGACAGGCAGACCAACCCAGAAAAAAGTCTGTCCAGGTTATACAGATGTTTTTGCAGACGCTTTGTGCGAGGCTGGAGTGGAAGAGAAGAAGCTGGTTGCAATCACAGCGGCCATGCCAGATGGCACGGGGCTGAAGAAATTTTCCCAGAGATTCCCGGACCGTTTTTTTGATGTGGGAATTGCAGAAGAACATGCAGTTTCTTTTGCAGCAGGACTGGCACTTGGCGGGATGATTCCGGTAGTGGCGATTTATTCTTCGTTTTTACAAAGAGCGGTGGATCAGATGCTCCATGACGTGTGTATGCAGAAGCTCCACGTGATCTTTGCTGTGGACAGAGCCGGACTGGTTGGTGCAGACGGAGAGACTCATCAGGGTAATTTTGATATTTCCTATCTTAGCATGATGCCGGAAATGACCGTGATGGCACCGAAAAATGACTGGGAATTAAAGGAAATGTTCCGTTTTGCTGTAGAAGCAGAAGGACCTGTGGCAATCCGTTACCCGAGAGGAAATGCTTACCAGGGACTGCAGGAATACCAGACTCCTGTGGAACTTGGCAAAAGCGAAGTACTCCATAAGGGGAAAGAAATCGCAGTTCTGGCATTGGGCAGTATGGTAGAAATCTGTGAGGATGTCTGCCGGAAACTGAAAAAAGAGGGATACGATCCTACTTTTGTAAATGTCCGTTTTGTGAAGCCATTGGATACCGCATTGCTGGATGAGCTGGCGACAGATCACAGCCTGCTCGTAACGGTAGAGGAAAATGTGGAAAATGGCGGTTTCGGACAGCATGTATGCGGTTATATGGAGGAAAAGCATCCTGGTATCCAGGTGATGCCGGTAGCGATTCCAGACCGTTTTGTGCCCCATGGAAGCGTTGACAGCCTCAGGGAACAGCTGGGACTTAGCAGTCAGGGAATTGTAGATATAATAGTAAAAAGATAACTGTTTGAAAACTTTGAACAGTTGAAATAAAATTTCGGAAGCGGGAATGGAAGAATGAAGAAACGATTGGATATGATGCTGGTGGAGCGCGCTCTTGCACCTTCCAGGGAAAAAGCAAAAGCATATATTATGGCCGGACAGGTTTATGTGGATGGACAGAAAGAAGACAAAGCAGGCTCCATGTTTGCAGACACAGTGAAAGTGGAGGTACGTGGAAATACACTTCCCTATGTAAGTCGTGGAGGTCTGAAGCTTGAGAAGGCCATGAATGAATTTGATGTGTCCCTTGAGGGAAAGGTATGTATGGATGTGGGGGCTTCTACCGGAGGCTTTACAGACTGCATGCTCCAGAACGGCGGTGTGAAGGTTTATTCAATTGATGTTGGATATGGTCAGCTGGACTGGAAGCTCCGCAATGATCCGCGGGTAGTCTGCATGGAGAAAACAAATATCCGTTATGTGGTTCCGGAGGATATTCAGGAAAAACCTGAATTTTCATCGATTGATGTTTCTTTTATTTCCCTGACGAAAGTGCTGGGCCCTGTGAGAAATCTTCTTACAGAGGATGGTGAGATCGTCTGCCTGATCAAGCCTCAGTTCGAGGCTGGCAGGGAAAAAGTAGGGAAGAAAGGCGTTGTCCGTGATCCTGCCGTACATGAGGAGGTCATAGAGAAAGTCAGGGATTTTGCCATGAGTATCGCTCTTGAGCCATGCCATTTATCCTTTTCCCCGATCAAAGGACCCGAGGGAAACATTGAATACCTGCTTCATCTGAAAAAAAGACCGGAGGGAACCAAAGTGCCGGACAGCCTTACTGTAAAGGTAGAGGATGTGGTTGCACAGGCTCATGGGGCGCTGGATAAACCTGCGGCGAATTAAAAGAATTGATCTGCTTATGCGGATATCACCATATAGGAATACAGGAACTTAAGTTATGAATGAGTTTTATATTATAACGAATAGTGAAAAGGATAAAAATCTGGAATTTACAGGTCAGGTAGTAGATTACCTCGAAAAAAGGGGAAGCCACTGTGAAGTACAGCTTGCAGGAAGACAGCCAGATGGACCCTTTCACTATACAGAACCAGGAAAGATCCCGGAAGAAACCCAGTGTATTATTGTGCTTGGCGGTGACGGAACCCTTCTGCAGGCTGCCAGAGACATTCAGGCGGCCCATGATGAAAAACGCAGCCAGATTCCTCTTCTGGGAGTAAATCTTGGAAATCTGGGCTTTCTGGCTGAGGTGGACAGACAGTCTGTTTACCAGGCACTTGATAAGCTGGTGGCAGATATATATGAGGTGGAAGAGCGGATGATGCTTTCTGGTACAGTTTACCGGGGAGATAAGGTCATCGGTGAGGATATTGCGTTAAATGACATTGTAATTGCAAGGGAAGGACCTCTTCGCGTAGTCAGGTTTAAGAATTTTGTCAATGACGAGTATCTGAATTCTTACAATGCAGATGGAATCATTATTTCTACACCTACCGGTTCCACTGGATACAGCCTTTCCGTAGGTGGTCCGATTGTTTCCCCAAGTGGGGAGATGACCATTATGACTCCCATCGCACCGCACACTTTAAACAGCAGGAGCATTGTCTTTCCTGCTGATGATGTGATCACGGTGGAAATGGGCGAGGGACGCCATCAGGATTGTGAAAAGGGACTGGCTTCCTTTGATGGGGATTCTGAGATTCCTATGATTACGGGAGACCGGATCGTGATTCGGAAAGCTAAAGTAAAAACCAGAATTTTGAAGCTGAACCATCTCAGTTTTGTGGAAGTGCTGAGACAGAAAATGCGGGACAGCTGAAAAAAAGAGTTGTTCTTAGCTTCATAGTTCTTAAGCAACGCTTTCTGCAGGGAGGTTAAAACGTGAAATTAGCAAGACATGAGAAGATTATCGAGCTGATAAAAGAATATGACATAGATACACAGGAAGAGCTTGCAGCCAGATTGAATGAAGCCGGTTTTAAGGTGACACAGGCAACGGTTTCACGAGATATCCGTGCACTGAAAATGACGAAGGTTGCAGGAAAAGACGGGAAATCCCGTTATGCTATCCTGCAGGATGCCCAGCCCAGACTGGGAGATCAGTATACAAGAGTATTAAATGATGCGGTTGTGTCCATTGACGTGGGACAGAATCTGGTAGTGATCAAGACGGTTACCGGAATGGCAATGGGAGTTGCTACTGCCCTGGATGCTCTGAAATGGCCGGAAATCCTGGGGTGCATTGCAGGAGATGATACCATTATGTGTGCCTGCAAGAGTGTCGAGCTGGCAGAAGGCGTTATGGAGAAACTGGGCGGTATTTTGAACAGAAGATAATAGTGGAAAAAATCTGCTTTTATAGAGCAGACTGGAAACATAGAGTAAATCGGGCAGGAATTTCCTGCTCGATTGCTGTTATTTGAGAGGTAAGGAGGTCAACTTTGTTAGTACATTTACATGTAAAAAACCTTGCACTTATCGATGAAATCGAAGTAGAATTCGGACCTGGGCTGAATATTCTCACTGGTGAGACTGGCGCTGGTAAGTCCATTCTTCTGGGCTCTATGCAGCTGATCCTAGGGGGAAAGACATCCAGAAGCATGATCAGGGAAAATGCACCGTATGCACTGGTGGAGCTTTTATTTCAGGTGGAAAATACGAAAGCGAAAGAGGCTCTTGCAGCACTTGACATTTATCCGGAAGATGGACAGGTACTTATGTCCAGGAAAATTATGGATGGCAGGAGCATTAATAAGATAAATGGGGAGACAAGTACGGTAAGCCAGATGAAGGCTGCGGCGGCATGCCTTCTTGATATTCACGGGCAGCATGAGCACCAGTCTCTTCTTTATGAGGAGAAGCAGCTGGAGATTCTGGACGCGTACGGCCGGGAGAGAATCCTTCCGGAAAAAGAGAAAGTGAAAGCTGCTTACCAGGAATATAAGAAATGCCAGGCAGAGCTGAAATCCCTTGATATGGATGAGGAACAAAAAAACAGGGAGATGGCTTTTCTGGAATTTGAAATCAATGAGATCGAGAAAGCTTCCCTTGTACCAGGTGAGGATGAGGAACTGGAAAAGCAATACCGGAAACTGTCAAATGGACGCCGGATCATCGATTCCCTCCAAAGTGCCCATGCTCTTACCGGATATGACGGACAGGGAGCTGGTGAAGCGGTAGGGGAAGCTCTCAGGGAGCTTTCCAGGGTGACAGAGTATGACGAACAGCTGGAATCTCTTTCCCAGACACTTTCTGAGGTGGATGGACTTCTCAATGATTTTAACAGAGAGCTGTCCTCCTATATGGATGATATGACCTTTGACGAATCGGTATTTTATGAGACAGAGCGTCGGTTGGATCTGATCAACGGCCTGAAAGCAAAATACGGCCAGCAGATAGAGGAAATTCAGGCCTATCAGAAAAAACAGCAGGAAAAACTGGAAAAGCTTCAGAAATATGAAGAGATCTTTGAAGCGGCCAAAGAGGAACTGAAAAAGACACAGAAAAAACTGGAAGCTGCATGCAGCAGTCTTTCAGAAGTTCGTAAAGAATACAGCAGGCAGCTGGAAGAGAAGGTAATCCAGGGACTGAAAGACCTGAATTTCCTTGATGTGAAATTTGCGATCACGTTTAACCGGAAAAACAGTTTCACAGACAATGGATTTGATGAAATTGAATATGAAATTTCTACAAATCCGGGAGAAAGCCTGAAGCCACTTGGTAAAATCGTTTCTGGTGGTGAGCTTTCCCGAATCATGCTTGCATTGAAGGCAATTCTGGCAGACCGTGATCAGATTGAGACCTTGATCTTCGATGAAATTGATACCGGAATCAGTGGACGTACGGCCCAGAAGGTTTCGGAGAAGATGGCAGTGATCGGTCATCATCACCAGGTGCTTTGCATTACCCATCTGCCCCAGATCGCAGCAATGGCAGATTCCCATTTCGAGATTGAGAAGCACGTGGAAGGGACAGAAACCACCACGCAGATACATACCCTGGATGAAGAAGCTTCAATCCGGGAGCTTGCCCGCCTTCTCGGTGGCGCACAGATCACAGGGGCAGTGCTGGAGAATGCCAGGGAGATGAAGAAGCTGGCAGGAGAGTGTAAAGCTAGGCTGGATGGTGCAGTATTTACGAAATAATTGTCCTATCCGTTTGTATGCGGATGCCATTGCCCAGGTAAAATTTCTATGTAGTTAGGAAATAAAATATAGAAAGTAATTTCCCACGAAATGTATGACTGTAATTTTAAGAGAAAAGGGGAGGATTTTTGAAATGGAAATCCTTCCCTTTTCTCAATCTACGAAATTTCCAGCATATTTTCAATAAAAATCCCATACCCGCTTGTGGCGTCCTGGACAAAAACATGGGTAATGGCACCGATCACCTTGCCGTTTTGCAGCACGGGGCTGCCAGACATGCCCTGTACAATACCTCCGGTGGCATCAAGGAGCTCCTGGTCGGTTATATGGATAACGAAGCTTTTGTTGCTGTTCTCATGGTTCATATCAATTCTGGTGATTTCTGCACTGTATTCTTTTACCCCATTTCCGATATTGCATAAAATAGAGGCTGGTCCGGTCTGGACTTCCTGCTTATAGCCGATTTTCATCTGGCGGAGAGAAATTTGTTGTAAGGTATTATCAGAAAAACAATGTGAAAAATCCCAGGAATTATTATTCTTTTGGCTGGAAGCTTTGACAGAACTATCTGTTTGGCTATTTCCTGAATTATTTGGAATTTGATCTATAAAGCTTCCATAAATTCCGTTTGTGTTATTAGTGCGAATATGCCCGATCACATTATCATTTCGGTATCGGATCAGCCCGGAAAGCTCCCCGGGACTTCCTTTTTCCCCTTTTTGCACCCCGAGAATCTGGGCACAATAAAGATTTCCACCTTTGATGGAAAGGAGATTTCCAGTGTCGATATCACTGATTCCGTGACCTAGAGCGCCAAAATTACCATCTTTTGTCACATAGGTAAGAGTACCGATACCCTGAGTATCATCCCGTACCCAGACTCCCAGCTTGTAATTTCCAGAAGAATCCTGTACCGGAGTGATAGAAACAGGGATGGTACTGTTATCTCTTCGCACATCCATGGTGACAGTGCTTCCGTCTATATTTTCCAGATCATTGATTAAATCCTGCTTACAGGATATTTTCTGTTGATTTAGTGAAACAATATAGTCACCGGGCTTTAAAATATTTTTTGCAGGATCCTGTAGCTGACCGTCACCGGAAAGAATTTCCCCGGTATCAATTACCAGAACTCCGGCTGTTTCCATGTAAATACCCACTGTGCTTCCACTGACCAGAATGCTGTCTGATTCAGTTGGGGTAACTTTTATTTCTTTAAAAGGAATTTTTCCAAAAAGCCTGCAGGTCAGGTGGTAACTCCCTTCG
Source organism: Blautia sp. HCP3S3_H10_2 (assembly GCF_052122375.1). Classification (NCBI taxonomy): domain Bacteria; kingdom Bacillati; phylum Bacillota; class Clostridia; order Lachnospirales; family Lachnospiraceae; genus Blautia; species Blautia sp. HCP3S3_H10_2. The sequence goes on from NZ_JBQKCL010000005.1 coordinate 99,795, forward strand.
CCTGATGCGGTAACCGCGTCTCCAAAAGTCATAAAAGGAAGCTTTTCCAATTGTGAAAGGTTTACACCGCCTTTTCTGTCAATGTGTATTTCGTCCGGAATTTTCCGGTCCAGATAACGATATCCTAGAAATATCATTGCCAGAAGGTCAAGGACGAGGCAGAGCAGGATAAAATTTTTGTATTTTCGTTTCTGGTACATGTGTTCACATCCTTTTCTTTTGTTTTTGATGTTGCAACTGTAAAAATCTATTTGGCGGATACTTATTTATATTGTGTTGTGCTTCTGCACTTTCTAGTATGGGACAAAAATATAATTTCAGTCTTGTATTTTTATGAATGGATGCCATTTCTTTCAATCCAAAAACGCGAAAAAAGAAAAACTGTTTTAAAAAGAGAATCTGTGTAAAATGCTGTCTTATTATGAAAAAAACAATCGGAAATATGTTTTTTTTGTAGTAAAAATAAGCAAAAAAACTCGAAACAAATCGAACGAAAATCCAGTAAAATCGGCACTTTCAGCTTGATTTCCCCATGAGAGTTCCACTATAATAGACGTTGTTACAGCAAAGGAAAATTTTTCTGAAAAATGTGCAAGAGCAAATAGGGCCCTGCTGTTTTGTACATGCGCTAGAGCATGTTTGAAAAAGGCTTTCTGCAAGATGTGCATCACAATTTGTGGGAGATTTTGTTCGATTGAGGGAGGCGTAGCGGGCTACGCCGACTGAAAGAGGGCAAAATCTCCCGCAAAGTGGGGCGTGCAGCTTGCAGGAATGATTTTTCAAACAGGCTCGAGGAAGATATCTGGAAATATATTCAAAATAGTAGGAGGAGAAGAGCCTCATGGAAAAATTGAATGTGGCAATTGCGGACGATAATGAGAAAATGGTGGAAATACTGAGCAAGATGATCGACCAGGATGAAGAACTTAAGCTGGTTGGAAAAGCACATAATGGAGAAGAAATCTGTAACATCATAAAAGAAAAACAGCCTGATGTGGTTGTACTGGATATTATTATGCCGAAAGTGGATGGACTTTCTGTAATGGAGCGGTTCAGCCATGATGAAAATCTGAAAAAAGTGCCGTCTTTTATTGTAGTATCTGCAGTGGGACAGGAGCGGATCACAGAGGATGCGTTTGATCTTGGAGCAGATTATTTTATGCTGAAACCATTTGACAACAAAATGCTGCTGAACCGGATCAAACATATCCGCCGGGCAGGAGAGCGGCGGGCCCGGGAAATGAACCGGCCGCGTCCAAAGGAAGAAGAGAACCCGTATAATCCGGGAAACCTGGAAACAGATGTGACAGATATCATACATGAGATCGGAGTCCCGGCCCATATTAAAGGTTATCAGTATCTGCGGGATGCGATCATTTTATCTGTAAATGACATGGAAATGCTCAATTCCATTACAAAAATCCTGTATCCTACCATAGCCAAAAGGCATCAGACCACACCCAGCCGTGTGGAACGTGCTATCCGTCACGCAATCGAAGTAGCATGGAGCCGTGGTAAAATGGATACCATTGACCAGCTATTTGGCTATACAGTAAGTAATGGGAAGGGAAAACCTACAAATTCTGAATTTATTGCTCTGATCGCAGATAAAATCCGGCTGGAATATAAAAATCGTTCTTTCCAATAGGAAAAATATAGGGTATAATAGAAATTATAAGAAGCTATGCGCTATTACTAAGGAGGGTTTTTTGAATGAAAAGAATTCTTTTTGCAACATCAGAAGCAGTACCTTTTATTAAGACCGGAGGTCTGGCCGACGTAGCTGGTTCACTGCCGAAATGCTTTGATAAACGCTATTTTGACATTCGCGTGATTTTACCGAAATATGCCTGCATGAAACAGGAATGGAAGGATAAAATGGAATATGTCACACACTTCTATATGGGTCTGGGATATAAGAACTGCTATGTAGGCGTTCTTCAGATGGAGTATGATGGCATCCAGTTTTATTTTATTGATAATGAATACTATTTCAGTGGTCCGAAGCCATATGACAGTGCACCATGGGATCTGGAGAAATTTGCATTCTTCTCCAAGGCAGTGCTTTCTGTACTTCCTGTGATCGGTTTCCGTCCGGACATTATCCATTGCCATGACTGGCAGACCGGACTGGTTCCTGTTTATCTTCATGACAGCTTCCAGCAGAATCAGTTCTTCTGGGGAATCAAGACGATCATGACCATACATAACCTGAAATTCCAGGGAGTGTACGATGTGAAGACGATCAAGGAGCTTACCGGACTTTCAGACTATTACTTTACACCGGATAAGCTGGAAGCCTACAAGGACGGTAACTTCCTGAAAGGTGGTATCGTTTTTGCAGATGCAGTTACAACTGTAAGTAATACGTATGCCGATGAGATTAAGACACCGTTCTACGGAGAGGGCCTTGACGGATTGCTTCGTGCACGTTCCAACAGCCTGAGAGGAATTGTAAATGGCATCGACTATAACGATTTCAATCCGGAGACAGACAACAATCTGACTGCCCGTTATAATGCAACTACCTTCCGTAAGGAGAAGGTGAAGAACAAGATTCAGCTTCAGAAGGATTTAGGTCTTGAGCAGGATCCGAAGGCCATGATGATCGGTATTGTTTCCCGTCTGACAGACCAGAAGGGATTTGACCTGATCGCGTATATCATGGATGAGCTTTGCCAGGATTCCGTTCAGATCGTAGCTCTTGGTACAGGGGATGAACGCTATGAGAATATGTTCCGTCATTTTGACTGGAAATATCATGGCAAAGTTTCTGCACAGATTTATTATGACGAGAGTATGTCTCACAGAATTTATGCAGCTTCTGACGCGTTCCTTATGCCGTCCCTGTTTGAGCCATGCGGCCTGAGCCAGCTGATGAGCCTTCGTTACGGTACACTTCCGATCGTCAGGGAGACCGGCGGTCTGAAGGATACTGTAGAGCCTTACAATGAATTTGAAGGCACTGGAACCGGATTTTCTTTCAGCAATTACAATGCGCATGAGATGCTTTCCACGATCCGCTATGCAGAGCATATTTACTATGATAAAAAGCGTGAGTGGAATAAGATGGTAGACCGCGCGATGGCGAAAGATTTCTCATGGGGCAATTCTGCGCGCCAGTATGAAGAAATGTATAACTGGCTGATCGGAGAATAAAGTCTGCGATTTTATACAGCGAAGTATTACCTGTGGGTAATTGCAATTAAATACATAATAAGAGAAAAATGCGGGCATACTGCTTCTTGTAAGGTGTCCGGTTCAGGATACAGGGGAAATTTATTTCTCCTGTATTTTGCGTAAACGGATATGTTAATGGAAAATGATAAACAGGAGGCAGGTTATATGAACCAAATTTCAGAACTGGATTTACAGAATTTGCGCCATTTGATCGGTGGATTTGACACCACTCACTGTAAAATGGATGAATATGCGAAGCAGGCTACAGATGCCCAGGTGAAGCAGTTTTTCCAGAAGTCAGCACAGTCAGCTGTAGACAGCAAAAACCAGCTGATGCAGTATTTACAGTAGGAGGTGGCCCGGATGAATGAGAAAGTTATGGTAGCAGATACTCTTGCGGGAATTAACGGTGAACTGACACGTTATGGGGAAATGATCCCGCAGACAGAGAATCCTCAGCTGAAGCAGACGTTAAAGCAGATGAGAAACCAGTGTGAGATGTCCCAGGAGGAAATTTACCAGATTGCCCGTGCCAGGGGATACTATGTGCCGGCAGCCCAGGCTACAAGGGAAGAAGTGGAGCATGTAAGAAGTGTGCTGAGCCAGGGATAAGTATAGCAATGCCAGAACATCCGGAATTACAGATATTGTAAATAATCCTTGTAATTTCGGATGTTTTGCTATATAGTAAAATTACTGACAGAAAAGTAAGAGAAGAATTTACAGATGATTCATTTCGGGTTGCCGGAGGTTCCTTTCCGGCCCACATAAGAATTTCACACCCGTATTCCGGGAAGCTTCCATTGGATAAAATAATATTTATATGGTGAGTAGGGGCTTGACAAGTAAGCAGATTTAAGATACTATTACAACAGAAAGAAACGAACATAGGTTCGCATTTAGACAAGTGAGAGAATGATACAGTCCAATTTATGTAACTGTTTGCAGGACTTCCTGTGGATTGTACAGATTATGAAGAATAAGGAGATCTGAGATTATGATAAATGAAGAGAAGAAAAAGGCGCTGGAAGCAGCCCTTGGACAGATTGAGAAGCAGTATGGTAAGGGCTCTGTAATGAAGCTTGGAGAATCCAGTGCCAATATGCAGGTTGAGACAGTTCCTACCGGTTCCCTCAGCCTTGACATTGCACTTGGAGTAGGCGGTGTGCCGAAGGGACGTATTGTAGAGATCTACGGACCAGAATCCAGTGGTAAGACTACCGTTGCTTTACATATGGTAGCTGAGGTACAGAAGCGTGGTGGAATCGCTGGTTTTATTGATGCAGAGCATGCTCTGGATCCGGTATATGCCAAGAATATCGGTGTAGATATTGATAACCTTTATATTTCCCAGCCGGATAATGGGGAGCAGGCTCTTGAGATAGCAGAGACCATGGTACGTTCAGGTGCTGTTGACATTATCATCGTTGACTCTGTTGCAGCGCTGGTTCCGAAGGCTGAGATTGATGGTGATATGGGAGACAGCCATGTTGGTCTGCAGGCACGTCTTATGTCACAGGCACTTCGTAAGCTGACAGCCATTATCAGTAAGTCTAACTGTGTTGTGATCTTTATCAACCAGCTTCGTGAGAAGGTTGGTGTTATGTTTGGTAATCCAGAGACGACTACAGGTGGACGTGCCCTTAAGTTCTATTCCTCTGTGCGTCTTGATGTACGTCGCGTAGAGACCCTGAAACAGGGCGGCGAGATGGTTGGTAACCATACCAGGATCAAGGTGGTTAAGAATAAAGTTGCTCCGCCATTTAAGCAGGCTGAGTTTGATATTATGTTTGGTACGGGTATTTCCAAGGAGGGAGATATTCTTGATCTGGCAGCAGAGAATTCCATTGTGAATAAGAGTGGCGCCTGGTATGCATACGAGGGAAATAAGATTGGCCAGGGCCGTGAGAATGCCAAGTTATTCCTGAAGGAGCATCCGGATATCTGTGATGAAATCGAGCGTAAAGTGCGAATTCATTACCATCTCCTTCCAGGAGAGGAAGAAGAACAGCAGGATACGAAATCTGCGAAAACATCTTCCAAGGAAAAAACGGTGAAACCAGAGCAGTCAGGAGAAGAATTACCGGTAACAGACACTCCGGCTGAAGAGGAATAAAATATGGCGGTTACACCTGAAGAGCAGAAGAATGCCAGAAGAAAGGCGATGCTTCTGTTAGAACATATGGACCGTACAGAGAAAGGCCTGTCTGACCGGTTGCGTCAGGCGGGCTTTTCCTTGGAAGCTATTGAGGACGCCATGAACTATGTGCGTTCCTATGGGTATCTGAATGATCATAGATATGCTATGAATTACATTTCTTTTCGTATGGGCTCTAAGAGCCGCCAGAAAATCCTTCAGGAACTGGCTGGAAAGGGAATTGACAGAGAGACGGCCCTTGCGGCTTGGGAAGAAGCAGCTGAGGTGGAGGAGCCGGATGAACTGGCAGTCCTTCGTGCAACAGTAGAGAAGAAGTGCCAGCCAGATACTGTATTAGATGAGAAAGGGATGCGAAGACTCCAGGAATTTCTTCTACGGAGGGGATTTTCCTACGGGGATATTTCCCATGTGTTGGGTGAAATGCAGATCACTTGTGAGCGCAATTTCTGAATTTTTATTTTGGGATTGAAAAATCATTCCTGCAATCTGCATGCCCCACTTTGCGGTATATTTTGCCCTCTTTCAGTCAGCGTAGCCCGCTACGCCTCCCTCAATCGGACAAAATCTCCCACAAATTGTGACGCACATCTTGCAGAAAGCTTTTTGGGGGCACGCTCTAGCGTGATGAAATTAAAATTGTGTTTTTGAGTAGAAAAACTTGACATAATTATAAAAAAAAGATAAACTTGTATTGTTGTGATTGCACAATGAAAACTAAATATTGAGGAGGTGCTCCTGTGACAACAATAATTATTGTTGCAGTTGTCGCTGTAGTAGCCACTCTACTGATTGCAGTTCCTATTACTAGTAAAGTTTCTGTGGATAATAAGGTTAAGAAAGACGCAGAAACGATTGGGTCAGCTGAAGAAAAGGCCAGAGGCATCATTGATGAAGCCTTAAAAACGGCCGAAACAAAGAAACGTGAAACTTTATTGGAAGTAAAGGAAGAATCTCTCCGTACCAAAAATGAACTGGAGAAAGAAACCAAGGAACGTAGAAATGAACTGCAGAAATATGAGAAGCGTGTCTTAGCGAAGGAAGAAACCGTCGATAAGAAAGCGGAAGCAGTTGAAAAGCGCGAGGCAGAGTGCACAGCGAGATTTGCTGAATTACAGAAGAAAGAAAAGAGAGTAGATGAACTCGAACTGAAAGGAGTACAGGAACTGGAACGTGTTTCCGGTCTGACCTCCGAACAGGCAAAAGAAGAATTGCTCAGATCTGTGGAAGATGATGTGAAAGTTGATGTTGCCAGACTTTACAAAGAGCTTGAGAGCCAGGCGAAGGAAGAAGCAGGAAAGAAAGCCAAGGAATATGTGGTAAATGCCATTCAGAAATGTGCAGTAGACCATGTTGCTGAGACTACTATTTCCGTAGTGCAGCTTCCAAGTGATGAGATGAAGGGACGTATTATCGGACGTGAAGGCCGTAATATCCGTACAATGGAGACTTTGACGGGTGTAGACCTTATCATTGATGATACTCCGGAAGCAGTGGTTCTTTCATCATTCGATCCTATCAGACGTGAAGTGGCAAGAGTAGCACTTGAGAAACTGATTGTAGATGGACGTATCCATCCAGCCAGAATCGAAGAAATGGTTGAAAAGGCACAGAAAGAAGTTGAGACTCAGATCCGCGAGGATGGTGAGAATGCAGCTATGGACGTTGGAGTTCATGGCATTCATCCAGAACTTTTGAAGCTTCTTGGACGTATGAAGTTCCGTTCAAGCTATGGACAGAATGCATTGAAACATTCCATTGAGGTTGCACAGCTTTCAGGTCTGCTTGCTGGTGAGATTGGTGTAGATGTACGCATGGCGAAACGTGCAGGTCTGCTTCATGATATCGGTAAATCTATTGACCATGAAGTTGAGGGATCCCATATTGAAATCGGTGTAAATCTTTGTAAGAAATATAAGGAATCACCGCTTGTGATCAATGCGGTAGCAGCCCATCACGGCGATGTGGAGCCAGAGAGTCTTATTGCATGTATCGTACAGGCAGCAGATGCAATTTCCGCAGCACGGCCAGGTGCCAGAAGAGAGACTCTGGAGACTTATACCAACAGGCTGAAACAGCTTGAGGATATCACAAACCAGTTCAAGGGTGTTGAGAAATCCTTCGCAATCCAGGCTGGTAGAGAAATTCGTGTTATGGTAGTTCCTGAGCATGTGAACGATTCTGAGATGGTACTTCTCGCAAGAGATATTGCGAAGCAGATTGAGGCTGAGCTTGAGTATCCAGGCCAGATCAAGGTCAATGTGATCCGTGAGAGCAGAGCCGTTGATTATGCCAAATAGTCGGAGTTAATTTACATTAGAAATTAGAAGCCGCTTCTGCATTTTTCATAAATATGGGAAATGCAGGGGCGGTTTTTTTGTGCTATAGGAAATTCCGTTGGAATTCCCTATAGCATAAAAAGCCCTGCCGGGCAGGATCCAGAAGCGGCGGAAAGGTAGATGTCGCTTATAGCGACCCGCCGCAGGCGGAGAATCCTGCAAAGCAGGATTCTTTCTTGTAATAGAAAACTCTGTTGGAATTTATAAAATATCTGGAATTCATAAAATATCCTGGCAACGCGTACAATGTACAGGGTGAATGTATGGAAAATTTACTTAGTATTAAAACAAAAAGTCCTTTTCCAGGACTGGCTTTACTCCTGTGCGGTTTTCTTGCGGGGCTGGTGATTCCAAATCTGGTATATCGTTTTGAATGGAAACAGCAGGCATTTTCTGCAATCTATCTTTTGACTGCTTATGGGAAAACGGTGGCGGGAGGAAGGGAATATTTCATTCAGCTTTTGGGGATGCGCGGTGGAGTTTTCTTTTTTTCCCTGATATGCGGGTTTACTGTATTTGGTGTGCCTATAGCAGTTGGGGCAATGTTGTTTATTGGTCTGGAACTGGGAATGGTATTTGCTATGTCTATTTTGCAGTTTGGACTGCTGGGAGGAGCGGTTGCTGCCGGACTACTGCTGCCACAATATCTGGTTTATTTACCTCTTTGGAATGCAATCTATCAGATGGTTTACCAGGAATCAAAGGGAATATGGCGGAATCACGGGATTTTTCCGCAGAGGGTAAGAAATTATCTTGTGCGGGTACTTTTGTATACAGTACTTTATGGGATGGGGATATTTCTGGAATGGTATGTAAATCCCTGGATTTTAGGCAGAATCCTTGATTTCGCCAATTTTTTGTAACTTGCCTGAAAAAATATTTTTGAGAGAAATTGATTGGAAGAATACAAGATATGGTGTTGGTTACCATAAAACTGTCTCTATTTTGTAAAAAGAGTGAAAAAGGCTTGATTTATAAGATTTCTGGCTGAAAAAAAGATTTGATTTTATGTCAATTACACAGTATAATACAGATACATTTTTAGAGTAGTTATTGTGGGGGAGTAGCCTGTACGCAAAATATATCGTGATAGATACAATTTATGTAACTGTTCAGAATTAAACTCCAGAATGCTTTGCATTTCGCCGATGTGGTGTATCCGTCAAATGGCTGAATAGTTACCAACTTATAACAAAAGAGACAGGAAGTAAACAAGATGGAACAGGAAATACGCGAATTTATAGATTATTTACATAATACGAAGAAAACATCCCAGAATACAGAAGTTTCCTACCAGCGGGATCTGAATAAGATGGCGGTATATCTGGAAACGAAGGGGATTACTTCCGTGGCAGAGGTCCGGGAATTCGATCTTATGGGATATATGGATTATATGGAAAAAGAGAATTTCGCGTCTTCCACTATTTCCAGAAGTGTTGCTTCTATGCGCGCCTTTTTTCAGCACATGTTTGCTCTCAGGAAAATTGAGGAGAATCCGACAGATAATCTGAAATCCCCCAAGGTGGAGAAGAAGCTTCCGGAGATTCTTAGCATCCAGGAGGTGGACAATCTTCTGAAGCAGCCTGATCTGACGACTCCTAAGGGAATCCGTGATAAGGCAATGCTGGAGCTTTTGTATGCCACTGGTATGCGGGTAAGTGAGCTGATCCATTTGGAGACCACAGATGTGAATCTGCAGCTTGGCTATGTGGTATGTCAGGAGAATAAAGAGCGTATCATCCCCATTGGAAATGTCAGTAAAGAAGCACTGACTTTATATCTGAATGAGGGACGTAAGGCATTTGTAAAAGATGACAGGGAGCAGGCACTTTTTACGAACTGTTCAGGAAAAGCCATGAGCCGCCAGGGCTTCTGGAAAATGCTGAAAGGCTATGCCCAGGAAGCAGGTATCCACAGAGACATTACTCCTCATACATTGAGACATTCTTTTGCAGTACATATGCTGCAGAATGGCGCAGATATCCGGAGCGTCCAGGAAATGCTGGGACATTCCGATATTTCCACTACACAGGTATATTTAAGCATGAATATTAATAGAATGCGGGATGTGTATATGAAAGCACATCCGAGACATTAGAAAACTTTTGAAGGATAGTCGGCTGTCTGGTTTCTTGCCAGGCAGTCTTTTTTGTTTTGTGTATTCTGGTACATGAAGCAGAAAATAAAATCTCCCGTATTTTTGCAAACAAAATACAGGAGATTCATTTTATACTTTTATGAACAAGCGCAGGAAATGCCCAAATATTTTTTAGCACATTTCTGCAATAGTATAAAGAAGCTTCTCGGACTCATCCCAACCAAGACATGCGTCAGTAATGGATTTGCCATATACATGGTTCGGTCCGATCTTCTGGTTGCCTGGTTCGATGTAGCTCTCGATCATAAGTCCCTTAACCAGTCCGTGAACGTCAGAATCAACCTGACGGCTGTGAAGCACCTCTTTGGCAATACGAATCTGCTGTTCATACTGCTTATTGGAATTAGAATGGTTGGTATCTACGATGGTAGCCATATTCTTCAGGTTCTTTGCAGAATACTTCTCAAAAAGAAGGCGAAGATCTTCATAATGGTAGTTCGGAATTGCTTCCCCATGTTTGTTGACAGCACCACGAAGAATGGTATGCGTTAATTCATTACCAGTCGTCTCAACCTCCCAGCCTCTGTAAAGGAAAGTGTGGCTGCCCTGGGCTGCGACAACAGAATTCAGCATAACGCTGTAGTCACCACTGGTCGGATTCTTCATTCCGGCTGGAACATCCATACCGCTGACAGTAAGACGGTGCTGCTGGTCCTCAACAGAACGTGCACCTACAGCGACATAAGAAAGAAGGTCGGAAAGGTAACGCCAGTTCTCAGGATAAAGCATTTCGTCTGCACAGGTAAATTCACTCTCCTCGATGGCACGGATGTGCATTTTACGGATTGCGATAAGACCTGCAAGCATATTTGGCTTCTTCTCCGGGTCTGGCTGGTGAACCATTCCTTTGTAACCCTCACCGGTAGTACGTGGTTTATTGGTATAAACTCTAGGAATGATTAAGACTTTATCCGCGATCTTGTCCTGAACTTTGCGAAGTCTCAGCAGATAGTCGCATACAGCGTCTTCATTATCTGCAGAACAGGGACCGATGATTGCAAGAAATTTATCGGATTTTCCAGTGAATACGTCACGGATCTCCTGGTCACGTTTCTCTTTCAGTGCCTTGATCTTTGCATCAATGGGATATTGGTTGCGGATCTCGTCAGGTGTTGGAAGCTTTTTGATGAATTCAAATCCCATGGTATTTTCTCCTTTTATCGGCAAAATTTGCTTTCGATTCAATATTATAGACCATGATGGAAAAAATGTCGATAGGCAAATTTCGTGAAAATCAATCCGATATTTCCATCCGGATTAGATAAATGAAATGAAGCACACTGAGAATCAGCTGGGAAACCAGCATTCCATAGAAGTATCCTCGTATTCCAAGCTGTGGAATGGAAAAAAGTACAAAACCGATGCGGATGCACACACCAGCTACATTGTGAAGAAGACAGGCATCAGGCCGTCCAAGTCCATTCAGGATACTTTCCAGGGCTGTGTTTGTATAAAGAAAGGGACAGATAAAAGCGAGGGTTTTTATGTATACTCCTGCTGTATCATTATGAAAAAGAAAAATCCCCAGATTTTTTCCGAAAATAAAGAAAAACAAAGTGCAGAAAGCCCCAAAGAAAAAACAGCTTTCGCAGGTGCGCCGGATCACAAAGCGGATTCTTTTTTCGTGCCCAAGTGCCTGTAAGCCTGCCACGGAAGGCATAAGCATGACAGAAGCAGAGTTGGTAATGGTCGCTGGAAAAAGAATCAGAGGCAGTGCCATTCCAGTGAAAATACCGTATATGGAAAGAGAATCTGCCTGGGAAATGCCAGATAGCAGAAGCCGCTGTGGAATCAGGACCATTTCAATACCTGAGAGGGAGGTGAGAAGCAGCTTGTTGGCGGAATGGGGAACTGCAATCCGGGAAAGCTCTTTTACAAGAGAAACATAGGAATGCTTCTGAATGGACAAAGCAGGGTGTCCTTTTTTATTTTTGAGATGTAGGAAAAAATGGGAAACAGGATGATAATTTTCTCGGGAAAAATCCAGGGCAAGTGCCAAAAGACAGGCAGAAGCTGCCACAAGCTCACTAAAAAGTGCACCTCCTGCCGCAATCATGGGCGTGATCTCTTGCTGGCGTGACATGAGAACCAGATAGATCACGTAGGTGCTCCCAATCCTGGAAGTCTGTTCGAGAAGCAGTATAAAAGCCGGAATCCACGTCTTTTTCCGGGCATAATAGAAACTGTTTATGCATGAATGAAGGGCACTGAGGGGAAAACTAAAGGCGAGAATACGAAGCAGGGTGGCAGTGCGGGGCTCTTTTAATAAAACAGAAGCGGTAAAGTCTGCATTCACATATACCAGAAGGGACAAAAATCCGGAAAGTCCCATGGAGAGGAAAATTCCAAGAAGAAGACTGTCACGGGCCTTCTTTTCTTTTCCAAGAGCAGTAAAAGAAGCACAAAGCCTGGAAATGGCAGCCTGGATGCCCATACAGGAGGCTGCCAGCACGATCGTGTGAACTGGAAGGGTGAGCTGGAAAACCCCGACTCCCTGTGCACCAATGGTGTGAGATAGGAATATTCTATAGAAGAAACCCATAAGGCGGCTGGCAAGACCAGTGAATGTGAGAATCAGGGTTCCTTTGAAAAAAAGTCTGTCGGACATAGGAAATCTCCTGTAAGATTACGGATTCTCGCTTTGGGTCGTAATCTTATCTGTCTTTTTAGTTAGTCTATGCTATAAATGTACCTTGACAGAACTGTTATTATCTGGTAAAGTGAACTAGAAATCCAAGTGAAATACTAGGAAATAGAAAAGTACCTAAGGAGATAGATGAAAAATCCCTTTTCCAGGAGTCTTTCATATCGAATTGATACCAATAAACCAGGAGGAAGAAAAATGGGAAAAATGATATATCTGGATAATGCGGCTACCACAAAGACCGCTCCGGAAGTAGTCGAAGCAATGCTTCCCTATTTTACTGAAATGTATGGAAATCCATCCAGCATTTATGATTTCGCATCCAAGAGTAAAGAAGGTGTCAGCAAGGCAAGAGGTCAGATCGCAGACGCACTTGGTGCGAAGAAGGAAGAAATCTATTTCACAGCTGGCGGTTCAGAGTCTGATAACTGGGCACTGAAGGCCACTTTTGAAGCATATAAATCCAAAGGAAACCACATTATCACTACCAAGATTGAGCATCATGCGATCCTTCACACCTGCGAGTATCTGGAGAAAGAGCGTGGGGCGAAGATCACATACCTTGATGTGGATGAGAATGGTATTGTGAAGCTTGATGAGCTCGAGAAGGCTATTACACCAGAGACCATCCTGATCTCCGTTATGTTTGCTAACAATGAGATCGGATCCATCCAGCCAATCAAGGAAATCGGTGCAATCGCGAAAGAGCACGGAATCCTTTTCCATACAGATGCAGTACAGGCTTTTGGACAGGTGCCGATCAATGTAGATGAGTTAGGCATTGACATGCTCAGCTCCAGTGGACATAAGCTGAATGGACCGAAAGGAATCGGTTTCCTTTACATCCGTAAGGGTGTTAAGATCCGTTCTTTCGTACACGGCGGAGCCCAGGAGAGAAAGCGCCGTGCTGGTACAGAGAATGTTCCGGGAATCGTAGGCTACGGTGTGGCAGCAGAGCGTGCGGTCCGCACCATGAAAGAGCGTACCGATAAGGAGATTCAGGTAAGAGACCATTTCATTGACAGAATTCTGAAAGAGATTCCTTATGTGAAATTAAACGGTGACCGTACCAAACGTCTTCCGAATAACGTAAACGTAAGCTTCCAGTTCATCGAAGGAGAGTCCATGCTGCTTATGCTCGATAACTATGGTGTTTGTGCATCCAGTGGTTCTGCCTGCACATCAGGTTCACTGGATCCATCCCATGTGCTTCTGGCAATCGGACTTCCTCATGAGATTGCGCATGGTTCCCTGCGTATGACCTTAAGTGAGGAGACCACCATGGAAGATGCTGATTTCGTAGTAGATAAGCTGAAAGAAATCGTGGCATACTTAAGATCAATGTCTCCATTATATGAAGATTTTATAAAAAAACAGAAAAATTGATTAAAACACTTGCCAGGAGGAAAAAAAGATGTATAGTGAGAAAGTAATGGATCATTTCCAGCATCCACGTAATGTTGGAGAAATAGAGAATGCAAGCGGTGTCGGTACAGTAGGAAACGCCAAATGCGGCGATATCATGAGAATTTTCCTGGATATCGATGACGAGACACATATTATCAAAGACTGCAAATTCAAAACCTTCGGTTGTGGCGCTGCAGTAGCAACCAGCAGTATGGCTACTGAGATGGTAAAAGGCAAGACAATCGAAGAGGCTATGAAGCTCACCAACAAGGCAGTTATGGAAGCACTTGACGGACTTCCGCCAGTGAAGGTACATTGTTCTCTTCTTGCAGAAGAGGCTGTACATGCTGCACTGTGGGATTATGCACAGAAGCATCATATCGAGATCGAAGGTCTGAAGAAACCGAAGTCTGACATCCATGAGGGTGAAGAGGACGAGGCAGAAGAGTATTAATTTGTGATTTTGTCATCGCATATAAATAGAATATTTTTTACAGGAAACCGAATCCTTAAGCAGATTTATTTCGTTACAGATAAATAAGTGGTAAAGATGAGGCAGACCGTAAAGAGAGTTTATCAGGGCGGATGTTATCATCTGCCCTGATTTTTAATGTAATGGATATTTCGTTGGAATTTCCCATTACATTAAAATATCCGGAACATGTTTCATAAACATATCCGGTAATAAGGAAATATTTCTGACAGAATATTTCTGCCAGAATTTTCGAAGGAAAACACAAGAATGAAGGAAGTAACGATGACAGGACTGACGAACGAACAGGTACAACAAAGAATTGAAGAGGGAAAAGTCAATGCCAATGAGAATCCCAACACAAGGAGCTACAAGCAGATTGTAAAAGAAAATGTGCTTACATTTTTCAACTTTCTGAACCTGGCTCTTATGGCCATGGTGTTATTGGTGGGTTCCTATAAAAACTCCATGTTTATGGGAATCATTGTGATCAATACTATAATTGGAATCATACAGGAGGTCCGTGCGAAGAAAACACTGGACAAGCTGGCAATTCTGACAGAGAGTAAGGCAGTAGTGCTAAGGGAAGGTAAGAAATGGACCATTTCCACTGAGAAGCTTGTACTGGATGATATTCTTTTTCTGAAAACAGGAGACCAGGTACCAGCAGATGCCAAGGTACTGGAAGGCAGCATTGAGGTTAACGAATCCCTTCTTACCGGAGAATCTGATAATCTTCAGAAAAATGAGGGGGATGAGCTGTTTTCAGGAAGTTTTGTTACATCTGGTGAGGCATGCTGCCAGGTTATTCATGTTGGAAAGGATAATTATGCATCCCAGATTACCAGCGAGGCGAAGGAATTTAAGCGCCATAACTCAGAACTCCGCAATTCCCTGAATGCGATTTTGAAGACCATCAGTGTGATCATTGTTCCTATGGGAATGCTGTTATTTTACAAGCAGTATTATATTGCAGGTAACGGAATACGGGATGCTGTGGTAAATATGGTGGCAGCAGTTCTTGGAATGATCCCGGAGGGACTGGTTCTTCTTACCAGTGTGGCACTGACCCTGGGAGCACTTGCGCTCACCAGAAAAAATACTTTGGTGCAGGAGTTGTATTGTATTGAAACTCTGGCCAGAGTGGATACCCTTTGCCTGGATAAGACCGGAACTATTACAGCCGGAACCATGTGCGTGGAGCAGGTAGTGCCCTATGTAGAGGGAGCGGAGCCTGAGATACGAAAACAGGGTGAAAATCAGGCTGATAGTGTGGCTGAGAAAACGGATGTACAGACAGAGAAATACGCATTAGATCAATATACAGCAGAACAAAATATAGCAGACGGGAATCCTGTGGAAAATGATACAGACATTGTGGTAAGTCTGGGTAAGCCGCAAATGACCATGAACGAAATCGAGCGCGTCATGGCCAATATGATGTCTGTTCTCAAAGACAAAAATGCTACTGCCGATGCCATTCACAAGCGTTTTTCCAGACGTACTGACATGCTGGTGGATCATTGTATCCCATTTTCCTCTGATCGCAAATACAGCGGTGTTGCATTTAAGGAAGAGGGTACTTATCTGATGGGAGCTGCACAGTTCCTTTTCCCGGAAGGAAATGAAGATCTGCTCAGACAGTGTGCAGTCTATGGAAAAGAAGGGCTTCGTGTTCTTGCGCTAGCACATAGTCCAAACCTCAATCAGGAAAATGAACTGCCAGAAAACCTGGAACCGGTTGCCCTGTTTATGCTTACAGATATCATCCGTGACAATGCTCCTGAGACACTGGAATTTTTCCGCAGCCAGGGTGTTGACCTGAAAGTGATCTCCGGTGATGATCCGGTGACAGTTTCTGCAATTGCAAAGAGAGCCGGGCTTGAAAACGCAGATAAATACATTGATGCGACTACCATTACCACACCTGAGGATATGGAGCGCGCGGTAGCGGAATGCTCTGTATTTGGCCGTGTGACACCGCAGCAGAAGAAGGAAATGGTTCTCGCCCTTCAGAAACAGAAGCATACCGTAGCCATGACCGGTGACGGTGTAAACGATGTTCTTGCCCTGAAAGAGGCAGACTGCAGCGTGGTTATGGCAGAGGGAAGTGATGCTGCAAAGAATATTGCAAATGTAGTTCTCATGGATTCCAACTTTGCAGCTATGCCGGAAATTGTGAACCAGGGCCGTCGTGTAGTCAACAATATTCGTACCGCTGCTTCCATGTTCCTGATCAAGACAATTTTCTCTGCCCTTCTCTGCCTGATCACCATTTTCTGGGGAGACAGCTATCCATTTGAGCCGATTCAGATGTCCCTGATCAGTGCCTGTGCAGTAGGAATCCCAACTTTCCTTCTTGCCCAGGAAAATAATTTCAACAAGATCGAAAGCGGTTTCCTGCGTTATGTATTTATGAACGCGTTTCCAGCTGCAGTAACCATTACGGGGTGCGTATTTACCATCATGCTGGTATGCCAGAATGTTTATCACAGTAATGCAATGCTTAGCACGGCCTGTTTTCTGGTAACCGGCTGGAACTATATGGCAGCCTTAAAAACCGTATATGCGCCGCTTAGCAGGTATCGTAAGATCATCATTTATGGTATGCAGTTTATTTTCTTCTTTGCAGCGGTATGCGTACAGAATCTGCTGTCACTTGGTTCGCTGGAATTCGGAATGATCATTCTGGTATTTATCCTGATGACATTCTCACCAGTGGTGATCGAAGTGATCACAGAATGGTGCAGGTCTATGTATGATAAAGCACATGAGCGGGAAAAAAAGGGAATTGTATCGTTATTTCTGGAGAAGGTGCAGAAATAATACAGGTTAATTGAATTTTATGATGCCCAAGGGAAAAGCGATTGGACTTGAAGAATAAAGTTTTTACACTTGGATTGATAAATATGAGAAAAGGAAGGCGAGAAAATGCCTTCCTTTTTTCATACATGAAAAATTATATCTGTAATCTATATGCACCTGATCTGGGGATATTTTCTATGAATCAGGTGTGCGTAGTTTCCTTATAGCTTAATAAATTCCGGTTTCCGTTCTTTAAAAACGGTATAATATTCAAATCCACATTCTGTGAGCACTTGTGCCGCTCTGTCAAATGCATACCCGATTTTATCCGGGGTATGTGCATCTGCACCAATGGTAATAATTTCCCCACCCAGCTGTTTATACCGTCGAATGATGGCAGTACAGGGGTTAGGCTCGCCAAGACCATAATGGTAACCGCCTGTGTTGACTTCAAGCCCTACATTTTTTTCGATAAGCTTCTTTAAAATCTCGTCCAGAATATCCTGGTATCTTCCATAAGAATAGAAGCGGTTCTGATCAGGACCATAGCGGACAATGTAATCCAGATGCCCGTAGGTATCCATCTCGTCAAAAGCAGACAGATTTTCCAGAATGGATTCAAAGTATTCCATATAGGCCCGCTGTTCGGAACGGTTCTGGAAAAATTCCGGATAGTAAGGATCGGCGCCATGAACCAGGTGAGAGGAACCGATTACGAAGTCAAAAGGATATTTTCCCAAAAGATCGTGAAAATATTCTCCAAGATGAAGCTGAAGCCCGATCTCGATACCAAAATGTATTTCAATCTGATTCCTGTAGGTTTCTTTGCGCTCCATAAGCTTCTGGTAATAAGCAGGAAGATCCAAGGAAAATTCCAGGTTATCCGGTGTGGGGGGATAATCCGGATCAAGGTGTTCGGTGAAGCAGATTCCCTTAAGACCAAGGGTGGCCGCCTGACGGATCATGTCCTCGGTTGGAGTGTGAGAATCTGCGGAAAATTGAGAATGCATGTGGCAGTCCCATAAAATAGTGGGGGTGGCTGTGTGGGTATTCATAGTGTTATCTCCTTGTGAGGGTGGTGACTGAAAACGCCATTGAAACAATGACTGAGTGTCATAAAATGGACTTAGCTATCCTATTTAAGAGAAGTATACCATATCAGAGGATATTTGTGGCAATTTGCCTGCTATTTTTTTGAAAATGGGGTTGAATTTTTGTTCAGAATTAGGTACAATACGCTATAGGTTGATGTTTCTTTCACAAAGATTGAAGCACTCACATAATTTGTTACTGTTCAGAGCCAAGCGGAATTTTATGCAAAAGTGCGAGTCACGCTTGCGTGGACGAACACTTTTGCATAAAATTCCATTTGGCGGATACGCCATACCGACGAAATGCGAAGCATTTTGGAGGTTGGCTCTGAACAGTAACTATAATTTTTACCATTTAATTCATAGGAGGAATTTATCATGGCAGTAAAAGTTGCAATTAATGGTTTTGGACGTATTGGACGTCTTGCATTCCGTCAGATGTTCGGCGCAGAAGGATTTGAGATCGTTGCTATCAACGACTTAACATCTCCTAAAATGCTCGCTCACTTATTAAAATATGACTCAACTCAGGGAAGATACGCTCTTGCAGATACAGTTAAAGCTGGCGAGGATTCCATCACAGTTGACGGAAAAGAAATCAAAATTTATGCAAAAGCTAACGCTGCTGAGCTTCCATGGGGAGAAATCGGTGTAGACGTAGTTCTTGAGTGTACTGGATTCTATACATCCAAAGACAAAGCTCAGGCTCATATCGATGCAGGTGCTAAACACGTTATCATTTCCGCTCCGGCTGGAAACGACCTTAAGACAATCGTTTACAATGTAAACCATGAGACTCTTACAAAAGAGGATCACATCATTTCCGCAGCTTCCTGTACAACAAACTGCTTAGCTCCAATGGCTAAAGCTCTTAATGACCTTGCTGCAATCAAATCCGGTATCATGTGCACAATCCACGCTTACACAGGCGATCAGATGACACTTGACGGACCGCAGAGAAAAGGCGATCTGAGAAGATCCCGTGCAGCTGCAGTTAACATCGTTCCGAACAGCACAGGTGCTGCTAAAGCAATCGGTCTTGTTATCCCAGAACTGAACGGCAAACTGATCGGTTCCGCACAGCGTGTTCCAACCCCAACAGGTTCTACTACAATCCTTACAGCAGTTGTTGAAGGAAATGTAACAAAAGAGCAGATCAACGCAGCTATGAAAGCAGCTTCTAACGAATCCTTCGGATACAACGAAGATGAGATCGTTTCCAGCGATATCGTTGGTATGAGATATGGTTCTCTGTTCGATGCTACTCAGACAATGGTTCTTCCACTTGAGAATGGCACAACAGAGGTTCAGGTAGTTTCCTGGTATGACAATGAGAACTCCTACACAAGCCAGATGGTTCGTACAATCAAACACTTTGGCAAACTGCTTAACGCTTAATTGATAGCAGAGTAGGGTTCGGATGCGGACAGGCTGTTTTACAATAAGATACAGCCATGACGCATATGAATAAGACTCAGAGAAGGGTCCGGTCTGAATAGGACCGGGCCCTTTTGTCTGTATAAATTTTAAAATTTATAAGGAGGCATAACAAGATGCTGAATAAAAAATCTGTTGATGACATCAACGTAAAAGGCAAAAAAGTCCTCGTAAGATGTGACTTCAATGTACCTCTGCAGGACGGCAAAATTACAGATGAGAACCGTCTGGTAGCAGCTCTTCCAACAATCAAGAAGCTGATCGCAGATGGTGGAAAGGTTATCCTTTGCTCCCACCTTGGCAAACCGAAGGGAGAGCCGAAGCCTGAGTTATCTCTTGCACCTGTTGCAAAACGTCTCACAGAGCTTCTTGGACAGGAAGTTAAATTTGCTGCTGATCCAGAGGTTGTAGGACCAAACGCAAAAGCTGCAGTAGCAGAGATGAAAGACGGAGATGTTATTCTTCTTGAGAATACACGTTACCGTGCAGAAGAGACTAAGAACGGTGATGAGTTCAGCAAAGAACTTGCTTCTCTTTGCGACGTATTTG
Source organism: Blautia sp. HCP3S3_H10_2 (assembly GCF_052122375.1). Classification (NCBI taxonomy): domain Bacteria; kingdom Bacillati; phylum Bacillota; class Clostridia; order Lachnospirales; family Lachnospiraceae; genus Blautia; species Blautia sp. HCP3S3_H10_2. The sequence goes on from NZ_JBQKCL010000005.1 coordinate 120,032, forward strand.
TAAACGACGCATTTGGTACCGCTCACAGAGCACACTGCTCTAACGTTGGTGTTACCAAATATGTAGATACAGCTGTTGTTGGCTATCTGATGCAGAAAGAGATCGACTTCCTTGGAAACGCTGTAAACAATCCGGAGAGACCATTCGTAGCTATCCTTGGCGGTGCTAAGGTTTCCAGCAAGATCTCTGTTATCAACAACCTTCTTGACAAAGTAGATACTCTGATCATCGGTGGTGGAATGTCCTACACATTCTCCAAAGCACTTGGCGGACATATCGGAACCTCTCTTTGCGAGGATGATTATCTTCAGTATGCATTAGACATGATGAAGAAAGCAGAAGATAAAGGCGTTAAGCTTCTTCTTCCTGTAGATAACAGAATCGGTGATGCTTTCTCTAACGACTGCAATATCCAGGTTGTAAAACGTGGATGCATTCCGGACGGATGGGAAGGAATGGACATCGGACCAGAGACAGAGAAACTTTTCGCTGACGCTGTAAAAGATGCTAAGACAGTTGTTTGGAATGGACCGATGGGCTGCTTCGAGATGCCGAACTTTGCTCATGGTACAGAAGCTGTTGCTAAGGCTCTTGCTGATACAGATGCTACAACAATCATCGGTGGTGGTGATTCCGCAGCAGCAGTTAACATCCTTGGCTATGGCGACAAGATGACACACATCTCTACAGGTGGTGGAGCTTCTCTTGAATTCCTGGAAGGAAAAGAGCTTCCGGGTGTAGCAGCAGCTAACGATAAATAAAGGAGATTATTATAATGTCTAGAAAGAAAATCATTGCCGGAAACTGGAAAATGAACATGACTCCAAGTGAGGCAGTTAAATTAGTAGAAACCTTAAAACCATTAGTAGCAAACGAAGACGTTGACGTAGTATTCTGCGTACCGGCTATCGACATTCTTCCTGTAGTTGAGGCTGCAAAAGGCTCCAACATCCAGGTAGGTGCTGAGAACATGTATTTCGAGGAGAAAGGTGCTTACACAGGCGAGATTTCCCCGAACATGCTTACAGACGCTGGCGTTAAATATGTAGTTCTCGGACATTCTGAGAGAAGAGAATACTTCGCTGAGACAAGCGAGACTGTAAACAAGAAAATGCTCAAAGCATTTGAGCATGGCATCACTCCGATCATGTGCTGTGGTGAGACTCTTGCTCAGAGAGAGCAGGGCGTAACTATGGACTTCATCCGTCAGCAGGTTAAGGTTGGCTTCCAGAATGTTACAGCTGATCAGGCTAAAACAGCTGTTATCGCATACGAGCCAATCTGGGCTATCGGAACTGGTAAAACAGCTACAACTGAGCAGGCTCAGGAAGTTTGCCAGGGAATCCGTGCTTGCATCGCTGAGATCTATGATGAGGCGACTGCAGCAGCAATCCGTATCCAGTATGGCGGATCTGTAAATGCTAAGACTGCTCCGGAATTATTTGCTCAGGCAGATATCGACGGTGGTCTTGTTGGTGGCGCATCTCTCAAAGCTGAGTTCGGCGACATCGTAAACTACAATAAATAATAAAAAATAGCTAAATTTTAGCTAGTGTGTCCAAGCAGAGAAATGATGAGACGCCTCTAAACACGACGAAAATTGGTATTAATTACTGATTGAGTTGTGGTTAGGGGCGTTTTTTAATTTGCCGATTATCACTTTTTACTATCACTTTTGAGGATTGAAAACATCTTAAATTGAAAAAGTGATACTTGAATGGTTTTATTGTGTTTTTTAAATAAAAAACAGTAAAAATCAAATAAATGTTTAAATGATTAAATTATTGACAAACTTCTGCTTATAAAATATAATAGTGGCGCAAAATGAAAGAGAAGAAGGTGCACTTTTCAATGAGAAAAAATAGAGGTTTTACACTTGCTGAGCTTTTAATTGTTGTTGCCATTATTAGTGCGTTAGTAGCAATCTCGATACCGATTTTTAGTTCACAACTACATAAAGCAAAAGTGGCGACGGATTGGGCAAATCTGAGATCCTATTATGCAGAAATACAGGCAGATTATATTACCACTGGCGAATACAATCCTAAAGTTAAGGTCGATTGGAGCACAGATAAATCTTATGATTGGACATCAGTGACTTTGTTAAATGGACAAAAAATAAAGATGAAGACTGGAATTTGTGCAGTTAGTTTTACTGATGGTGTAGGTTATTCTATAGAATATCAGTGTGATAAATATGATGAAAAATGTCATTTGAGCTTACCTGTAAAATAAATTCTCTATAGAGAAATGAAGATCTCTGATAAAAAACGTGTACCACTTATGGGACAGTCCTTTTTTTAGCGAAAAAAACACAGGGAAAACTTAGTCAGATTCTACAGAAAAAAGGAATTTCCAAGCTCAAAAAACTACGATTTGAGATTAAACAAATATTGTAATCAGCTTATGAATATGGCATAATAGTTAAGGATATGTAAAAATTGAGAAAAATCCACGTTAATAAAGAGTAAAAATACTTGAGAAGAAAGGTCGTCTCCGGCAGCTTCTGCCAGGAGCAAACGACGACAGAGGAGTAAAACATGGCTATTTTTTCAATGGTTTTATCTTTGCTTTGCGGTGTATCGTTTTTCTTATTTGGAATGTCTCTCATGGGAGACGGTCTGAAATCCGTTGCCGGCAATAAGCTGGAAGCATTCCTTTACAAAATGACCAATACCCCGCTGAAAGGAGTAGCACTGGGAACAGGTGTCACCAGTGTGATTCAGTCATCATCTGCCACTACCGTTATGGTAATTGGTTTTGTTAACTCTGGTATGATGAAGCTGAAACAGGCAATTGGTATTATCATGGGTGCAAATATCGGAACCAGTATTACAGGATGGATTTTGTGTCTGTCCTATATTCAGGGCTCTGGTGGAGTTGCAAGTATTCTTTCTACAGCTACTATTTCAGCAGTAGTTGCTGTGATCGGTATTGTGCTTCGTATGGTCTGTAAGAGATCCGTACACAGAAATATCGGAAATATCATGCTGGGATTTGCTATTCTGATGAATGGAATGCAGATGATGAGTGGAGCTGTTTCACCTTTGCGTGAGAGCCCGGTATTCATCGATATGCTGACAATGTTTTCCAATCCGATCGCAGGTATTCTGGTAGGTATTGCATTTACTGCAGTCCTTCAGAGTGCATCTGCTACAGTCGGTGTGCTGCAGGCACTTTCCGTAACCGGAATCCTTACCTTCGCCAGTGCATTTCCGATTGTATTAGGTATTGGTGTAGGTGCTGCATGTCCGGTACTGATCTCGGCAGTAGGTGCCAATAAGAATGGTAAGAGAACGGCACTTGTCTACCTGTTGAATGACCTGTTTGGTCTGATTCTGTGGTCCATCATATTCTATACACTGAATGCGTTTATTCATTTTGGATTTATGGATATGATCATGAGTCCTGTTTCTATCGCATTTTTGAATACCATATTCCGTGTGGCTACAGTAGTTGTACTTTTCCCATTTATTCCTAAGATTGAGCAGCTTGTCTGCTATCTGGTCAAGGATAGTGCAGAGGAGCTGGAAGACGAGGCTGATTTCGATCTTCTTGAGGAGCGTCTTCTTAACTATCCGGCACTTGCCATGGGACAGTGCCACCGTGCCATGAATGGTATGGCGAAGAAGCTTCGCAAAAATGTAAACAGAGCAATGAATCTTCTGAATGAGTATCAGCAGGATAAATACGATAAAGTTCAGCGAAAAGAAGATCTGATCGATAAGTATGAGAGCCGTCTTGGTGAATATCTGATCCAGCTGACTAAGCGTGAGATGAATACTGCCCAGACCCGTCAGGCGTCCCTCTATCTGCATACCATCAATGACTTTGAGCGAATCGGAGATCATGCTTCCTATATTGCACATATGTCAAATGAAATGCATGATAATCATACCACTTTTTCCCAGACTGCATGGGATGAGCTGAATGTGGTTATGGATGCTGTCCGCGAGGATATCAATGTGACCTGTAATGCGTTTATGAACGACGATAAAGAAGCAGCACAGCGTGTTGCACCTCTTGGCGTGGTGATCACCAGACTTTGCGATGAGTTGAAAATGCGCCATGTAGAACGTCTCAGCCAGGGCAAATGTGGACTGGAAGAAGGAACCGTATTTAACGACATCCTGAACAGCTTTGGACGTATCGCATCCCATTGTGCAAGTGCAATGACTGCACTGATGAAGAGTGGTGAAGATACTTCTGATATCCATATTCATAACTCTAAAATTTATCCTACAGACAGCCTGGAGTATTATACTTATTTCAAGGAATACAGACAGAAATACGACATCGGTGCTGAAGTGGAACATAAGCTGAGTATGGAGCCGGAAGAGGTGGAGTAAGCTGCACGGAGTGCTTCGTAAACTGAAGAAAACGTAACAGCCAGAAGGCTGAATGAGAAGAAAAATACTGTCTGGTAAAGAATTTGCAGTTAAGATGCAAATCTTTACCGGATGGTATTTTTTTTGTTGACTTACAGTCCTGTTTAAGTTTTAATATTTAATATGAAGGGGAAACTACGAAGGGGATGAAAACATGATCTGTATTGGTCTGGTGGATGATGAGCTTGCTCATTTACAAAAAATGCATACTTTTTTACAACAATATGAAAAAGAACATAATGTGAAATTCGATATACAGGAATTTCACAATGGGCTGAACTTTGTAGAGGATTACAAGGGAAATCTGGATGTTGTGTTTATGGATATTGAGATGCCCCATATGGATGGAATGACTGCTGCACGCAGGATCAGGGAAAAGGATGCCAATCTGGGAATCATATTTGTTACCAATATGGCACAATATGCGATAAACGGCTATGAGGTAAACGCAATTGATTTCATTGTAAAGCCAATCAGCTATTATGTATTTGCGGACAAACTGGAGAAGGCAATCCGTTTTTCGAAATTAAAAGCGGAGAAAGAACTGGTACTCCAGACAGAGGATGCAATCGTGAGAATCACCTCCGCAGAGCTGTATTATGTTGAAAAGGATAAAAATTATCTGATCTACCATACGAAAACAGATCAGTATCGTGTGCGGGGAACTCTGGTGGGACTGGAGAAGGAACTTCAGAATGAGGGCTTTTCCAAATGCATTAATGGATGCCTGGTAAACCTGCGGTATATGACCAGGTTTGTAAAAGATACAGTATGGGTGGGAACAACAGAACTTCCTGTAAGCAGGAATCGTAAAAAGGAATTCAGGGAAAATTTTTTGAAGTTTCTGGGAGGTAGTTGCTGATGGAAAATGTATTATTTATTTCCTGTATCCGTTTTTCCATGCAGTTATTGATTTCGGAATATCCGTACACTACGTCATGGAAAAAGAGAAAAGCTTTTGGAGTGCAGCTTGTGGCAGGGCTTTTGGCCTATTTGCTGGCAGCAACTGTAGTTTATAAGATTGCAACTGGTATACCATTTTCCAGTCCTGTGGTGGTGATCCTGTATTATCTGGCTCTTTTTGGTCTCAGCCTTGGCCTTATGCAGATCTGCTTTGAAACCACCTGGGAGGAACTGCTGTTTGCAGGAGTCTGTGGATATGCAACCCAGCATATTGCATTTGCCTGTGTCACCATAGTTACACAGCTTGCAGAAAATTCTTTTAATACAATAGAGGATTTTCTGTTTATCCGGCTGCTTCCCTATGTATGTGCTTCCGCAATTGCCTATTTTGGGCTGATCCGGAGAAATGCAGGCCAGATTGAATTCAAAAAAAGAGATATCCGACAGATCTGGCTGGCATTTGGAATCTTATCTACGGTGATCATAATAAGCGTGCTTGTAGATTATGATTTTTTACGAAAAGATGCACTTTTTATGCAGAATGTTTTCTGCAAGATCTATGCGATCACCTGTAGTATATTTGCCATATTTATTGCATTTTTCCTGTCCAGACAGAACCATATCCAGCATGAAAACGAGATTATGGAGAGTATGCTGCATAACATTGCGGAACAGCAAATGCTTTCCCAGGAAACTATAAATCTGATCAATATCAAATGCCATGACTTGAAATACCGTATTTCCAAGATTCCCAGTATTACAGACGAAAAAGACCAGCTGGAATACATAAACAGTGTAAAAGATACAGTTGCCATTTACGATAATATTTTTCAGACAGGCAACAATGCCCTTGACCTGGTGCTTACGGAGAAAAGCCTGAGATGCAACGAATATAATATCAAATTCAGCTGTATGGCAGATGGAAAAGAGATTTTTTTTATGGGTTCCACAGATCTCTATGCGCTTCTGGGAAACTTGATGGACAATGCAATCGAGAGTGTGTTAAAAGAGGAGAATGAAGAAAAGCAGATCATCAGTTTAAATATCAGTAACCGAAATGGTGGATGCCATTTGCATATGGAAAACTATTGTACCGATTCGGTGGAGTTTGTAGATGGACTTCCAGTGACGACAAAAGCAGATAAGGATTATCATGGCTTTGGTGTGAGAAGCATCCGGTATATTACGCAGAAATACTATGGCGATCTTCTCATGCGTTCAGAAAACAACAGATTTCTCACAGATATTATTTTTTATCAGGATCTATAATACCAGTTTTACCACCAGAACAGCCAGAAAAACCAGTTTTTGTTTTTCGGGCTGTTTTTATGTTATCTTTTCCTCATCAAATGAGTAACTGCTAGAGCGTGTTTGAAAAAGATTTTCTGTAAAATATCTGGCACCCAGCAGTTATACAAATAAAAACTCAGGAGGAGAAAGAGTATGGGAAATGTTGACGTTGCATGGGAAGATGTCATAAATGTCATTCAGATGATCCAGACACATATCACGCAGAAGCGTGGCTATATGGTCCAATAACTACAGAAGAATTTACAGACTGGAAAAAGCCATTACTGAATCCAGATTTAGAGACGAATGTTCCAGACGGTGACTTTATTGCGCAAAACCATGCGGAACTTTATTACGTTTCACTGGATACGCAAGGAGAGATTGGATGGGAGTCTGGAACTTTCCGAAAAGCTGGACGTCCGGATGCTCATGTGATCGAGATTCTGACGGAAAACACACCAACAGCATATCGGGGATATCTTCGTGAAAAAGGCGTTTCTTATATTCTCGCAGGAAAAGAAACACTGGATGCAAAAACAGCCTCGGAAAAACTGTACCGCTTCTTTGGGATTGATACGATGCTGAGCTGTGGTGGCGGAACGGTAAACTGGACTTTTTTACAGCAGGGATGTGTAGATGAATTAAGCCTGATCCTTGCATCGGCAGCTGATGGAAATCCGGATACGGTGACAGTATTTGAAAAATCAGAGTTTCTTTCAGACAGTGTACCAGTTGAATTTCAACTGAAAAATGTGGAAAAGCTGGAGAAAAATAGCATACGGTTGGTATATACAGTAAAGTATGAAGAATAAGGGAGAGTGTGAAAATGGTATTTTATTTTACAGGAAACAGTTTATACATAGCAAAACAAATCGAGTCAGAACCAGTGAGTATTCCGCAGGTCATGGTGGTGCTGCAGAGCTGGCAAAGAAATATTGTGAGGCATGTGGAGTCCATGTCAATTATATCAATGTGATCGTCATGGTAGATAACTGGCTGCCAAGTTTTGATATGAATGAGCAGAAAAAAATTGATAAGAAGATTCCGCAGCAGTTGGCACCGATCCTTGCAGATTTGTCATCCCACAAAGAGCAGATATCAGAGGTTACAGAACAAGACCGTATGGCACATCAGCAGTTCCTAAGCCGTATGGCTCAGCTTCCGGCAGATGCATGGCAGCATCTAATCAGAATGACAGAAAAATGTACCGGTTGCGGAATCTGTGAAAAAGTCTGTCCGTCTGCTTCTATAAAAATTGAAGAAGGAAAAGCGGTTCATATCCCTGGAAATTGTCAGACCTGTCTGGCCTGTGTCCATGCCTGCCCGGCAAAAGCAATCCAGTTAAATATGCCAGAAAAAAATCCAGAGGCCCGTTATCGTAATGAACATATTTTTCTGCAGGAAATTATTGCATCGAATTGCCAGACGGATAGAAAATAGTTCAGACTGTGAAATAAACCCCACAGTTATAACCGTAAGGTAAATAGTCTATAAAAAATCGGAACTTCCCAGGAGGTTCCGGCTTTTTTATAATAACTATAATAAAATCAGGGTATAAGGGAAAATAATTCAATTAATAAAAGACTATAGGTAATTGCGAAACAAGTTCGCAATCCCGATTAAAAATGCGGTAAAAATCCTGCATTGCAGGATTTTTAAGATGAAAAAGTGGCTGGCTTGAAATTCTGGCATGAAAAAAGACTTCCCAGATGAACTGCGAAACGTGTAAATTTGGAACCATCCGGAACAACATCAAAACCGCAGAAATCACGTAGCTCCTGAGAGTATTTGAGAAATACGATCAGTAGTGTATCCGTTGGGATTGAGAAAATACGCTGGATCAGAAGTGCCTTAAGCATTGGATAAAGCTGATGTTTGCGAGGTCTTCCGGTGCTGGCGTGAAAGTGAGAAACAAAAGAAACAGGAACAATTTCATTAAGGTTAATGGCTTCATCAAGAAGTGAAAAAAACTGATATTTGTCGTTGTCGAATTTATTCTGGCAATTTTCAAAAATTTCTGCCAAAGTGAGCTGTTTATATGTTATCATGTAGGTATATCTCCTTTAGGTGGATTGGTTAATTAGTTTCTAGGCAATTCTATTTTACCATAAACCTTGAGGAGATATTTTATTTTTAACAAGAAAAAATGCCGTGTTTATGCGGCTTTTGGCGTTTCGCAAACGCCTAAATAGGAAAAAGAAAGGCAAGGAGAAGATAACAATGAAAGTTTTACTGGTAAATGGAAGTCCTCATAAAAAAGGGTGTACATACACCGCACTTTGTGACAAGCAGGCCCGCAGCAACCTGATGTGGGATTCTGCAATGGCAGAAAATGGTGTGCTGAAATGCGGCAGACTGACCGATTTCCAGGCGCACCAGATCGAGCATCAGCTGGGAGCGTATACAGACTGTAACCATGGTCAGGGACTTGCTGTGATCCAGCTGGTATATTACCGCCATATTGTAAAAGATGCATAGGAAAAATTTGCCCGTCTGGGACAGGCCGTCTTTGGCGTTTCCACAGGAGAAGAAGCTGTAGATGCACTGGAAGCTTTTGTAAAAGAATGTAAGCTTCCATCCAGACTGGGTGAACTGAAATCCAAAGTGGAGATCACACCGGAAATTCTCCGCAAAGTTGCTGATACCAGCAATATTATCAAATGCAATCCAAGACAGCTGACAGCTGACGAAATCTATGAGATTCTGATGGAGTGCAGATAGGAACACTCTCTAGCCAGTTTAAAACCGAATATCAAGAACATGCCACAATCCTTAAAGTAATAGGACTGTGGCATTTTTTGTGCCAGAGATGCGCGCTTGTCTTCTTTTTATTGACATTGTCAGATGCGATGTGTTATCTTCTAAACGTATGTTAGCTGAAAATAACCGAAAAACAACAAAACTAATTTCAAATTCATAAAACTAACACAGAAAGACCTTACGAAAAAATATAGGAGGAATTGCCAACAGGAGTGAAGATGAATAAAGTTGAAAAGAAACGCCAGAAAGAGCAGTATGTGGTAGAGGAAATGATTCGTCTATACTGCAGGAAAAACCATTGGGAGAAGGGGCAGCAGATGGAAACACTCTGCCCTGTCTGTGCGGAACTTGCAGATTATGCAAAAAGCCGGAGCCTGAAATGTCCATTTATGGAAGAAAAAACGTTTTGCTCAAACTGCACGGTACACTGCTATAAACCCCAAATGCGGGAACGGATCAGACAGGTAATGCGGTTCTCTGGACCAAGAATGCTGCTGTATCACCCGGTTCTTGCCATATGGCATCTGATCAGCAGCAAAAGAGAAGTTAAGAAAAGGAAAAAGGGTAACGGTTTATGATCAAAACAAGACTGATAGGGCTTTTGTCCCATGCAAAAAAATATATCGTATACACGATTCTGTGGCAATGGCTGGCTCTTTTGTCACAGGTACTGGCAGTTTTTTCTATTGCCGATTTATTGGAGAAGGTGGTAGCGGACACAGTGACGTTACCATTTGTGGAACGCACGATATTAATTCTGGCGCTGACTGTATTTCTTCGTTTTCTCTGTGAACGGATGGGTGCGAGATTCTCTTATCTGGCGTGTGTGGATGTGAAACGGATCCTGCGGGAAAAAATCTATGAAAAAATGCTCAAATTGGGTGCGTCTTACAGAGAAATGGTGTCTTCATCGGAAGTAGTACAGGTTTGCACAGAGGGCGTTGAGCAGTTGGAAACCTACTTTGGAAAATATCTTCCACAGTTATTTTACAGTCTGCTTGCGCCATTGACGTTATTCGTGATCCTTTGCAAAGTAAGTTTAAAAGCCAGCGTGATCCTTTTGATCTGTGTGCCGTTGATCCCTGTTTCCATTGTAGTGGTACAGAAGATTGCAAAGAAATTACTGAATAAGTATTGGAGTATTTATACAGGACTTGGCGATTCTTTTCTTGAAAACCTGCAAGGGCTGACAACTCTGAAAATTTATCAGGCAGATCAGTTAAAAGCAGATGAAATGGATGTGGAATCCCAGAATTTCCGGCGGATCACCATGAAAGTGCTGACCATGCAGCTTAATTCCACCAGTGTAATGGATATTGTGGCGTATGGTGGTGCTGCAATCGGAATGGCAGTTGGTGTTTCTGAATTTTTGAAAGGAAATCTTGGTTTGTCAGGAACCTTATGCATTGTATTGCTCGCCAGTGAGTTTTTCCTGCCACTGCGTCTGCTGGGCTCTTTTTTCCATATAGCAATGAACGGGATGGCAGCAAGTGACAGGATTTTCAAAATATTAGATTTACCTGAACCGCAGAATGGCGGGAAGACTTTGCAGGCAGGGCCGCTGGATGTATCTTTGAAGAAAGTTTCTTTTTCTTATGAAGAAGGAAGGGAAATCCTGAAAGAAATTAATCTGGAGCTGCCTGCTGGAAGCTTTGTGTCCCTGGTTGGAGAATCAGGCTGTGGAAAGAGTACGATTGCCGGAATTCTGGTGGCAAAAAACAGGGGATATTCCGGGGAAATTCTGATTGGTGGTGTGAAGCTTTCTGAAGTGAAGGAAGCAGATCTGATGAAACATGTGGTATTAGTACGGCACAACAGTTATCTGTTTAAGGGAACTGTGGAAGAAAATTTGCGAATGGCAAAGCCAAATGCAACAAAAGAAGAGATGGAAGCAGTTCTTCAGAAGGTGAATTTATTGGGCTTTTTGCAGACACAGGAGGGCTTGCAGACCAGACTTCTGGAAAAAGCGGGCAACCTGTCAGGAGGGCAGTGCCAGAGACTGGCGCTTGCAAGGGCACTTTTGAAAGATGCTGCAATTTATATATGTGGAAGGCATGAAGAGCTAATGCAGCAAAATGGTGCATACAGACATCTGTATGACAGCCAGATAATATTGGAAAATTATGGAAAGGAGGGCAAGGCGTAATGAACGGAGAAATACATGCAAATACAAAACGTAGAAGTGCTATTCGGATTATGGGAAGTCTGATCGGACTGGTGAAACCTCTTCTGCACATTATGCTGGCAGCAATTATTCTGGGAACAGCCGGATATTTATGTGCGATCTTTTTGACAATTCTGGCAGGACAGGTTATTGTGAAAGGACTTTTCACAGGCGTGACAGGAATTATGGTTCCGGCAAATGAAATGTGGCTGTCAGGTAGTTCTGTGAAAACTATAATTACCATAATGCTGGTGATTGCCGTATTACGTGGAATTTTACATTATGCGGAGCAGTACTGTAATCATTTTATTGCGTTTAAGCTTTTGGCAATTATCCGTCATAAAGTATTTGCAGCACTGAGAGAACTTTGCCCGGCAAAACTGGAAGGACGTGATAAAGGAAATCTGATTTCCATTATTACAACGGATATTGAACTGCTGGAAGTATTTTATGCGCATACCATTTCTCCCATTGCAATTGCCGCGCTGACATCCCTGATTATGGTGATTTTTATAGGGGGATATCACTGGGCAGCAGGAATACTTGCAATGGCTGCATATTTAATCGTTGGTGTCTGGATTCCCTTATGGAATGGGAAAAAAGGAAGCCAGACGGGAATGGAATTTCGCACTGGTTTCGGAGAACTGAACAGCTTTGTACTGGATTCTCTTCGAGGGCTGGATGAGACGATTCAGTATGGGCAGGGAAAAGAGCGGAAAAAAGAAATGTCCAGGCGTTCCGGAGAACTGGCTGGAATGCAGAAAAATCTGAGCAAAATGGAAGGATCCCAGCGTTCCGTTACCAATCTGGTAATCCTATTGGCATCTTTTGGAATGCTGGCGCTAACAGTATGGCTATATACAAAAGGAGAAATCGGTTTTGATGGAACTTTAACCTGTACCATTACAATGATGGGCTCCTTTGGACCAGTCGTTGCCCTCTCCAGTCTTTCCAATAATCTGAACCAGACTCTGGCAAGCGGCGAACGGGTGCTTTCCCTGCTTGAGGAAAAGCCTCTGGTAGAAGAGCTTGTGGAGAATGTTGTGGGTGAGAATGCAAATTCTGAATTATCTGGTGAAAAAAATGGGAAACATAAATTATTTGGGAAAAATACCGTGAACCATGAATTTACCGGAGCAAAAGCAAGAAATGTAACATTTGGCTATAGGATAAATGGTCAGGCAGAAAATGGAATGGTTACTGGGAATCCAAAGGAAGAGGTTATTCTGGATAATTATTCCTTGAAATTACAGCCAGGCCGGATCACAGGAATCCACGGCGCCAGCGGTTCCGGAAAGTCTACCTTATTAAAACTGTTAATGCGTTTCTGGGATGTACAGGCGGGAAGCATCTCTGTGGATGACAGGGATGTCAGAAAGATTCCTACCAGACAGCTGCGTAATATGGAAAGTTATGTGACACAGGAGACACACCTGTTCCATGATTCCATTGCAAATAATATTGCAATTGCAAAACCAGGAGCAGCAAGAGAGGAAATCATAGAGGCTGCAAAGAAAGCGTCAATTCATGATTTTATCCTTTCCCTTCCAAAGGGATATGATACAGAAGTGGGAGAACTTGGCGATACATTATCAGGAGGAGAAAAGCAGAGGATTGGGATTGCAAGGGCATTTCTTCATGATGCTCCTATGCTGCTTATGGATGAGCCTACTTCGAATCTGGATTCCCTGAATGAAGGGATTATTTTGAAAGCGCTGAAAGAATCTGCGCAGAAAAAAACGGTTGTGCTGGTATCTCACAGAGTTTCCACCATGAATGTGGCTGATGTGGTGTACGAAATGGAGAATGGAAGAATTTCCTAAATGTTATAAAATAAGTGTCACCGCCTAAAAAATACAGGCCGGTGGCACTCTTTTTTTGCTGATATGAAAATGCAAACGGAATTTTTTAAAATGGACAGAACAATATGTTCTAATAAAAGATAACCTTAAATATTATTCATCAGAAATGTGATTAGCGAAAGGGAAATTCGTATATTATATGTATGCCTGTATATTTCAGGAGAGTGAAATTCCTTTATTTCACGGAAGACTTCTTAGAATGTGTTGCTGCGGCCTCCTCTTTTGCGGCTCTGATTGCTGTAGCCTCTGGCGATGGTTCCGGTACATATTCAACAATGTCTCCAAGATCACAGTTTAAAATAGAGCAAAGCCGGGCTAATGAATAAATTTCCACATTTTCATTATTTCGAAGTCTTAGAAGAAGCCTTTTATCAACTCCGCATTTATGGATAAGATAGTATTGTGAAATATGGCGCTTTTTCAAGGTCTCCCAGAATCTGTCGTATTTTATCATTGTTCAAATTCCTGTCCATTTTGTTCTTGCCATATTTCTATTATGGGTTTAAAATCGAAAATATAACAGGGTGATTATAAACACCCTATCTGGGAGGGTAAACTATGCGAAAAGCATTAAAAATAGCAGCTTCTGTTGTGCTTGTAACTGTATTATCTGCGTGTCTTTTTTATTGTCTGGTGGCTGGTGCCGGAGAGGGCGCGACCATATATGTCATTATGGCAGCCATTTTATCCATTGCCATTTCAGTGGCATTATGTCTGGGCTTTTTATATATCCGTCATCTTCAGAAGTTGCTGAAGGAGTTAAGCGAAATAAAAGAATGATCGTGTTCAGACAATATCATTGATTTTTCTGTAATTGACGAAATCTGCCGGTTTCCCCTATAATAAAAATATTATGATGCCAAGGTCAAACGGTCAGGTTCTGAACAGATACCTGATATTAGAAATTCACTCTGGACATGGGGAAACGTATGGAAAAGAAGGAAGGCACAAAAGCAGTATCCGACAGGGAGTTTCTGGAAATACTGGAGCAGGACCCATCGCGGGGAATGGAGCTGCTGATCGGGCAGTATTCAGGTCTTTTATGGAGTCTGGTGAGCAGATACCTGGATAACCAGGAGGATCAGAAGGACTGCATAAATGAAACCTTTGAACAATTTTACTATAACCGGAAGCGGTTTGATCCTGGGAGAGGTTCTTTGTCCGCCTATCTGGCCGGAATGCTTCAGAAGCGTGCTGTTTCTTTGTACCGGAAGAATTCCGTACGCAAATGGGAAGAATTATCAGATTCTTATCCGGCTGATGAATCTGAACTGGATTGTCTGGACTGGAGTCTGGATTTGCAGCAGGCTCTGGAGGCTTTGAAACCAGAAGAATTTGAGCTGATCCGGATGAAATATTATGAAGGGATGAAAGGAGGAGCAAAGGAAAGATGGCGAAAGCAAAAAAAGTCAAAGTTGACCCCAATATCATTGATTACTATGCCCTCTATAACCTTACAAGAGGTGCGGACAGTAAGACTTTGGTAAGTCAGCTGCGTAAGAAACAGGGAGAAATCAAGCAGATGATGTCCTGTAGTGCAACTGGAAGTGAGAGCGTTATGGAGGAGCTTCTGAAACAGGATAAGCTTGTCACAGCTGCAATCAGGATTTTTAAAAACCAAGAGAAGCTGGAAGAGTATAATGCACAGCTGGATGCTGCAATTGCAAATGGAACTCTGAATACGGAGGCTCAGGAAGCAGCACAATCTGCATTAGATGAGATTGAGAGTCTGTTCCTTAAGGGAAATTATAATGCAGTAATTAAAAAATGCCGGACTGCGATTAATGAAAATGGTGCAAATGCCAAGCTTTATAACTTCCTTGCACAGAGTTATTATATGGTGGATCAGGGGTCGGCCCTGGCAGCAGTGGATGAATTTGTAAAGGCGTTTCCGAAAGATGCTGATGCCCTGGATATGGGTGTCAGATACAATATCCTGGTACATAATGATATGGACAAAGCCCAGGATTATCTGAACCGGATTCATGAATATTATACCGATTCAGCTCTGGCGGCCATTGACCAGATTTATATTCATCTTGCCCAGAGAAATACAGAGATGGCATTTAAAGAAATTGATGCCTTTGTTTCTGCAAACCCATCCAACCAGGATTTCAGAAAGAATATCGCTTATGATATGATTGGATTCTGTTCCAAATTGTATGCATGCGTGGACTACGAAGGAGATGAAATCGCCTTCCTTACAAGTGATGAGGATTATCAGCTTTGCAAAGCTATGGCAGAAAAAGCGGCTGCGGTATATTATGATCCGAAAGTATAGAGTTATGTGGAATACACCAATCATATGGGTGAGGTTGAGTTTAATCAGGACAACAAGTCGAATATAAGATGGACCATGTTTGCAGCCTGGGTTTATGGTATTGGCGGAATAATGGGACTTTCAGCGGGTGGCTCTGCAGCAGGCTGTATTGTAGTTATTTTACTTGCAGCAGCGTGTGTATACTCTAGCGTAATGCTCCATAAGGTAAGCAAACGTCCATATTGGCAGATTTATAAATATGAGCTTACCGGTGAGAGAGAACCAAAAGAAAGACGTTATATCCTCATTGGAAATATTATTGCCGGTTACATGAGATGGAGTGTGAAAATGGCATTTGGAGTGCTTAGACTGGTATTTAGCTTTGTATAATAAGGCCAATATAATTGTTATATGAACTCGATTTTTTATAACAATAATAACAAAAAAGAGGTGCTGGAAATAGATTCAGCGCCTCTTTTGTTACTACGTTATCTTTTGAGAGAAAGACAGTCTGATTATTTCTCCACCAGCAGTGATTTACCAGTCATCTCAGCCGGCTGTTCCATGCCCATAAGCTGAATCAGGGTCGGGATGATGTCTGCCAGGCAGCCATTCTCACGAAGGGTGTATTTCGAATCTGCGTTTACCAGAATGAATGGTACCGGGTTAGTGGTATGAGCGGTGTATGGCTCGCCTGTCTCATAGTCTACAAGCTGCTCTGCGTTACCATGGTCAGCGCAGATGAACATCTGTCCGTCAACCTCCTTCAGAGCTTCAACGGCTTTACCTACGCACTGGTCAACAGCCTCAACAGCCTTGATGGCAGCTGCCTCTACACCTGTATGGCCAACCATATCCGGGTTTGCAAAGTTGATGATGATCACATCATATTTCTCAGATTTGATCGCTGCAACAAGCTTCTCGCAGACTTCTGGAGCGCTCATCTCTGGCTGAAGGTCATAGGTAGGAACCTTCGGGGATTTTACAAGGATTCTGTCCTCGCCCTTGTTTGGTTCCTCAACGCCGCCGTTGAAGAAGAAGGTTACGTGAGCATATTTCTCTGTCTCAGCAATACGGGCCTGAGTCATATTGTGGGCTGCAAGATATTCGCCGAAGGTATTGTGAAGCTGTACCTTGTGGAATGCAACCAGCTTATTTCCGATGGTATCATCGTAATCTGTGAAGCAGACATAGGTAAGATCAAGACGTTTCTCTCTTGCGAAGCCTGTGAATTCATCGTCACAGAAAGCTCTTGTGATCTCACGTGCACGGTCTGGACGGAAGTTGAAGAATACAACAGAGTCCTTGTCAGAAACAACAGCAACTGGTTTGCCATCTTTCTCGATAACAGTCGGAAGAACGAACTCATCTGTCTTGCCGTCGTCATAGGAAGCCTGTACAGCCTCGGCTGCGTTTGTTCCTTTCACGCCCTCGCCCTTGGTAAGTGCGTTGTAAGCAAGCTCAACACGATCCCAGCGGTTGTCACGGTCCATTGCATAATAACGTCCGGAAACAACACCGATCTCGCCTACGCCAAGCTCGTCCATCTTAGCCTGGAGCTGTTCGATATATCCTTTTCCAGAAGCCGGAGGAGTGTCACGGCCATCAAGGAAGCAGTGTACATAAACTTTTTTAAGTCCCTCTTTCTTCGCCATCTCAAGAAGTCCGAAAAGGTGGGTAATATGGCTGTGTACACCACCGTCAGAGAGAAGTCCCATAAAGTGGATGGCGGAATCATTCTCCTTAGCATTCTTCATAGCTGCAAGAAGTGCCTCGTTCTGGAAGAAATCACCGTCCTGGATCTCTTTGGTGATTCTGGTAAGCTCCTGGTATACGATACGGCCTGCGCCCATGTTCATATGACCAACCTCAGAGTTACCCATCTGGCCATCTGGAAGACCTACAGCCAGTCCGCTTGCGTTACCTTTTACAAAAGGATATTCAGCCATCAGCCTGTCCATGACAGGGGTATTTGCTTCGTATACCGCATTTGCGTCATGTCTTTCGTTCAGGCCATATCCGTCAAGAATCATTAAAACCGTTGGTTTTTTGCTCATAATGTGCTCCTTTATATTGAAAAAAATTCTTTCGTTACTCCTTATATATAGTATCAAAAATCCAGAATTTTTCAATCACAATTTTTCGGATTTTAAAGAATAATTTTTGGCAGTATTTTCCTGAAATATTCTATTTATTTCCCATAAACACGGATGGTCTTGGAAATACGTTTTACAGAAGACTTGTTGGAAAGCTCCTGGACAGCAGTCTTGAAGTCTCCTTCCCGGACTTTGGAAGTGATCACAACAACTTCTGCCAGGTGGTCATCCTGGTTCTGGCTGTCCTTCTGGATGATCTGCGCAATGCTTACGTGGTATTTGGCAAAAACCTCTGTCATTTCAGCCAGTACACCACAGCGGTCTTCCACATGGAGACGGAGGAAGTAGCGGTTGTAGGTATCCTCCATTTTTTTTACAGGAAGCTGTTTATAGCAGGTGCAGCCGATACGTCCGCAGCAGTCTGCTTCTATATTACGTACAATGTCAAAAATATCCCCTGCTACAGCGCTTGCAGTAGGAAGCTCACCTGCGCCACGGCCGAAGAACATGGCGTCTTCTACAGCGTCACCGTGAACAAAAACAGCGTTGTAGGAATCATTTACAGTTGCAAGCGGGTGGTCATTTGGAATCAGCATCGGGCAGACATAGGCTTCCACACCGGTATCGGTATTACGTGCCACTCCAAGAAGTTTGATGGCGCATCCCATTTCTTTGGCATAACGGATGTCCTTGGCAGAAATCTTGGTGATTCCCTCAATATATACATCATCAAAGACAACTCTGGAATTAAAGGCTACACTGGCCAGAATGGCAACCTTGCGGCCGGCGTCAAGTCCGTCGATATCGGCAGTAGGATCTGCCTCTGCATAGCCAAGCTTGGTGGCAAGAGCCAGAGCATCTTTAAATTCCATATTTTCCTGTGACATCTTGGTAAGGATGAAGTTTGTGGTTCCGTTTACGATTCCCATAACTTCACTCATATGGTTGCCTGCAAGACATTGTTTCAGAGGGCGGATAATAGGGATTCCGCCTGCTACAGCTGCCTCGAAAAGGAAATCTACGTGGGAAGCTTTAGCGGCATCCATAAGCTCTTTTCCGTGGACTGCGATCAGATCCTTGTTGGCAGTTACCACATGCTTTCCAGCGCGGAGAGCATCCAGGATGTAGGTTCTGGCTGGCTCGATTCCGCCGATCAGTTCGATTACGATATCAATAGAAGAATCCTGTTTAATATCTTCCCAGCTGTTGGTGAGGATTGCAGGATCATCAATCTTTGCTGCTGCTTTTTCCAGGTTGCGGACAAGGATCCTGGTTATTTTAACCTTGCAGCCGATCTTGGCAGTCATTTCCTCTTCCTGGCTTTTCAGAACCTTGTAAACTCCGGTTCCAACTGTTCCAAGCCCAAGCAGGGCTGCATTTATAACTTTTTCTTCCATGGGGGAACTCCCTTCTTTATATGAATAGTAAATGGCAATGTCTGCTTATGCAGATATTGCCATAAATGAAAGTCCATTGTATTTGTAATTCGGACTGCTGTCCAGAACTTTCATGGTAAATGTAGACGGAGATGTCCAGTGTTGGTCTTCAGCAAGTATGACGTATATTTTACTGGAAATATCATTTGGCTGTAGAATACTGCGTGTAAGCGGTAAAAAGACATATGTATCTCGCATACTAACAATTTATGTGTTTCTTATAGTATGGCAGATTGGACCATTTGTCAAGAGGACAAAATATCATGGAGAGAGTGGTGTGTCCAGATCCTCCCAGCTGTATTTTTTGTTGTTTCAGCAGCAAAAGAAGATGGCGTGCCAGTGCCTTCATAATAATAACTTTCACCATTGCCGTATACAACCACACCGTACCAGGTGACGGAAGGGGATTTTTGTTTTACCTTTGAATTGTTAGATACACCGTAAGGTCTCAGATAAATAAACAAATTCTTGCCTAGCGGGTTGTTATCTTCGACTTTTTTTCCTTTAACCAGGACATTTTCCCACTTACCATTCACAAAACCCATGTTAATGCCTCCGGATGTTACAGAAATTGCATAGCCCATATCATCCTTCAGGAAAGTAAGTGTTCCATCATTTATAATATTGGTTATGGCAGACTTGATCGTCCGTGCATTGGCGATATCTACAGCCGTCTGGAGTTTTCCAGCTTTGATGCAAAGATGGGGATGGAACAGGAGACCAGAACGGCGATAACCGCTGTTGTGATGAGAAGCTCTGAGAGGGAAAAGCCTTTTGTGTGCCTTGCATTGTTTTTCATCGGTAAACCTCCATAAAAGGTATTTTAGAATTGAGTAAGCTGGTAGAATGGTGTTTGGGGAAAATAGCTAAGTTTTATTTTGTTCACTGTAACGGTAAATACTACTTTATATAATAGAAGTTTAGCCAGATACAGAATGTTTGTCCAGTATTTTTTACAAGAAAAGTACGAAAATCCATTTGGTTCTGAATTGTTACAAATATTTTTAAATAGGGCTTGAAAGTAGGATGGATATCGCATATAATCGCTCTCAAACGATATTTTTTCTTATGGAGGAAAACAAAAAATGCAGACAGATATGACTGTGGGAAAGCCTATGAAAATGCTGCTGAATTTTACCATTCCCGTATTTCTGGGAAATGTGTTCCAGCAGCTGTACAGCATGGCGGATGCGGTTATAGTCGGGAAGTTTGTAGGTACTAAGGGACTGGCAGCAGTAGGCGCCACAGGTACCATTACTTTCCTTATTATTGGGTTCCTGATGGGGCTTACCACAGGCTTTACCGTTCTTACGTCGCAGAAGTTTGGCGCAGGCAGAATGGATGAGATGCGAAAGACTGTGGGAAATGCAGCGATTCTTTCCGCTGTGATCGCGGCAATCATGACCGCAGTAAGTATGCTTGGGATGCACCGGCTGCTTGTTTTTATGCATACTCCGGAGGATATTTTTGATGGGGCATATGGATATATTATGATCATCTGTGCCGGCATTTTTACCCAGGTTCTGTATAATCTGGTATCCAGCATTTTAAGAGCACTTGGAAATAGTAAGACGCCGCTGTATTTTCTGATCCTGGCAGCAGGGCTGAATATTGTGCTTGATCTTGTGTTCATCATCTTTTTCCACTGGGGTGCACCAGGAGCAGCCTGGGCGACTGTTATCTCACAGGGAGTTTCAGGTGTTCTCTGTGTGATCTATATGTGGAAAGCAGTTCCGGAGCTTAAGATGAAAAAAGAAGACTGGTATTTTGACCGGAGTATTGCAGGTAAGCAGATCAGTGTGGGAATTCCTATGGGACTTCAGTATTCTATTACAGCGATCGGTACCATGATGGTGCAGAGTTCCCTGAATATTCTTGGATCTTATGCGGTTGCTGCATTTACGGCAGGGTCCAAGATCGAGAATATTTTTACCCAGGCCTTTGTGGCAATCGGTACTACAATGTCTACATACAATGCACAGAACATCGGGGCACGTAAGCTGGAACGTGTGCGCCAGGGCTTCCGTTGTGCAGATGTGATCGGATGTGCCTATGCGGTAGTTACCGGATTTATTCTGTTTTTTGTTGGAAAATATTTTTCCTATCTGTTTATTTCCGACAATGCAGATGTGGTAATTCCAATGGTAGAGACATATCTACGTTGTGTGGGAATGTTTATGATTCCTCTTTATATAGTGAACTGCTATCGGAATGGTTTCCAGGGAATGGGCTATGGACTGCTTCCAATGCTTTCAGGCGTGGCAGAACTGGTGGGAAGAGGTGTGATGGCAGTTGTTGCTGCGAATAAGGAGAGCTATACCATGGCATGTATGGCAAGTCCATTTGCATGGATCGTAGCTACTGTCCTTCTTATTGTACTTTACTTCTATGTAATGAAAGATATGAAGAAAAAGCTGTGTCTGTAGCGAAAATCCAGAAACTGTGAATTACAGACAGGCAGAAAATATTTCATAAAATATATGTGTCAAATAAAACCAGGTCCATTAGGTTTGTTTGACACATTTTTTTATGAAATATACATTTTAAGATACATATATGGAAAATATATGTTATAATAAAATGAGCTTTCCCTATAAGTGGGAAAGCCTGTTACAGCAGTGTTTGATCAGAGGAGAGTTTTATACATGAGTAAGGAGAATAAGCATACTCAGGAAAGTCCGGGAGACTTTGAAGATAAGATAGACGCAGCTATGGAAGAACTTGAGCTAGATCCGGATGAGGAATTTCGTGCTGCTGATTTTTATGAGGACGAAGATGCGGATCAGCGGGATAATATGGAGGACTTTGATTCCTTTGAGGATGCAGAAGATGACTCAGAGCTGGATGAACTGGGCGATGAGGAAATGGAAGAGTACCCGGAGGAAGAAGAGTATCTGGAGGAAACGGAATACACTGAGGAAGAAGCAGAGGAAGCTCATGAGCCTGTTTCTGAAGAGGGACAAAAAGAGTGGGAAGATTCCGAAAGCGATCCAGAGGAAGAGGCAGAAGAGGATTCCGCAGAGAAAGAGCTTCAGGTAGAGCTGATTCCACCACATTCCCAGCGAAGCGGAAAGCACAGAAGGGAAACGAATAGAGAAGGCAGGGAAAGCAGACAGAATGCCTCCAGGAAAGCTTCACAGAGTGGGAAAAAGCCTTCAGGACAATCCGCAAAGCCAGCGCAAAGATCAGCGCGTCCTACGAAAATATCCTATGTGCCTATATCAGATGAAGAACTGGATGAGAAGATCATTCCGATTTCTAAGAAAAAACATAAGGGACTTAAGGTAACCGGTCTTGTTGCGGCAATTCTCGCAGTGACAGCAGGCTGCGCATATGGTGCAATTTCCTATTACTACTCGGACCGTTTTTTTGAAGGCACATATATTAATGGAATTAATTGTTCCAATAAGACAGCTTATGAAGTAGAGCAGCTGATCGCAAGTGGGGTTGAGGATTATTCCATTGAAGTAGTTGCGAGAAATCAGGAGCCACAGACCATCAGTGGAAGCCAGATCAATTACCGTTATATGTCTGACGGGGAAGTTCTGAATCTTCTGAAACAGCAGAAGCCATATGAATGGGTACTGGGCTTTGTGGAGACCAGAAGCTATACTACACAGGAGAATGTTACCTTTGATAAGAGTCTTCTTCAGTCAGAGGTGAAGTCACTTAACTGTGCCCAGCCGGAGAACCAGGTGGAGCCGGAGAATGCATATGTGGCAATGGATGGAAGCGAATTTACCATTGTCCCGGAGACGGAGGGAAGTAAGCTTAAAGTGAAGGAAGCTTATAAAGCACTGGATACAGCGATTGCGGGAGGTCAGACATCTATTGACCTTGGAAGTACCCCGGATGTATATGCGGCGGCAGCTGTGACAAGTGATGATCCTACACTTCAGGCGACCAAGGATGCCTACAACAATTACACCAAGGCAAGTATTACCTACACTTTTGGCGACCAGACAGTAACCCTGGATGGAAATACTCTGAAAGACTGGCTGCAGTTTGATGATAAGGGACAGCTGGTACAGGATGATGCTTCTTTCACCCAGCACATCCGTGATTATGTGGCCCAGCTTGCAAGTGAGCATGACACAGTGGGAACCACACGTTCCTTTAATACCACAAGTGGCCGTACGGTTTCGGTGTATGGCTCCGCATACGGCTGGAAGATCGATCAGGAGGCTGAGGTGGCCCAGCTTACAGAAGATATCCGGACTGGTACACAGACCACACGTGAGCCGATGTATTCCATGCGGGCAAATGCCTATGGTTACAATGATATCGGAAGCACCTATATTGAAGTGGATATGACAGAGCAGCATATGTACTATTATCAGAACGGAAGCATTATCTTCGATTCAGACATCGTTTCCGGAGATATCCGTTATGATGACAGAGCTACTCCGCCAGGTATTTTTACCTTATATTATAAGAAGAGTCCTGATGTACTCCGTGGTGAGAAGAAACCGGATGGCACCTATGAATATGAGACCGAGGTTACGTACTGGATGCCGTTCAATGGCGGAATCGGTTTCCATGATGCTACCTGGCAGGATTATTTCGGTGGTGACCGTTATACCTATGCAGGATCTCACGGATGTATCAATATGCCGTTTGATGCGGCTGCAACCTTATACAGCATTATTGATACCAATGTGCCGATCGTATGTTTCTATTGATATGGTCTTATAGCAATTTATTACGATGCCAGGGGACAAAGGATTTTGGGCCTTGGACATCATATTACAAAAGAAGTGGGGAAATTTTAATATGAACATGGATTCATTTGACATGATACTGACCGTAGTGGCTCTGGTAATGGGAGTTATGCTTCTTTCCGGCCATGGCGATATTCTTATGAAAGGTGGAAATGCCGCCGCCCGTAAGAAAATCTATGACGAAAAGAAGGTGCAGAAGGTGTATGGTGTTACATTGCTTCTGTTTGGCATCCTTACCGGATTGGATATGGTAATAAAAAGTTTTGTATATGATATTATTTATCTGGTTGTGGTCATTGCGATTTTTGTGATCTCAGTGGTTATTGTGCGCAAGAAATGTCTGAAATAAAAAATAGTAAGAATCAATAATAACCGGAATAAAGCACAATGGTTGATTAGTAAGCAATAAGAAAAGCGTCTGTATAATCTGTGGAGCATTTAAAAACAAGCTTCAGAATATACAGGCGCTTTCTTTAAAACAGTTTCAATAAATCCGCAGGCTTCTGGATCGTGTAATCTGGTGTATCTACCTGTCCGAAGCCATAAGAAGCAAATACAAATGGAACCCCGGCCTCCTGGCAGGCCTGATAGTCACCGAATGTATCACCTACATAAACGGGAGCTTTCAGGTGGTATTTCTGTACAATGGAACGGATATTGGCTGCTTTAGCCTCCCCTGTATCGCCAGGACAGAGATGTCCGGTGAAATAGCAACCAAGACCTGTTTTTTCAAAAACAAGCTCGATATATCCGGCCTGGCAGTTACTTACCACGAAAAGCGGATAACGACTGGAAAGTTCTTTTAAGGTAGCTTCCAATCCCTGGTAAACAGGTGCACCTGTCTGCCGGAGGGCTTCGTGCTCGGCCTGGCAGCAAAGGTCGATAATACGAAGCTGCTGCGCCTCGCTGTATTCTGGAAGAATAGCTTTCGCAATATCAGGGAGAAGCCTGCCGAACAATCCCTGAAGCTGTCTGGCAGTAACCCGGATGTCTATATTTTCTTTTTCTAAGGTGGCATTCCATGCATCTGCTACAACGTCTGTGGAATTCCATATGGTACCGTCAATGTCAAAAATAATACTGTCCATTTGAAGTTTTTTCGTCCTTTCTGGTAGTTTTATTTGAATGAAAGCGTTCATTTATGGGGCTGTCTGCGTAAGCAGACATGTCTGTTTAGGGAAAAGGGCTCTGCCTTATTTTATATAGAAAAGGCAGATTTGTAAATACCAGAAATTACAGAGCAAATCAGCCAAAATTTAACTGGTATTTTATGAATTTTATGTTATGATAAGTAAGGCAGTTGCTGTCAGATGTAATTTCTGCTTTTTTCGAAAGCGGAAAGGACTGGGAATTTTTTCTGTACAGAAGCAGCGCTGCGAGGTGAATTATGAAATACGAAAATATTACAGAAGGCCGTTTCCTTGACCGTCCCAATCGTTTTATCGCACATGTTGAGATTGAGGAGCAGACTGAAACGGTTCATGTAAAGAATACTGGCAGATGTAAGGAACTTTTAATTCCGGGAGCCCAGGTCTTTCTAGAGAAGAGCAGTAATCCGGCGAGGAAGACGGCCTATGACCTTGTCTGTGTAAATAAAATGGGACGTCTTATCAATATGGATTCCCAGATGCCGAATAAAGCAGCACTGGAATGGGTCAGGGCGGGACATCTTTTTCCAGAAGAGGTGCAAGTGACACCTGAGAAAACTTATGGAAATTCCAGATTTGATCTTTATGCCTGTTCAGATAAGAGAAGGGCATTTATTGAGGTGAAAGGGGTAACACTGGAGGCAGATAATGTTGCCAGGTTTCCAGACGCTCCTACTGCAAGAGGAGTGAAGCACTTGGAAGAACTGATCCGGTGCATGGAAGATGGCTATGAGGCTTATCTGCTGCTGGTGATACAGATGAAAGGAATCATAAGGTTTGAACCGAACTGGGATACCCACCGGGAATTTGGAGAGACATTGCAGAAAGCAAAGAAGGCAGGTGTGCATATTCTGGCCTATGACTGTCTGGTAGAGCCAGAACGGATGGAAATCCAGAATCCGGTGCCGGTGTGCCTGGAAGAAAATAAATGCCGGTAATTGGAGGAAACGAATAAATGACAGATGAGTTTATACAGCCTCTTCTCACCTGGTATGATGGAAACAAAAGAATCTTACCCTGGCGTGATAAGAATAATGCCTATTACACCTGGGTATCTGAGATTATGCTCCAGCAGACCCGTGTAGAAGCTGTGAAGCCCTATTTTGCAAGATTTATCCAGGAACTTTCCGATATTCCTGCACTGGCAGCCTGTCCCCAGGAGAAGCTTCTGAAGCTGTGGGAGGGCCTTGGCTATTACAGCCGTGTGAGAAATATGCAGCTTGCAGCATTAGAGATGGTAGAAAAGTATAATGGCAGACTTCCTGAAGATTTTTCCCGTCTTATGTCGTTGAAAGGAATAGGAAGCTATACAGCAGGAGCTATCGCTTCTATTGCATATGGAATTCCGGTACCTGCTGTGGATGGAAATGTATTCCGCGTAGTGACCAGAATGACAGAAGATCCGGAAGATATTACCAGACCTGCATTCCGGAAGAAAACAGAAGGCGCATTGCAGGAGATCATTCCCAAGGACCGTCCTGGAGACTTTAACCAGGCTATGATGGAGCTTGGGGCAGTGGTGTGTGTCCCTAACGGACAGCCGAAATGTGAGCTTTGTCCTGTGCGAAGTTTTTGCCTGGCAGGGCTTCACGGTACTATGGAAAAATATCCGGTGAAAGCGCCAAAGAA
Organism: Blautia sp. HCP3S3_H10_2; assembly: GCF_052122375.1. NCBI lineage: Bacteria > Bacillati > Bacillota > Clostridia > Lachnospirales > Lachnospiraceae > Blautia > Blautia sp. HCP3S3_H10_2. The sequence goes on from NZ_JBQKCL010000005.1 coordinate 146,689, forward strand.
GCCAAGGCTGGTGGAAGAGAGAACTGTCCTGGTCATACAGGATGGAAACTGTACTGCCATCCGGAAAAGACCAGCCAAAGGACTTCTGGCCGGTTTGTATGAGCTTCCAAACACAGAAGGTTATTTATCCCGTGAGGAAGCGCTGGAATATGTGAAACTGCTTGGTACAGAGCCTCTTTATATAGAAGAGCTGCCAGATGCGAAGCATATTTTTTCCCATATTGAGTGGAGAATGAAGGCATACAGAATCCGGGTATCGTCCCTGGAGGAGATACATGCTCCTGGAATCCTTTTTGCAGATAAAAAAGAATCAGAAAAAAACTACGCCATACCATCCGCGTTTGGCGCTTATGTGAAATACATGAAGGAGGAAATTAAATGAAATTACTTAGCATAGCAATTCCATGTTATAATTCTGAAGCATATATGGAGAAATGTATCCAGTCTCTTTTACCAGGAGGGGACGAGGTGGAGATTCTTGTGATCGACGATGGTTCCAAGGACCGGACAGCAGAGATCGCAGATGAATACCAGGAGAAATATCCGAATATCGTCCGCGCCATCCACCAGCCGAATCTGGGCCATGGCGGCGCTGTAAATACAGGTATCCATAATGCGCAGGGCCTTTATTTCAAGGTTGTAGACAGTGATGACTGGGTAAATGAGGAATCTTATATGGAGATTCTGAAGACCCTGGAAGAGCTGGTGAAAGGATCCAAGACAGTTGATCTTCTGATCAGTAATTTCGTATATGAGAAGCAGGGCGCTACACGCAAAAAAGTTATGCAGTACCGTCATTGCCTGCCGGTGAACCAGATCTTTACCTGGAATGAAGTTGGACATATGCCAAAGGGAAAATATCTTCTTATGCATTCCATGATCTACCGTACACAGCTGCTTCATGAATGCAATCTGACACTGCCTGAGCATACCTTCTATGTAGATAATATTTTTGCATTTGATCCGCTGCCACATGTACAGAATATGTATTATCTGGATACGAATTTCTACCGTTATTTCATTGGACGTGATGACCAGTCTGTAAATGAAGCTGTTATGATCCGCAGGATCGACCAGCAGCTTCGTGTGAATAAGCTGATGGTAAATTCCTATACAAGCTGTGGTAATATGAACAAACGTACCAGAGCGTATATGATCAGTTATCTGGACATTATTACTACGATTTCCTCCATTATGCTGATCCGTTCCGGCACGAAAGAGGCACTTGAGAAGAAAAAAGAGCTGCTTGAGTATATCCGCACTACAAACCGTGTATTATATGGCAAATTACGTCACAGTCTTATGGGCAACTTTATGAACCTTCCGGGACGTGGTGGACGTAAGGTTTCCGTAGCAGCTTATAAAATATGTCAGAAGTTTTATGGATTTAACTAATAAGAACCCATTTATTAAAACAACGCGCCTTCCATATGCTGGAAAGGCGCGTTGTTTTATTTTCTATGATTATTATGTCCAAATTTCTCCACAGCTATTTCTCTGGCTTCTTCTCCTGATCTCTGGGGATAGAAGAAAAGATATCCAAATAATGCCAGTGTAGCACCGCAGCATACGTCAATCACAGAATGCTGTTTCAGGAACATGGTGGACATGATGATGAGCAGTGTAAGAACCAGTGAGCCATATCGTACCCCCTTGTGATCACGAAGCGATTCACAATTGGTAAGGGACATATGAACAGCCAGGGAATTAAATACATGGATACTTGGAAGCACATTGGTAGGTGTATCTGCCCGGTACAGCCAGCGTACCATGTCAGTGAAAACATTCTCCCTTGGAAATTCTGTGGGTCTTAAATGAAGTACATTAGGATATACATAGGATACGATCAGAAAAACGGTCATACCCATCATCATATTTAAGATCAGCTGATAATATTCTTTTTTATTTTTGTTCTTGAAGATGAAGTATAAAACTGTGACAATCTGATATGGAAACCATAACAGATACGGGACAATAAAATACTCGCAAAATGGTATGTAATCATCGAAAACAGTGTCGATCACATGGAATCCACGTACCGGTCTGTGCTCCAGATAGCTGAAAAACATCAGGTAAACCAGGGCATATACAAGTATGATCAGACCATGCTTATATTTCTTTATAAATTGTACCAAGTCTTTCACTCCTTTTCAAATCGGACAGATTATACCACAGGTAAAATGATTTTTAAAGGTTTTTTTTCGATAGAAACTGTTAAATCTTTGCGTATTCCACCAGATTCCCCGTCGATGTGAATAGGGAGAGGCGTTTCGCTGTGCACATGAATATTTCTGCAAGTGAGAATATGTATGCCTTTAATTCTGGTATGCTTTCCGAAAAAAGCAGTAGGAAGACAAAAAAGCAGTTTCAGCTTCCCTACACCTTCTACCAGAATGAGATCCAGAAGCTGGTCATCCGGGCGGGCATCCGGACAGAACTTGAAACCGCCGCCCTCATATTTCTGGTTCATAACTGCTGTAAAATATACGTGGTCATAGGAAAAAGTATTCTCATCATCCAAAGTGACGGTCATTTTTCCCGGGGTGATAAAAATAAGCTGCTTCAGGGCTATGAACAGATAGATCAGCTTGCCAAGTCCAAGGCGGTTGAATATCTTCTTAAGCGGGGTGGCCAGTACTTCCTGGCAGACACCTGCGTCATAGCCGATTCCGGTGCTGATCCCAAAACGTGATTTCTTATGGTCACGTGTAAGATAAGGAACATCCATAGTGCAGATGTGCTCTGCTTTCAGGATATATTCAAGGGATTCCATTGGATCAAAGGGAAGCTGCATGCTTCTGCAGAAATCATTGCCGGACCCGGTGGGAATGTATCCGAAGACAGCCCGGTCAAAATCTGTGATACCGGTAAGCACTTCGTGAATGGTGCCATCCCCTCCGACTGCAATGATGTATATAGGATCCGAAATGGTTCCAAGAGTACAGGCACTGGCGGCAATCTCAGTGGCGTGACCGGAATATCTTGTCAGGCAGTACTGGAAAGAAATTCCACGGAGCATAAGCTGCTGGTGAATCTGATTCCAGATCGAACGTCCCCTGCCAGAGCGGGAATTTGGATTAACGATGAAATAGTACATAATATCTCCCTGCTTACTTACTGATTCCATAATACCATTGGCAGGCAAGTATTACAAATTAATTTTACAAAAATATTCTAAAAAATTTCTGAAGTATGTTATACTGTAATCATTCCTTAATAATTGTTCAGAGCAGGAGTATAGAAAGAATATGAAATCACTTGTAATCGCAGAGAAACCATCTGTTGCCAGAGATATTGCCAGAGTAATAGGTGCGAATCAGAAAAATGGGGGAGTCCTGGAGGGCAGGCAATATGTAGTTACCTGGGCACTTGGACATCTTGTGACCCTGGCAGATCCGGAAGAATATGATAAGAAGTATGAGAAATGGGAAATGGCCACACTGCCAATGCTTCCCAAGGATATGAAGCTGGTGGTGATCCGCCAGACTGGCAGACAGTTTTCTATAGTGAAGACCCAGCTTTTCAGAAAAGATATAGGAGAGATCATTATTGCTACAGATGCCGGCCGTGAGGGAGAGCTGGTCGCCCGCTGGATCCTGGAAAAAGCAGGCTGCCATAAACCAATCAAAAGGCTTTGGATTTCGTCGGTAACAGATAAGGCAATCAGAGAAGGCTTTGCAAATCTGAAAGACGGACATGCTTACGACAATCTTTACAGGGCGGCTGTGGCAAGGGCAGAGGCAGACTGGCTGGTAGGAATGAATGGAACAAGGGCGCTGACATGCAAATATAATGCCCAGCTTTCCTGTGGCCGTGTACAGACGCCGACTCTTGCGATGATCGCAAAAAGAGAAGAAGAGATCCATAAATTTGTTCCAAAAGAGTACTATGGCATTTCGGCTGAAACCCAGGATGTGAAATGGACCTGGCAGGATGGGAAAACCAAGAGCTTCCGTACCTTTTCCAGGGAACGGGCAGAGGAAATAAGAGGTAAGCTGGAGAATGGAGCTATTGAAGTAACGAAAGTAGAGAAAAAAGAGAAAAAGACCATGGCACCAGGACTTTACGATCTGACTACCTTACAGAGGGAGGCCAACCAGAAATATGGCTTTTCTGCAAAAGAGACTTTGAATATTATGCAGCGTCTTTATGAAAATCACAAAGTACTCACTTATCCAAGAACAGATTCCAGATACATTGGAAAAGACATTGTACCAACGATCAAAGAAAGGCTGAAGGCCTGTGGAACCGGTCTATACAGAAAGCTTGCCGGGGCACTTATGAATAAGCCGGTGCAGGTAAATGCCAGCTTTGTGGATGATAAGAAGGTCAGTGACCACCATGCGATCATCCCTACCGAGCAGTTTGTCCAGCTGGATCATATGACAAATGAGGAACGTAAAATTTACGACATGGTCGTGCGTCGTTTTCTTGCAGTTTTGTATCCGGCATTTTTGTATGAGCAGGTCAATATGGAGGCGAAAGCCGCCGGGGAACTGTTCGCTGCCAGTGGAAAGATCGTAAAAAGTCAGGGATGGAAGGAAGTTTACGAAGGCGGTGTAAGTGATGAGTACGAGGAAGACATGGAGGATGAGAAAAAGCTGCAAGACCAGCGTCTCCCGGAAATAAAGCCAGGAACCAGATTAAAGGTTTTGAAAGCTTCATTAAACACAGGCAAAACAAAGCCTCCTGCAAGATTTACTGAGGCCACTCTTCTTGCCGCAATGGAGAATCCGGTGAAATTTATGGAGACAAGAGACAAAGAAGCAGTAAAAACATTAGGAGAGACCGGTGGACTTGGGACAGTTGCTACCAGGGCAGATATTATAGAGAAGCTTTTCCATTCCTTTATGATGGAGAAAAAAGGCAATGAGATCCATATTACTTCCAAGGCGAAGCAGCTTCTGGAGCTGGTCCCGGAGGACCTGAAAAAGCCGGAACTGACTGCCGATTGGGAAATGAAGCTTTCAGGTATTGCCAAAGGCAGGATCCGCCAGGGAGATTTCCTGCACGAAATCCGTGATTATACCTGCGAGATCGTAGACGAGATTAAGGCGGGAGAGGGAACCTTCCGTCATGACAATCTGACAAATAAGGTTTGTCCACGATGTGGCAAAAAGCTTCTGGCAGTAAATGGCAAGAACAGTAAAATGCTGGTATGCCAGGACCGTGAGTGTGGCTACCGGGAGACCGTTTCCCGTACCACCAATGCCCGGTGTCCGAAATGCCATAAGCGTATGGAAATGTATGTGAAAGGAAAAGAAGAGACTTTTGTATGCGCCTGTGGACACAAGGAGAAGCTTTCTGCATTCCAGGCCAGACGCCAGAAGGAGGGTGCAGGCGTTGGGAAGCGTGATGTGCAGAATTATCTGCGGAAGCAGCAAAAGGAGGCAAAGGAGCCGGTGAACAATGCGTTTGCACAGGCGTTATCCGGATTGAAATTGTAATTGATTGAAATAGGATGGAGACAAAAGTAACAAGCATGACGCACACTTTTGTACGAAAATCCACTTGGCTTTGAAAAGTTACCAAAAAGAAAAGGAAAGAGGAATTTGCGTATGCGCCGAGAAGTATCTTTGGAAGAGATTTCTGACGGAAGACTTTATGAATTAAATGATATGGTAAAGGCAGACTGCCAGGATTGTGCAGGCTGTCACGACTGCTGTGAAGGAATGGGAGATTCGGTGGTACTTGATCCTATGGATGTCTACCGCCTTTGTATCAATCTGGGAAAAGCCCCGCAGGAACTGGTAAGCGCAGGCTTGATCCAGTTTGACGCTATGGATGGAAATATTCTGCCCCATCTTTGCATGAGTGGGAAGAATGAATGCTGTGTTTTTCTAAATGAACAGGGACGGTGCAGTATCCATTCTTTCCGCCCTGGATTTTGCAGGTTGTTCCCTCTTGGACGTTATTATGAAAATGGCAGTTTCAAATATTTTCTGCAGATACATGAATGCAAAAAAGGAAACCGCAGCAAGATAAAGGTAAAGAAGTGGATCGATACCCCGGATCTGCGCCAGTATGAGAAATTTGTGGCGGACTGGCACTATTTCCTGCTGGATGTACAGGAAGTACTTTATAACGCTACAGATGCACAGCTGATCCGGAACCTGAATCTCTATGTGGTAAACCGTTTCTACATGAAGCCTTATGAAGTCAACAGGGACTTTTACGAGCAGTTTCAGGAAAGGCTTTCAGAAGGAAAAGAGCTGCTGAGCCTAGAGCATGTTTGAAACAGGCTCTGGAGCGTGCCTGAAAAAATAAGAACTCCCGGAACTCAGAATGAGCCCGGGAGTCTTTTATTTTTAGAGTGCAGTGTTCCATAAGAAGCTTTGGGAGGGACTATGGCATCTGCGCACTAAAAAACATATATAAAACAAATGTTAAGTAAAAATCAAATATAAGTAAAAATGAAATATTAGAAAAATGCTCACGTACTAGAATACACGAAAACCAAAAGTTTGGCAAGTGCTTTTTGAAAAAACAACAGAAAAAATGACAGAAAACAACTGAAAATCTGCCTGGAACGAAAACGTTATAGGAAATGCATCGGAGGAAATGAATCGGTTCAACTCATTCTGGACAATAAGGAAAATTATTGCTATAGTAGGAAAGAAGAAATTGGGTATGAAAAATACAGTGATATAAATTAAATATGAGAGAGGACTAAGTTATGCCAGTATTTGACTTCAGTGGCGCGTCTGCCAGTAAAGCAGAAGCGAAATGTACTTATACAACTTTTCACAGCAACAATGCACAGCCGTCACCCCGGCAGCCGATCATGGTGCTGGACAATAAAGAAAGACAGTGGAAGCATCATTCCTGTGGTGTGTTTACCAATCCGGTGAACCGTACTGCTTTTGAATTTAAGGAAGAGGATGGCACCTACACAGCAGATGTGCTGAAAATTGATTCCAGATTTACCAGCCTTTTGAAATGGCTTGGGGACAGCCGCATTAATGTGCGCTTATCAGGTGCGAATACAGAGGAAGGCTATGCGGTATACCGTATCCGTGAAACTGCATTTGGAGGCGGCACCAAGCTTTCCGCGGAGGATGGTTTTCTGCAGTTTATGATCGAGAGACTTCTGGAGAGCAATGCACCTGCTGAGACAGAGGAGGACGAGGATCAGGAAGAGACTGGTGATGAGATGAAGCTTACCAGTATCCAGAGTATTACAGATTTTATGACCTGTGCAGGTAAGACCCTGCCGGATAATATCAGACTTTGGACAAGAAGAAATCTGGCTGTTGCAAGATCCAGCGAGGTTTCCCAGGAAGAGCGCCATCATGCCCAGAGAGCTCTTTCCATTATGCTGAACATTCAGTGGAAAAACAATTATTTCGAGGCAATCGATCCTGTTGAGGCAAGAAGAATCCTGGATGAAGAGCTTTACGGAATGGAGCGGGTAAAACAGCGTATTATTGAGACGATCATCCAGATCAACCGTACCCATACCCTTCCGGCTTACGGACTTCTTCTTATAGGTCCTGCTGGTACCGGTAAATCCCAGATCGCCTATGCGGTTGCAAGGATTCTGAAGCTGCCGTGGACGACTCTGGATATGAGCTCTATCAATGATTCCAAGCAGCTGACCGGAAGCCCGCGTATTTATGCGAATGCAAAGCCTGGTATTATCATGGAGGCATTTTCCATGGCAGGAGCTTCCAATCTGGTATTTATCATCAATGAGCTTGACAAGGCAAATTCCGGTAAGGGAAATGGAAATCCGGCGGATGTTCTTCTCACCCTTCTGGATAATCTTGGTTTTACCGACAACTATATGGAATGTATGATTCCTACGGGCGGTGTCTATCCGATTGCTACAGCCAACGACCGCGACCAGATCAGTGCGCCGCTGATGTCCAGATTTGCAGTGATCGATATTCCGGACTATACAGCCGAAGAGAAGAAAGTAATCTTTTCCAAATTTTCCCTTCCGAAAGTTCTTAAGAGAATGCATATGGAAGAGGGCGAGTGCATTATCACAGATGGAGCGCTGGATGCTATTATCGAACGTTATTCTAACACCTCCGGCATCCGTGACCTGGAGCAGGCAGCAGAACATATTGCGGCAAATGCGCTGTATCAGATCGAGGTAAATCATGTGGAGAAAGTTACATATACCAGAGAAATGGTAGAGGAACTGCTGAAGTAGCTGTGATATTTGATAAAAAACACATACAAAGAATAAAAATGGAAGAAATATATAACAGGAGTGACCAAAATGGAGTTCTGGGATATCTATGATATAAATAAAAGACCAACAGGCCGTACCATGAAGCGTAATGACTGGTGCCTGAAGGATGGAGAATATCATCTCACTGTTCTTGGGGTAGTGGCAAGACCGGATGGCACTTTTCTTATTACCAAACGTGTAATGACCAAGGCCTGGGCACCGGGCTGGTGGGAGGTTTCCGGTGGTGCCGCCCAGGCAGGAGAGTCCTCTTATGACGCAGTGTTACGCGAAGTAAAGGAGGAAACTGGACTTGATGTAAGCACTGCCAGGGGAGGCTATCTTTTTACATATAAGAGAGAAAATCCTGGGGAAGGAGACAATTACTTTGTAGATGTATATCGGTTTGTAATGGATGTGCAGGAGAAAGACCTTCATCTGCAGGAAGAAGAAACAGATGGCTATATGTTTGCAAGTCTTGATCAGATCAAAGAACTTGCATCCCAGGGGAAATTCCTTCATTACGACAGCATCAAGGCTGCTTTTGAGAATATTTAGTGCTCATTCAGAACCAGGCGTTTTGGCGGCTGGGTGGGATTATTGTAATAATGAAAAGGGTTAAAATAGTTTCTTGCAATTTCATGCAATGTATACTATAATAAGCAACGAAATCTGAATAAAAACCAGGGGAGTTTCAATTGAGAAGCTGAGAGTAAGGTAGACCTTAGACCCTTTTAACCTGTTGGATCATGCCAGTGTAGGAAGTGTTAGCGATGGAATTAGGAGCATTTGCCTGGATGGCAGGTGCTCTTTTTGCACTACAGGAATTGCATGTCTGAAAATCATTCCTGCAATCTGCACGCTCTGGGCGTGTTTGAAAAAGGATTTCGCATAAGGTTCTTATTCGGTTTTGAAAAAGTCGTAACTGGCTCTGAACAGTTACCAAAAGTCCTATATATGGGACGGAAAATAGGAGGAAAACAAAATGAACGCAAGTGTAGCAATTCAGGTACTGCCAAATGTACAGGATGATGAAGAGGTGATCCGTATCGTAGACGAGGTGATCGCCTATATCAAGTCAACAGGGCTGAACTATTATGTAGGACCGTTCGAGACAACAATCGAAGGTGACTACGACCAGCTGATGGACATTGTAAAAGAATGCCAGCATGTGGCAGAGCGCGCAGGCTGCAAAGCTATGAGCGTATATGTGAAGATCGCTTACAAACCAGAAGGGGATGTGCTTACCATTGAAAAGAAAGTCACCAAACATCACCAGTAAGATCCCGCCGGTAGTTGCCATGGCAGCAATTCTGCTGCTGTGGCAGCTGGTAAGCATATCACCAGTTGTTCCGTCGTATATGCTTCCTTCGCCCATCGCGGTATGCCAGGCCTTATTTAGTGATCTGCCTACCATTCTTTTCCATGCAAAATTTACTTTGCTGGAGTCTTTTTATGGACTTATGATCGGAATCGGACTGGCATTTATATTTGCTACAGTGATGGATTGTTTCCGCGTAATGGATCAGGCGTTTTATCCGATCATGATCATCACCCAGACGATTCCTACGATCGCGATTGCACCGATCCTGGTATTGTGGATGGGATTTGGAATGGCACCGAAGATCACGTTGGTTGTGATCACCACTTTTTTCCCCATCACCATTGGATTGCTGGATGGATATAAAAGTGTGGATCAGGATGCCATACGTCTGATGAAAGCAATGGGAGCCAGCCGGTCACAGATTTTCCGCCATGTGAAATTCCCGGTAGCTTTGCCCCAGTTCTTTTCCGGACTGAAGATTTCAGCTTCCTATGCAGTAGTAGGTGCGGTGGTTTCTGAATGGCTGGGAGGATTTAACGGACTTGGTGTTTATATGACACGTGTAAAAAAGGCATATGCTTTTGATAAAATGTTTGCAGTTATTATTTTTATCGTGATCATCAGTTTGCTGCTTCTTCTGGCAGTGAATATCGTCAGCAGGATCGCGATGCCATGGCTGCAGGTTGAAAAGGAGAAAAACCATGAATAAGAATCTGAAAAAAATCGTTGTACCAGCTGCCGCAGCAGCAATGGTGCTTGCAGTTCCTACAGGCGTATATGCAGAAGATGGTGCACCAGAGAAAATCACTTTTTGTCTGGACTGGACCCCAAACACGAATCACACCGGACTTTATGTGGCACAGGCAAAGGGCTATTACGAAGAGGCTGGCCTTGATGTGGAAATCGTACAGCCGCCGGAAAATGGAGCGGCTCTTATGTGTGCAGCAGGCCAGGCGCAGTTTGCAATTGAGGCACAGGATACCATGGCTGCTTCCCTTGCACTTGACGAGCCTCTGGGAATCACAGCGGTTGCTGCAGTTATCCAGCACAATACTTCCGGAATCCTTTCAAGAGGAGGCGACGGAATCGATAAACCGGCAGGGCTTACCGGAAAGACCTATTCCACATGGGATTCTCCAATTGAGCTCGCTATGCTGGAAAACGTTGTAAATGGTGATGGCGGAGATTTCAGCCAGGTTACTTTAATTCCAAATGATATTACAGATGAACCGGCTGCACTTGCTGCGAACCAGACAGATGCCATCTGGGTATTCCAGGGCTGGGGTGGAATCAATGCAGAGGTAGAAGGAGTAGATTGCGACTACTTTGCATTTTCTGATATTAACCCTGTGTTTGATTATTACACACCAGTTATCATTGGAAATAATGATTTCCTTAATGAGAACCCGGATCAGGCAAAAGCGTTTATGGAAGCAACCGCAAAGGGATATGAATATGCAGCTGAAAATCCAGATGAAGCAGCACAGATTCTTATCGATGGAGATAATACAGGATCCCTGAAGGATGCCGAAGAGCTTGTAAAGAAAAGCCAGGAATTCCTTTCTGCAAAATATATTGATGATGCAGACAGCTGGGGTGTGATCGATCCGGAGAGATGGAACGCATTTTATAAATGGCTGTATGAGAACCAGCTTTGCGAGAAAGATCTTACCGGAGTTGGATTTTCAAATGATTATCTGCCACAGTAGAGGTAGATTGTAAAAATGTCATTAGAAAAAAGTGAAGTAATTTTAAGAGCAGAACATATTTCAAAGTCATACGGTGAGAAACAGGTTCTTCAGGATATTTCCATCCATCTGAAGAAAGGGGAACTGGTGTCCCTTCTGGGAGTCAGCGGTTCTGGAAAAACTACGCTGTTCAATGTAATTTCCGGTATTATTTCTCCCGATGAAGGAAAGGTCTATCTAAAAGACCAGGACGTAACTTCCGCTCCTGGAAGTATTAGCTACATGCTGCAAAAAGATCTGCTCCTTCCACATAAAAAAATGATCGATAATGTGTCGCTTCCCCTTGTGTTAAAAGGAATGAAGAAAGAGGAAGCAAGGGAAAAGGCAAATCCGCTTTTTGCAGAATTTGGACTGGAAGGTACTCAGTATCAATATCCAAGCCAGCTGTCTGGTGGTATGCGGCAGCGTGCAGCTTTACTTAGAACTTATTTAAGCTCCAGCGGGGTTGCCCTTCTGGATGAGCCGTTTTCAGCACTGGATACGCTGACAAAGGCAAGCGTGCACAAATGGTATCTGGATATCATGCAGCATATTGATCTTTCTACCTTGTTTATCACCCATGATATTGACGAAGCTATTCTTTTGTCGGACAGGATCTATATTTTAAATGGAACTCCTGGAACGATCAAGGAAGAAATTGTGATCAAAGAGGAAAAGCCCCGGGCAGAGGATTTTGCATTGTCTGAGGAGTTTCTGGAGTATAAGAGAAGAATTATTAGTAAATTGTAGGGCGTTTTTCCGAAAAAGCCTTCTGTAAAATGAGCGTGCAGATGGCTGGCAGGTATTGGGAAAAAGCTCTGGTATATAAGGTTGATGAAAATAAAATATCCCGGCAGGTCATCTCGCTTTTTCGTATAGTATTTGGAAAGCGTGGCCTTGCCGGGATATTTTTGTGAGGCCATGTGGACACGCTTCAATTAAGAAAATAAATTCCCAGGTTCAGATACCCCGCAAATGTCACCCACGCCAGGTAGGGCAACAGCAGATTGGCAGCAGCTGGCGATACGGCTCCAAAGGCCCGGATGGTTGCCAGGATCAGCAGCCATAAAGCCACAAGCCAGAAAAAGGAAAACAGATACCATTCATAATTGAAAAACCAGATGGACCACATGAAGTTGAAGAAAAGCTGTAAAAGAAAGAAAAACAGGGCATTGTTACTGCATTTTCCAGAATTTGCGACAAGGTAAGCGGCGAAACCCATTAGCAGGTAAAGAATAGTCCACACAACAGGAAACACCCATCCAGGGGGCGAAAGGGGTGGTTGGTTTAAATCTGCGAAAGTTTCCATAGAGCCGGTGGTGAACAAGGCAGAAACTGTTCCCACAGCAAGGGGGAACAAAAGAAATGGAAGAAGGTCTTTGATCTGGGATTTCATGAAAAGACTCCGTTCGTATGGGAAAATCAGTTTATTATATGATGTCGGCGTGGTAATTATGTCTAAGGAATAAAGCATTCTTGATCAGAGGAGTTTAAATTGACACTATTTGTCTGAAATGGTAAAATGTAGGAAACCAGAAAACCAAAATGAGTTTCCGAGTTTCCAAACGGAGGTAGGAATGAGAGAAAAAATCATCGAGGCAACAATTGCGGAATTTGCACAGAATGGTCTGAAATTCACAATGAGTGATCTGGCAAAGCGTCTGGGAATCAGTAAGAAGACGATCTACACGGTTTTTGAGAGTAAACAGGCGGTGCTGGTGGCCGTGGCTGACTGTTATGCGGCAGATTTAAAAAGCATGCAGGTAGAGCTGGAGGCAGATACCAGCCTGGATGTTGTGCAGAAACTGGAGAAGCTTTTGCTCGCATTGCCAGAGAAGTATTACGATATCGGCCTGAGCCGGATCTATGAACTGGCAGAAAAGTACCCTAAGCCTTACCGGCATCTGATGAAAGAGGCCAATCATGGCTGGGAGCTGGCAGAGAAATATCTGCAAAAAGGCATGGAAGAAGGTTTGATACGTACGGTATCCATTCCTGTTTTTATGGCTATGGTAAAAGGGACTGTCAGGTGTTTCATGGAAACCAGTGTTCTGTATGAGAATGATCTGACATATGAACAGGCTAAGAAAGAAATGGTAGAAATACTAATGAAAGGAATTATAAGCAGGTGAAAGAAGTAAGAATCCTGGAAATTAAGGAAAGTGTGTTTGCAGATAATGACAGACAGGCAGATCAGCTGCGTGACATGCTGAAAGAAAAAGGTGTTTTTCTAATGAATCTGATGTCATCCCCTGGTTCTGGCAAGACTACGACTTTGACCGGAACAATCGCTGCTTTAAAGGACAGCCTTCGTATAGGGGTGATGGAAGCAGATATTGATTCGGATGTGGATGCGAAGACAATTGCCCAGACTGGTGTGAAAGCCATTCAGCTTCATACAGGGGGAATGTGCCATTTGGATGCAGAGATGACCAGGCAGGGAATCGAAGGCCTGGGAGTAGAAGAGGTAGATCTGGCAATCCTGGAAAACGTGGGAAATCTTGTATGTCCCGCTGAGTTTGATACCGGTGCATCCAAAAATGTGATGATCCTTTCTGTGCCGGAGGGACATGACAAACCATTGAAATATCCTCTGATGTTTGAAATATGTGATGCAGTACTGATCAACAAAATTGATGTACTGCCTTATTTTGACTTTGATATGGAGCTTGTGGAAAAATACATCCATCAGAGAAATCCCAAAGCAGAGATTTTCCCAATCAGCGCCAAGACCGGGGAAGGCATGGAAGCGTGGACAACATGGTTAGAGAAACAGGTCGCTGACTGGAAATCATAAAGAAAAAGAGAGGGGAAAAGAAAAAGAGATGAAAAAGGAACTGGACAAAGAACTTTATCCGGATTATGTATATCCGGAATTTACCCCGGATCAGAATGAGCCGTTTCGTGAACCAATCGCGAAGCTGGGTAAAAAAATCACGGACCGTATTCCGCAGAAGCTGGGTCTGAAAAGAATCACAAGAAACGATCCTGAATATTGGGGGCTGGCCGGGGTGCTGACAGATGAAGAAGCAGAGCTTGCTATCAAGCTTGGAGTCAGAAAACCCAAAACACTTCCGGAAATTGTGAAGCTTTCCGGACTGGAAGCCAGGAAATGTGAAGCTCTGCTGGAAGAGATGGCACGTAAGGGACTTCTGGAATACAACTGGGAGAATGCTTCCCACGAGAAGCAGTACATCCTGCCCATGTATGTACCAGGCTGTGCTGAATTCTTTAATATGAATGCAAGTGTGCTGGAGTCTAATCCAGAGATGGGAACCTTTTTTGAGCATATGTCACGTCTGCCATTGGAAAAGATCACACCTTTTGTCCCAGAAGGCGGAGCTGGTATTGGAATGCATGTTATTCCTGTGGAAAAGGCCATTGAGATGGAGAATGAATCTATTGATCTGGAACATATTTCCCATTGGCTTGATAAATATGATGGAAAATATGCAGCCAGCCCATGTTCCTGCCGTCGTTCCCGTCTGACCCACAATGAAGGCTGTGCAGATGATCCGGAAGGATGGTGCATTGCCATTGGTGATATGGCTGATTATGTGGTGGAAACACAGAAAGACGGACGTTACATTTCCAGGGAAGAGGCACTGGAGATATTCCGACAGGCAGAAGAAAATGGTTTCGTGCATCAGATCACCAATATTGATGGAAAGGATAAAATTTTTGCCATCTGCAATTGTAATGTAAATGTATGTTATGCACTTCGTACCTCTCAGCTGTTTAACACTCCAAATATGTCCAGGTCTGCATATATTGCCAGTGTGGAGAAAAATAAATGCGTTGCCTGCGGTAAATGTGTGGAAAGCTGCCCGGCAGGAGCTGTAAAGCTGGGACAGAAGCTTTGCGACAAAGAAGGATGTGATATTACATATCCACGGATGCCCCTTCCTGGTGACCAGCCGTGGGGCGAGCATATGTGGTCACATAATTACCGGGATACCAACCGTATCAACTGTTACGATACCGGTACAGCACCATGTAAAACTGCCTGTCCGGCGCACATTGGGGTACAGGGTTACCTGCAGCTGGCAAAAGAAGGACGCTATGATGAGGCACTTGCGCTGATCAAGAAAGATAACCCGCTTCCGGCAGTTTGTGGACATGTATGTAACAGACGATGTGAAGATGCCTGCACAAGAGGAACCATTGATGAGGCAGTCGCAATTGATGAAGTAAAACGCTTCATCGCAGAAAGAGACTTAAAAGCAGAAACACGCTATATTCCTAAGAAAACCGTTCCGTCATTGAAAGGTGGATTTGACGAGAAAATTGCGATCATCGGTGCTGGCCCGGCTGGTCTTTCCTGTGCATATTATCTTGCACTGACTGGTTACAAGCCAACCATATTTGAGAAAAATGATGAGCCAGGTGGTATGCTCCGCTATGGAATTCCGTCTTATAAGCTTGAAAAAGATCTTCTGGCTGCTGAAATTGATGTGATCCGTCAGCTTGGCGTGGAAATCCGCTGTGGAGTTGAAGTGGGAAAAGATATTACCATTGAAGAATTAAGAGAGCAGGGCTACAAGGGATTCTACGCTGCAATCGGATGCCAGAGAGGAAGAAAGCCGGGAATCAGTGGGGAGAATGCCAAAGGTGCGTATGTAGCTGTTGATTTCCTGAGAGAAGCAGGAGCTAAGGAAAGCTTCGCATTTGAAGGGGATGTTGTAGTCGTTGGTGGCGGAAATGTTGCCATTGATGCTGCAAGGATCAGCAGCAGATGTGTAGATGCGAAGATTTCCATGTTCTGTCTGGAGTCAAGAGAAAAAATGCCTGCAAGCAATGAAGAAATCAAAGAGGCGCTGGAAGAAGGAATCCAGCTGAACTGTGGCTGGGGACCAAAAGAGGTTCTGGAAGAGGATGGACATGTAAGTGGTGTTGTTTTCAAAAAGTGTGTGCGGGTATTTGACGAACAGGGCAGATTTTCCCCGGAGTATGATGAAAATAATACAGTAACGGTACCATGCCGCCATGTTATCTTCTCTGTAGGCCAGGCAATTGACTGGGGACATATGCTGGATAATCTTCATGTGGAGCTTCGTCCAAATGGAGGTGCGATCGCCAATAAGCTGACCTATCAGACATCTGAGCCGGATATTTTTGTTGGAGGAGATGTATACACCGGTCCGAAATTTGCAATTGATGCCATTGCAGCAGGACGTGAGGGGGCAATCTCCCTTCATCGCTATATACATGAGCATTGTACACTGACGATCGGCCGTAACCGCCGTGATTTCATTGAGCTTGATAAAGAAAATATCAAAGTAGATACTTACGACACCTCCAGCCGTCAGATTCCGCCAAAGGCAGATGGAAAAGCACAGGCGAAGACCTTCCGTGACCTGTCCTCTGCTTTTACAGAAGAACAGGTGAAAAAGGAGACATCCCGTTGTCTGTCCTGTGGTGCGTCAGTAGTAGATCCGAATAAATGTATTGGATGTGGTGTCTGCACCACCAGATGTATGTTTGATGCGATCCATCTTCGCAGAGAGCTTCCTGGCGCTTCGGTTATGCGGGCATCAGAGGATAAGCTGAAATACATCCTGCCGAATATGGTAAAACAGTCAATTAAGGTGAAATTCAGAAAGAAAAAATAGGAGCTGTGCATGGTGGAGTATGCTGCTGGCTTTGGGAAAACATAGCCAGTTCATGCTCACAGGTAAGGAACTATATAAAGGAGCAGAAATATGCACGAGCTTGGTGTAACATTTCATATTATGGACCATCTGGAAAAGGTGGCAAAAGAAAATGAGGTGACTCAGATACGGAAAGTCACATTGGAACTGGGGGAGGTTTCCACTGTGATCGAGTCATACTTACAGAATTGCTGGACATGGGCTGCGAAAAAGCGGCCTCTGTTCCATGAATCTGAATTAGTGGTGGAAACATTACCTGCGATTACTTATTGCGAAGACTGCAAAGAGACTTATCCTACTGTAAAGCATGGAAAGATCTGTCCTTATTGTGGAAGTGAGCATACTTATTTATTGCAGGGAAATGAGTTCAACATTAAGGAAATAGAAGTAGAGTAGAGGAAAAGGAGAGAGAGTTATGTTTTTTCAAATCTATGGAAAGTGTTTGCAAGAAAACTTTTGCAGATGTACAAGGATAATTCTTTTCATTCGACAAAATTCTCCACAGACAGGGGATATGCGACGAGCCTTGATATGAACATCTATTTATGGAAAGAGGATATTGAAGATGGTGAACCGGTAATGACAGCCGAATACAGACCGGTAGAATATGGAAAGGACTATGATGTTGTCGATAATCCTGATAAATTTCAACTATATATAGATGGAAAAGAGATTAAATAGTAATTTCCTGAAGGTAAGCTTTTGGTTAGATTTTTCAAAGAAAAATTATAGGATAACAATACATAGTTTTAACCATGATATTCTGAAAAATTTATAGGAATGCGCTATTGTCAAATTGACATAGGAATGTGGTAGAGTATAATTACAATTGAATACACTGAAAAATGGAGGAATTACATGAAAGTACATAAATATTGGTCAGTTGGAGCATTAATTACAATGTTTGGGACTTATTACACTGGATATAAAAAGCTAAAATCAAGTCATAAATACTTTGCTTTAAGTTCTATGTTATGTATGGTAATGGCGATATATACAGGCCATAAAATGATTACTGGGAATAGAAAAGAAAAGGCAAAAAAAGAGAAAGTTACCGATAGGGAGGAATAAATAATGTTGGAAGTAGGAATTAAGGCACCTGATTTTGAGTTGCCAGATCAAAATGGGAAAATACATAGATTATCGGATTATACAGGAAAAAAAGTGATTTTATATTTCTATCCAAGGGATAATACACCAGGATGTACGAAGCAGGCATGTGGTTTTTCCGAGAGATACCCTCAGTTTACCGAAAAAGGTGCAGTTATTCTTGGAGTCAGTAAGGATTCTGTAGCGTCTCACAAGAGATTTGAGGAAAAATATGGATTGGCATTTACACTTTTAGCAGATCCAGAGCGAAAAGTTATTGAAGCTTATGATGTATGGAAAGAAAAGAAAAATTATGGCAAAGTATCTATGGGAGTAGTAAGAACCACATATCTTATTGATGAACAGGGGGTTATTATAAAGGCAAATGATAAAGTCAAGGCTGCAGATGATCCTGAAAATATGCTTAAGGAATTAGATTAATGAAGATAATATTATCTCCTGCTAAAAAGATGATTACAGATACTGACAGCATAGCACCGGATGCATTGCCTGAATTTATTGAAAAGACGACAGAGATACAAAGTTGGTTGAAAAGTAAGTCAAAAGAGGAACTGAAAGGCATTTGGAAATGTAATGACAAGATTGCAGAACAAAATTTCAATAGATTGGGAAATATGAATCTTTATCAGATGCTCAGTCCGGCTGTTTTATCATATGAAGGAATTGCTTTTCAATATATGGCACCATCTGTGTTTGAAGATATGCAGCTTGAGTATGTGCAAAATCATTTGAGAATATTGTCTGCATTTTATGGTGCTCTGAAACCAATGGATGGTGTGACACCTTATCGTTTGGAAATGCAGGCAAAAATCAGGATTGGAGATGCCAAAAATCTGTATGAGTACTGGGGTGACTTGTTATACCGCTCAGTAATAGATGACAGCAGGATTATCATTAATCTTGCATCAAAAGAATACTCAAAATGTATAGAAAAGTATTTGACACCACAGGACAGATATATTTCGGTTACATTTTGTGAAGCTTCTGGAGATAAAATGGTAACAAAAGGTACATATGCCAAGATGGCTCGTGGTGAAATGGTCAGATTTATGGCAGAAAATAATATTGAGAATCCGCTGGATATTAAGAAATTCGACAGACTTGGTTATTCATTCCGTTCTGATTTATCATCAGAAACCGAATATGTTTTTGAACGAAAAATAGAACAATGATTTAGATTAAAGATGCTCAACATGGGCATCTTTTAGTAATAATGAGAATTATTACTATTTTATTGACAATATAATAATGCTGATATATAATCCTTATTAAGAACAAATCCTAACAAGGAGGACTGATGACGAGTAGGAGAAATACCATTCAAAAAGATCTTGTAAGAAATGCCGTATACGAAATGAGAAGACATGTTACAGCAAATGAAGTGTATGAATTTATAAAAGCAGCATATCCTACAATCGGAAAAGGAACTGTATATAGAAATCTTGATATATTGGTAGATGAGGGTTCGTTAAGGAAGGTTGAAGTTCCGGATGGACCGAATAGGTTCGATTTTTCATTGAAAATCATTACCATGTCAGGTGTGCAAAATGCGGTGAAGTTTCAGATGTGGATATGGATGAAATACCGGATTTGCTGGAAAGAATTCATAACACTCATGGAATCGAATTTTTGGATTATGATATTTCATTTAAAGGTATTTGCCCAAAATGCAGGGAGAAGGTAAAGGAGGAAAAAAATGGATAGGAAAGCAATGTATAAGTTGAGTTATGGATTGTTTGTACTGACTGCCAGAGAAGATGAAAAAGACAATGGATGTATTATTAATACAGCCATTCAGGCAGCTTCTGAACCGAACCAGTTAAGTATCTGTGTCAATAAAGCAAATTACACGCATGACATGATTCAGAGAACTGGAAAATTCACAGTATCAGTATTAAGTCAGAAGGCACAGTTTGAATTGTTCAAACATTTTGGCTTCCAATCAGGAAGGGATACCAATAAATTTGAAGCATTTGAAAAGTGTGCTAGGGGTACAAATGGTATTTATTATATTACAGAAGGTACAAACGCATACATTTCTGTAACAGTTAATAAAACGGAGGACTTAGGATCACATACAATGTTTATCGGTGAGATAACAGATATGGAAGTTTTAAGTAATGTTCCTTCTGTCACATATGATTATTACCAGAATAATATTAAACCTAAGCCACAGGCAGTCGGAAAAACCGAGGATGGGCAGACAATATGGCGTTGCAGAATTTGTGGATATGAATATGTAGGAGAAGAATTACCGGACGATTTTATATGTCCTTTATGTAAGCACCCAGCATCAGATTTTGAAAAAATAGTAAAGAAAACGGAGGAAAAAGAAATGGCAGCAAACAAATACGTAGGAACACAGACTGAGAAAAATTTACAGGAGGCATTTGCAGGGGAATCGCAGGCAAGAAATAAGTATACCTATTTTGCTTCTGTAGCGAAAAAGGAAGGCTACGAGCAGATGTCAGCATTGTTTTTAAAAACCGCAGATAATGAGAAAGAACATGCAAAGATGTGGTTCAAGGAATTAGCAGGAATTGGTGATACAAAGGAAAACCTGGCATCAGCGGCAGAAGGCGAAAATTATGAGTGGACAGATATGTATGAAGGCTTTGCTAAAACAGCTGAGGAAGAAGGATTCCCTGAGCTTGCAGCAAAATTCAGGGCAGTAGGTGAGATTGAGAAGCACCATGAGGAAAGATATCGTGCACTTCTTAAGAATATTGAAACTGCTAAAGTTTTTGAAAAGAGTGAAGTTAAAGTATGGGAATGCCGTAACTGCGGACATATTGTGGTAGGAACCAAGGCACCTGAAGTATGCCCGGTATGTAATCATCCACAGAGCTATTTTGAAGTACATGAAGAGAATTATTAAGGGGATGAGATTATTACGAAGAAGAAAGTGATTAATTCAAAAAAGCAGTAATGATAGGCTGTGGCTTTGTTGGTTCTGCCTCGGTATTTGCTCTGATGCTGCAATTGTTGTCATATCTGCCGGAGCGGGGCAAAAACCGGGAGAGACAAGGCTTGATCTAGTAAATAAAAATGTAGCAATATTTAAGTCAATCATTCCTGAAATAGCAAAGAGAAATTTTGCAGGTATCATGCTTGTAGTAGCGAATCCGGTAGATATTTTGACGCAGGTAGCCATAAAGTTATCAGGACTTCCGGAAAACAGGGTTATTGGATCAGGGACAGTGTTAGACAGTGTGCGATTAAGATATAAGCTTGGTGAGCATTTATCTGTGGATAGCAGGAGTGTCCACGCATTTATAGTAGGTGAGCATGGAGACAGTGAAGTTGTAGCATGGTCATCAGCCAATGTATCCAGTGTTCAATTGAGTGAAATGTGTGAAATGCGTGGACATTACAAGTACAAGGAAAACACGGCAGAAATAGCTACAGCAGTCAAGAACAGTGCTTATGAGATTATAAACAAAAAGCACGCTACATATTATGGAATTGCAATGTCTGTAAAAAGAATCTGCGAAGTGATTATGAGAGATGAAAAATCAATACTCCCAGTATCTCATATGATTCATGGAGTATATGACATTGACGGAGTATCGTTAAGTATGCCGGCTATTGTAGGTGCAGATGGCATTGAGTCTGACATACCTATTAATAAGTGGAGAGGAAGCGTTAAAGCTTAAGGAATCCGCAGATTCTTTGAAAAAGATTATAGAGACAATTGAATTATAAATTTTACACATGGAAGGAGATAAAAGCATGGAAGTAAAGTATTATATATGTAAGCATTGTGGAAACATTGTTGAAAAGGTAAAGGATAAGGGTGTACCTGTAATTTGTTGCGGAGAACCTATGCAGGAATTAAAAGCTGGAGTGACAGATGCTGCTGTTGAGAAGCATGTACCTGTATATACGGTAGAAGGCAGTCATGTTCATGTCGTGGTCGGAGAGACAAAACATCCAATGCTTGAAGAGCATTTCATTGAGTGGATTACATTAAATACAAATCAGGGAATATACAGAAAACAGTTAAATCCAGGGCAGGAGCCGGTAGCAGATTTTTGTCTTTGCGATGGAGAATATGTAGAAGAAGTATATGCATACTGCAATCTTCATGGGTTCTGGAAATGCTAAAAACACTTGACATTTGTGCCAAGATTACAAAATAATTCAGATACAACAGTAAAATATGCTGCGTATTAATATATTTTTAAGGAGGAACAAACTAATGAAATATGTATGTGACGTTTGCGGATGGGAATATGATGAAGAGGAAGGTTATCCTGAAGGTGGTATTGCACCAGGAACAAAGTGGGAGGATGTTCCGGAAGATTTTGAATGCCCATTATGTAATGTTGGAAAAGATCAGTTTTCAGAAGTTGAATAGAAGCCTAATCTTGTGTTAAATATGGATGGATAAATCAAAACCCTGTTGCGTGAGCAACAGGGTTTTTTATTGCGATATTTTGTGATGATATCACAGAAAATAATCTACCTTTTGCTTATAATGTAGCTAGAAACTAAGTAAGGAGGTAGTCTAAATGAGATTAAAAGATAAAGTTGCAATCATTACGGGTGGAAGCCGTGGCATAGGATTTGCTACAGCTGATAAATTCTTGAAGGAAGGCGCTACAGTTGTATTGGCGGCAAGTTCACAGGAATCGGCAGATACTGCTGTAGATAAATTAAAAGAAAAATATCCCAATGCAATAGTTGCTGGAATTAGTCCAAATCTTGCAAGCATGGAGTCTGTCAGAAAGGCCTTTAAAGAGGCAATTGAAAAATATGGATGTGTCGATATACTGGTAAATAATGCAGGAATTTCAGAAAACACTTCATTTATGGATTATACAGAGGAGACTTTTGATAAAGTCATGGATCTAAATGTAAAAGGAGTATTTAATACTACTCGTGTAGCTGCAGAATGTATGGTGGCAAGAGGCAAGGGGGTCATTCTCTCAACTTCTTCCATGGTGAGTATTTCTGGACAGCCAAGTGGGTTTGCTTATCCTGCATCCAAGTTTGCAGTAAACGGATTGACTGTATCATTAGCAAGAGAACTAGGACCTAAAGGTATTCGTGTTAATGCAGTTGCACCTGGGATTACAGAAACTGATATGATGAAGGCCGTGCCAAAGGAAGTTATCGAACCTATGATTGAAAGAATTCCATTGCGTCGTCTTGGACAGCCAGAAGATATTGCCAATGCATTTGTGTTTCTTGCTTCAGATGAAGCGAGTTATATTACAGGTGTTATACTAAGTGTAGATGGTATGGCAAGAAGTTAAGGCAATGTGGTATGGTGATGTCATCACAGAAAAGAAATAAAATTCAGATTATAATAAAGCCACAAAGTAATGATAGGGAGGATTATAAAATGACTGCAATTAATATCAATAAAAATAATTTCCAGAATGAAGTAATGAATTCTGATAAACCTGTCCTTTTGGATTTTTGGGCGCCTTGGTGTGCTCCTTGTCGTATGGTGGTTCCTGTCATAGAGGAGATTGCAGGTGAACGCCCTGATATCAAAGTTGGTAAAATCAATGTGGATGAGCAGCCTGAACTGGCAAGTGAATTTAGTATTATGAGTATCCCAACTTTGGTGGTTATGAAGAATGGGAAGATTGTACAACAGGTTTCAGGTGCGAGACCTAAGAATGCAATTTTAGAAATGCTTTAAGGAGGTGCGCTAATGAGATTTTTTGATTTCCTTAAACAGGCGAATATTAATCAAGGGATAGAGGAATATAAAAGGACTGCTGGTGCAGTTCTGCTGGATGTACGTACTCCGCAGGAATATCAGGAAGGGCATATACCAGAAAGTAAAAATGTACCGTTACAACAACTTAACAATGTTGTTTCAGTAGCGAAAAATACAGAAATTCCACTGTTTGTATACTGTTATTCCGGAGCCCGAAGTCGTCAAGCAACAGGGTTGTTGCAACGAATGGGATATTCTAAAGTAAATAATATCGGTGGCATTGTTGCTTATTCAGGAAAGGTGGAAAAATAAGATGAAGGTAATAATCGTAGGCGGTGTAGCCGGAGGAGCTACAGCTGCAGCAAGAATACGAAGACTGGATGAACATGCAGAAATTACTGTATTTGAAAGATCTGGATACATATCTTATGCGAATTGTGGGCTTCCGTATTATATTGGCGATGTGATCACAGATCAGGAAGAACTTACACTACAGACACCGGAGAGTTTTTTCGCACGCTTCCGTATTAACATGAAAATTCATCATGAAGTTATCTCCATACATCCGGATCGTAAAACTGTTTCAGTGAAAAATTTGGAGAATGGTGAGATATTTGAAGAAAAATATGATAAGCTGATCCTTTCTCCAGGTGCAAAGCCAACACAGCCGAGACTTCCTGGAGTAGGTATTGATAAGCTTTTTACACTTCGTACAGTAGAAGATACTTTTCGGATAAAGGAATATATTAATAAGAATCATCCAAAATCTGCAGTGTTGGCTGGTGGCGGTTTTATAGGCTTAGAGCTGGCAGAAAATTTGAGGGAGCTTGGCATGGATGTTACAATCGTCCAGCGGTCTAAGCAGCTGATGAATCCATTTGACCCGGATATGGCATCCATGATCCATAATGAAATGAGAAAGCATGGAATAAAACTGGTACTAGGCTATACAGTAGAAGGATTTAAAGGAAAAGACAATGGAGTGGAGATCTTATTAAAAGATAATCCATCCCTTCAGGCTGATATGGTAGTGCTGGCAATCGGAGTCACACCAGACACAGCATTAGCAAAAGAAGCTGGTCTGAAACTTGGCATCAAAGAAAGTATCGTAGTGAATGACAGAATGGAAACTTCTGTACCGGATATTTATGCAGCAGGTGATGCAGTTCAGGTAAAACATTATGTTACGGGTGATGATGCGCTGATTTCTTTAGCAGGACCAGCCAATAAACAGGGCAGAATCATTGCTGATAACATTTGTGGCGGTGATAGCCGTTACCTGGGCAGTCAGGGAAGCTCCGTTATCAAAGTGTTTGATATGACAGCAGCTACCACAGGTATCAATGAAACCAATGCCAAAAAGTCAGGATTAGAGGTAGATACAGTAATTCTTTCGCCTATGAGTCATGCCGGTTACTATCCCGGTGGAAAAGTGATGACCATGAAGGTGGTTTTTGAAAAAGAGACTTATCGCTTGCTTGGTGCTCAGATTATTGGATATGAAGGAGTTGATAAACGTATTGATGTACTGGCAACAGCAATTCATGCAGGGCTGAAGGCAACCCAGTTGAAAGATTTGGATCTCGCATATGCACCGCCTTATTCCTCTGCAAAGGATCCTGTAAATATGGCCGGATTCATGATAGACAATATAGCAAAAGGGATCTTAAAACAATGGCATTTGGAAGATATGGATAAGATTTCTAAAGATAAAAATGCTGTGTTGCTGGATGTGAGAACGGTAGATGAATTTAGCAGGGGGCATATTAATGGATTCAAAAATACTCCTGTAGATGAACTGAGGGAACGTATCAATGAAATTGAGAAGGGAAAGCCTGTTTACCTGATATGCCAGAGTGGGCTACGCAGTTATATTGCAAGCCGTATTTTGGAAGGAAATGGATATGAAACATACAACTTTTCAGGGGGATTCCGCTTTTATGATGTAGTGGCTAATGACCATACACTGATTGAAAGATCATATGCATGTGGTATGGATTATTAGAAATAAATAAAATATTTTTATAGTTTGATTGTAGTATAAAAAGATCCCCCATTTATTAGAATGACTTTCATAATTCTGATAAATGGAGGATTCTTTAGAGAAAAAAACGTTTTATGATCTTTGTAGTGTTTCCAGTCTTTTCGAATCAAGGATTGTTATTTTGCCGCGAGAGAGTTTGACGAGTCCTTCGCCTTGAAAGTATCGAAGCATTCGAGTGATAACTTCCCTGTGGGAACCAAGATGGTTTGCGATAGTTTCGTGAGTGATTTTCAGTTCATTTGTTCCTTCAATGGATGTTTCTTCTAAAAGAAATGAAGCAACACGCTTATCCAAACTCTTCCACATAATCTGTTCAATCAGCCACATGACATCAGAAAAACGGGTAGCCATTAACTCATTGGTATAGTTTGCGACAGGAGCAGAATCCTTCATGATGCCCTTATAGATTTCAGCAGGGATGATCCAAAGATCAGTATCTTTTTCTGCTTCAATGGTTACTTCAAATTGAATGGAGCGCATGATACATGAGGCGGATAAAAGACACATATCCATATCGAACAGACGGTAAAGTGTAATCTCCCGTCCTTCATCTGAAAGTATGTAGGTTCGAAGCTGCCCGGATTTAACCAGTAATAATCCAGTACAGTCCAGGTTTCCATTGTGAATGATCGTTCCTTTTTTTACAACCTGTGTGATTAAATTGTCTGAAATTAGTTTTTTCTGTGCTGTATTTAAGTCACTCCATAGTGGAAAATAATTTTCGAAGTTCATAACAGTTATCTCCTTTACGAACATAGTATACTTGCTTTTTTAAGATGCGTCAATCATATAATTGACATATGCCATAAATAAAAATATACTGATTATAATACATGACTGTTGTAGATATGATAGGGAGGGATAAATAATGCAGGGAGATGTCAGTTTTACATTTTTGGACCGAATTGAAGAAGTAGAACTGAATATTGTAGATAGACGATGGCAGTCTGCACTGGCATTGGCATTGACTTTGCCAGATATTTGCGGAGGTATTGCTTTCCCGGAAATTGTTAAACATTATCGAGATGGACGGGTTATGCTGGATCGGCAAAAAAATCCGACTCGTGATGTGGGAACCCAATATATCCGCTGGTTTGATGAATATGCAGGGGACCACTTTAAACTATCTCAATCCGATGAAAAGCCATATATTTGCGGAGAACGCTGTTGGCAGCTTCGGTGTGAATATCTTCATCAAAACAAAGGATTTTTAAATGATGAAAAGAATATACACTTTCATCTTGGATTAAACTGTGGAATGTCAGTTTGTCAGCTGGACAGTATGAACATACAGGAGAACAGAATCGATATTCGTATAGACATAGAACAGTTTTGTCTGAGAATGTGCAAGGCAGCAAAGAGTTACTATGATAAAGTTAATTTGGAAAAAGACTTTAGTCTTTATAATACACCAGTTTTGGATTTTATTCAGGTAACACAAAAAAAGAAAGATGCTTCTCTTATTGCACTGATCTGTGGCAATAAACGCTATGCAAAAGGATTAAAAGAAGCATTGCAGTTTATTTCAGATCAGATCATGCTGTTTTACACACCAGAAAGTGCTAAAACAAAATTAGGCAGACATAAGCCGGATCTTTGGATTGTTACCGAAGATATGACGAGCCAACCGAATCAGCCATGGCGTGCGGACAGGACAACACCTGTAATTTTAATCACAGGCAATCCTGATGCTGTTGAGATTAAAAAGAATTCAGGAAAACTAACTGTTCTATCTATGCCATTATCAATAGTTGATTTGCGGAAAACCGTCGAAATATATGTGTCGTGAGGAGAAGTTTATGCTGTACATAATACTATTATTTGTATTTGTAGTTGTATATTTGATGATGCTTATGCGGAGACAGAAAGAAAAGATGAGTGAAATTAAAATACAAATAGATCAACTGCAAGCACAACATGATCGATTGCAGAAAGAAAGGGATCAGTTACAAGAACGGATGAATCATCTGGAAGAGCAACGAGAACACTTGCAAATGCAAACAGACCAGGCATTTCGGAGTGCTGATGAAATCGAGAAAATTTGCGATGAGATATGGAATCATGCTAATACCATTCACCTTTACTCTTCGTTAGCTGAAGAAGAAAGCAAATCTATAACAATGAAAGAAAAACAAAAAGAAATTATTCGAACAACTGAGGAGATTCTAAACATCATATATAAATATAAAGGTAATGTATAATAAAAATATGTCATTGTAATGATTAGCGTTCAAGGTAAATTCTTATGTAATAATGTCACAGAAGGATTTACCTTTTTCAGGTACAAAAGAGATACAAAATTTGAAAGGGGAACAAAGCATTGGCAAAAAGAGTGGCAAGTGTCGATAAAAAAAGATGTGTTGCCTGCGGAGTATGTGAAAATACTTGTCCGCTGGCAGCGGCCAAAGTTTACCATGGATGTTATGCTGTGGTAGAAGAAACAGTGTGTGTAGGATGTGGAAAATGTGCAAAGTCCTGTCCGGCAGGTTGTATTGAAATGAAAGAGAGGACAGCGATGTGAAGAAAAAGAAACATTGGTATGATTATTTATGGATATGGGCGATCCTTTATTTTGCTCTCGGTTTTTTTAATATTTTGTTCGCTTGGTTTGGGATGATTGATTTCCTGTTGCCGTTAGGAATAGCAATATTCGGTGGAAATAAATTTTTCTGTAATCATTTGTGTGGACGTGGCCAGCTTTTTAGTAAGCTTGGTGGAGATTTAAAATGCTCAAGAAATAAACTAACCCCGCGATGGATGAGTTCAAAATGGTTCCGATACGGCTTTTTGATATTTTTTCTTACAATGTTTGGGAATATGGTATTTCAGACATATTTAGTTGGTGCCGGAGCATCATCCTTACGTGAAGCCATCAAATTATTCTGGACCTTCCGTGTTCCGTGGGGATGGACATACACTGCCGGAACAGTAGCTGATTGGGTGGCACAGTTTAGTTTTGGATTTTATAGTTTGATGCTTACATCTTTGTTGTTAGGGTTGATTGTAATGGTGTTATATAAGCCACGAACCTGGTGTACATTTTGTCCAATGGGAACAATGACGCAGGGTATTTGTAAATTAAAAAATAATGAAAAGAAGTAATACTATAAGGTGATTCATAAAAGGCATATGTCAAAAACGTTATTGACATATGCCTTTTATAGGGCTATTATATAAGAAAAGCGAGAAAGGAGCAGTTTATGCCGAGACCAGTAAAATGCAGAAAAGTCTGCCATTTCCCCAATGTTTTAGAATTTCTTCCGGCAGATGATACGGAGAAAAAAACACCCATTGTTCTGACGGTAGATGAGTACGAGACAATCCGTCTTTTGGACAAGAAAGGTTATAGTCAGGAGCAGTGTGCAGTATCTATGCAGATCGCAAGAACGACGGTCCAGCGGATTTACGAGATTGCCCGGAAGAAAATAGCAGATGCACTTATTGACGGACATCCGCTCAGAATTGAGGGCGGGGATTTCAGAATCTGTGACGGTCAGAGCGGCAACTGCAGCTTTGGAGGATGTTACAAACAGGAAATTTACAAAAAATATGCAGCAGAAAAAGGAGAAGGTATTATGAGAATAGCAGTAACATATGAAAATGGACAGATTTTCCAGCACTTTGGACACACAGAGACATTTAAGATTTACGATGTAGAGGAAGGAAAAGTAGTACATTCAGAAGTAGTAGATACGAATGGAAGCGGACATGGCGCATTGGCAGGAGTTCTTAATGCATTGAATGCAGATGTTTTGATTTGTGGCGGAATCGGAGGCGGCGCACAGACAGCGTTAGCGGCAGCAGGCATCAAGCTTTTCGGAGGAGTTTCCGGAGATGCAGATGAAGCAGTAGAAGCTTTTATCAATGAAACACTTGAGTATAATCCGGATGTGAAATGTTCTCACCATGAGCACAACCACGGGGAAGGACATACATGTGGTGAGCATGGATGTGGAAGCCACAGCTGCCATTAAGAAGAATAGCAAAAAATATTAGTACGAAAGGATGTGCTAAGGTAATGTAGAAGTTACCGCAGCACATCCTTTTGTGTTATGTGATTCTCATATTGATTATTTCTTACTTGCCGAAAATAATGAATTGAACGTATAATACTCCCATCTTTTTGTAACTGTCAAAGATGAGAGTATACTTAATTTATTGAGAAGAGTCAATTATATAACTGACATATGCTGTAAATAGAAGTAAAAAAGCGTGATAAAGTAAATCAACTTTTCTGTGATATCATCACGGAAGCAAGCACTTATTTGGGGTATATTAAGTTCAAATAGGAGAAGGAGTTGAAAAATATGACATCTATAAATATAAATAAAGAAAAGTTTGGACAATTAATTCATAAGGAAAAACCGGTTTTGGTTGATTTCTGGGCACCTTGGTGTGGTTATTGCCGTAGAATTGGAGCAGCTTATGAAAAAATAAGTGAAGAATACAGCGATATTCTTGTTGCTGGAAAAGTAAACATTGATGAAGAACCGCAGATTGCAGAAGCTGAAAAGATTGAGGTGATTCCTACGCTGGTTTTATATCGAAATGGAAAGGCAATAGATTCTATTGTTGCACCTGAATCAAAAATAATGATAGAGAATTTTATTAATGAAGCATTGGAAAAATAAAAGGAGGACTGCTGTATGAATGAAAATCATGTTTACGATATGATTATCGTAGGGGGAGGACCTGGAGGGTATACTTCAGCATTATACGCAGCCAGAGCAGGACTTGATACAATTGTTATAGAAAAATTATCTGCAGGTGGTCAGATGTCATTGACCTGGCAGATTGATAACTATCCTGGTTTTGAAAATGGAATTGACGGATTTTCATTGGCAGAGAAAATGCAAAAACAGGCGGAAAAATTTGGCACTAAAAGTGAATATGCTGAAGTTTATAATATGGATTTAACAGGAAAGCTTAAGAGAGTAGAAACTAGTTCGGGAATTTATATTGGGAAAACAGTAGTGATTGCTACTGGAGCAAATCCAAGAGAACTTGGTCTCGCTAAAGAAAAAGAATTGATAGGTCATGGGGTTGCTTATTGTGCCTCCTGTGATGGTATGTTTTATAAAGATAAGATCGTGGTGGTTGTTGGTGGTGGAAATTCTGCTGTATCAGATGCTGCTCTTTTAAGTCGAATTGCTAAGAAAGTCATCATTGTTCATCGTAGAGATACATTACGTGCAACGAAAATCTACCATGACCAGCTGATGAAAACTGAAAATATAGAGTTTCGATGGAATAATACAGTAAATGAACTGATTTATGGAGAACGATTGACTGGTGTGCGGTTGAAAGATACAGTTACAGGAGAAGAAAACATTATAGAATGTGACGGCCTGTTTGTGAGTATAGGAAGAAAACCGACAACAGATTTTTTAGATAATCAGATAGAACTGGATAATAAAGGATATATTGTAGCAGGTGAAAATACTGAAACGAGTATTCCAGGTGTTTATGCTGTAGGAGATGTCAGAACAAAGTTACTTCGTCAGATAGTAACAGCTGTGGCAGATGGTGCTATGGCAGTACATATGGCAGAAAAATATATTGGGAAAATGTAAAGTGAACTCCGCCTTTTAGCATAGGAATTGTTTTGTTAAGTTAAATAATGAAACAGGAAATAGTCATTTTGATAGACCATATTAACTATAAATAATCAGAATTTGAATAGTGAACTTTTTATACTGAAATATGTACGATTTCAATAATGACATGAACTTATGGGAACGTATTGCGGATACTTTGTGAACTTTATCCTGATACAATGATTATGCTGATGAAAGAAGGCATAGATAACTGAATACAAGAAAGAGACGAAAGCCTCAGTAGTTAAGAAAAAACTACTGGGGCTTTTTTTGTGCCTGAATTTCTCGGCCAATAACTGCGGGCGTATCCCGGCAGGATAAAGGCGGAGCAGGCATGATCCTAAACAGAGGTCCTCCTTCTGGATTTGAAACGAGCAACAAGATTTCAAATTCAGGAGGAACGGATATGTATATTGAACACCCATATTTTTATGAAGGAAAGTACTACGCAAATATTGATGGAGAAATGATCGAGATTACAAAAGAAGTTGCGTATGCGATGAACAATTTTTACAGAAGCAGCAAGGCAAAAAAAGTTGAGATTAAGAACGGATTAGGAGAGGTCGTGGATAAGATGTTGCGGGAGGTACCTTACAGTGGACAGTCCATTGATGGGGAAGGATTCATGATTGAGGATTTCCCGGATCTGAATTGTGACGTGGAGCACAGTGTACTGACAAAAATGGAACAGCAGGATATTCATAAAGTGATCGACCAGCTGAATGCAGAGGAACGCATGATTATTTACGGCATTTTCTTTGAAAACAAGACTCAGACACAGATGGCAGAGATTATGGGAATCTCCAGACAGGTATTAGCGTACAAACTGAAAACGATCCTTAATAAAATGCGTGAAATGTATATGAAAGAATTTTTTTAAAAAATATTGGAAAATTTTTTGCATCAGCCGAAGTCATTTGATTTTAGTAATTAGAGGAGCTTTAAGGACTCCCTAAAATGCACCATGATAACTGAATATCCAATAATAACTGACGTGACATTTCATACAGTGAGCACGGGGAAGATGCCGCTATAGGATTATAAGGACGTAAGAAACTATTTAGAGTCAATAATGCTGTGAAAAAGCACTGACCAAAGCCAGTCGGCAGGCTGGTGATGCGATGACATGTGTGAGATGCGATACACTTGCAGACCCTGAGAAGTCTGTAACTGGTAAACCTATGAACTGCTGGAGCCTGGAAACGAGAGTTTTCGGGTTGTGGTCCGGAGTATGCATTCGGGCAGGTTATTATTCCCTTCCTGCATATGCGGGAGTAACGATTCGGGGTATCGGGGATAAATAGAATCGAGCGAGCACTGTTTAATAATCAAATTGGCTATAGAGGTTATGTGGCAGAGCTTTCCTTATGGGAAAGAAACTCTGCCGTATTCCTGTGGAGCCAATATAGCGCTATGGATGCTTTACAAGTAAAAATAATAGATTGGAGAGAGGACAAATGACAATCCGCAGAGGAGATATC
This sequence comes from Blautia sp. HCP3S3_H10_2, assembly GCF_052122375.1. Lineage (NCBI taxonomy): Bacteria > Bacillati > Bacillota > Clostridia > Lachnospirales > Lachnospiraceae > Blautia > Blautia sp. HCP3S3_H10_2. The sequence goes on from NZ_JBQKCL010000005.1 coordinate 179,479, forward strand.
TTATGGGCGGATCTCGGTATGTTCCCGACAACTTCGGTTCAGGGTGGAGTAAGACCGGTGATCGTAGTAAGTAATAACAAAGCTAATACATACAGTTCAGTCATTACAGTAGTTCCGCTGACATCAAGAATATATAAGAAGCGGTATTTACCAACACATGTATTTATCAGTAAATATGACATGACAGGGATCCGAAAAGGAAGCCTGGCCTTGGCTGAACAGGTTATGAGCATTTCTACAAAATGTATTATTGAGAAATGCGGAAGAGTAAACAAGTGGAGCCTGGATCGGGTACTGAAAGCAGTACGGATTCAGATGGGAATGGAAGGAGAAGGGCATGACGGCAGAGGAATATAGAAATTATCTGGAGCAGGATTTCAGTGATGTAGATATCAATGAAATGACTGATCTACGGATGATAAAAGCAGACAAAAATAAGCCACTTCAGGAACGGAGAGATATTTTTCTGAATAAAGTAGGAAATCCTTATCTGGTCCGGATCGGTAATATGAAAGTAAAAGTCAGATTTGCCAATAACGGTATATCTATGGAGCAGGCATTTGAGAATATGCTTCTGAGTGTCTGAAAAAGTACTGGCAAGATTGAGGGGACTGTGTTAGAATGTCGGTAAGGACAAATTATGCAGCCCCCTTTTATTACATGGATTTTCTGACGTAATAAAAGGAGGTAAGATATGTATCAGAATATCAATAAAATCTATCATGCCGCCATCTATGTCAGATTATCTAAAGAAGATGGCGATATTTCCAGTTCAGCAAAACTGGAAAGTAACAGCATTTCTAACCAGAAAGCTTTGATTCTGGATTTCCTGAAAGACAAAAAAGATATAGAAGTTGTTTCAGTCCGAGTTGATGATGGCTACTCAGGCTCTAATTTTGATCGTCCTGCATTCCAGGCAATGCTGGAAGATATCCGGCGTGGAATTGTAGATTGCGTAGTGGTAAAAGACTTATCACGATTTGGAAGGGAATATATTGATTCCGGGAAGTATATCGAGAGATTATTCCCGGCTCTTGGTGTGCGTTTTATTGCCATCAATGACAATTATGACAGTCTCAAGGAAAGAATCAGGCAGACGAAATCATTATCCCATTTAAGAATTTAATCAATGATGCTTATTGCCGTGACATTTCTATTAAGATCAGGAGTAATCTTGAGATTAAGAGGAAAAAAGGTGAGTGTGTGACTCCGTTTGTAGCTTTTGGATACAGGAAGACAAAGACAGATAAGCATAAATTAGAGATTGATCCATCTGCAGGCAGTGTAGTACAGGATATTTTTAAGATGAAGCTGCAGGGAATGAGTCAGGATGCGATCGCTAATCGTTTAAATGAACTGGGTATTCTTTCCCCATTTGAGTATAAAATCAGCAGCGGCAGTCGTTATGAAACAGGCTTCCGGCAGAAAGAACAGGCACTTTGGAGTTCCGTTACCGTCCGCAGGATACTGGAAAACGAGGTTTATATCGGAAACCTTGTGCAGGGAAAAAGGACGACACCGAACCATAAAGTGAAGCAGACTTATGTGAAACCGGAAGATGACTGGATCCGGATTGAGAAAAATCATGAGCCACTGGTGAGCGACCGTGATTTTGAAATTGTGCAGAGGCTTCTGGGCATGGATACACGTACTTCACCTGACCAAAAGCAGGTATATCTGTTGTCCGGAATTGCTGTATGTGCGGATTGTGGTGCACCTATGACAAGAAAGGTTTCCACTGTGGCAGGAAAAAAATATGCTTATTATCTATGTTCCACAAATAAAGAAACAAAACGCTGTTCCAGTCACAGAATACCGGAAAAGGATCTGGAAGATGCCGTACTGGTGATGCTGAAACAGCATATCCAAAATATCCTGCACCTGAAAAGAATCCTGGAATTTATTGGTACTGTGCCATTTCAGGAGATCAATATGAAGAAGCTGCAGGACAGGCTGGAGAAGAAAAAGCAGGAGACAGAACGCTGTAAGGAGTTACGGATGATGCTCTATTCGGATATGAAAGAGGGCATTGTATCAAAAGAAGACTATGTAGAGCTTCATGCAGCCTATGGAAAGCGGCTTAGAAATGCGGAAGAGAGTATCCGTGCGATCCAGAAAGAAATGGATAGTGAGCTGGAAAAAGCAGACAAAGCCAATACCTGGCTGGATTATTTTGTGAAGTATCAGGATATTGAAGAACTGTCCCGCACAGTGGTGGTAGAACTGATCAGGCAAATCAGAGTATACGATAAAAAGAATATAGAGATCACTTTTGATTTTGATGATTGTTATCAGACATTGCTGAATCAATTACCTGCTATGGGAGTTGATATGGTAATAGATGATAATAACAATCTGCAGGTCAAGGTAAAGGAGGTTGTATAAAATGGCACGAAAGAGCAGGAAAAACATTCCGGAAGTAGTCAGCAGTGCAACCGTCCAGACAGAGGTGAGAAGACCGTTCAGGGCAGGATTGTATGCCAGAATTTCAATGGAAACAGAAGAAACCTTAGAAAGAGGAACGATAGAAACCCAGGTGGAACTGATGAAAAACTTTGTGGCAGATACGGAAGATATTTCGGTTGCGGAAGTTTATAAGGACTCTGACTATTCCGGTACAAATTTTGACCGTCCTGGATTCGTACAGATGATGGAAGATATCAAGCATGGAAAAATCAACTGTGTGATCGTAAAAGATTTGTCCAGACTTGGAAGAAATTATGTCGAAACCAGTAATTATATAGAACGAGTATTCCCGTTTTTCCATGTAAGATTCCTGGCTGTGACAGATGATTTCGATTCCTTCAGAGAGGGTGTGGATCTTACAGTTCCATTGAAGAATATTATCAATGAGTTCTATTCGAAAGACCTTGCCAAAAAGAGCAGCAGCGCCAAAAAAGCACTTTGGAAAAAGGGAAAATTTACAAGTACCTGGGAACCGTATGGTTACAGAAAGTCAGAAGAGGACCATCATCAGCTGATCGTTGATGAAGAAGCTGCAGAACATCTGAAGAGTATATTTTCTATGTATATGGATGGCAGGAACTATAGTGATATCGCAAGACAGCTCAATAAAGATGGCGTTTTATCGCCGACTCTACAGAGAAAATTTTATAAAACCGGTGAAAAGCCGCTTCCTGAGTCAAAACCCTGGAACAATTATGAAGTGAAACGAGTACTTCAGGATGTTCATTGCACAGGTGATTCTGTATTTGGAAAATACCAGCAAAGTGTTTTTCAGGGAAATAAACAGAGAAACCGACCAGAGAGTGAATGGCTGCATGTGGAGAATACACATGAAGGAATTATAGATAGAGAGCTGTTTCAGCAGGTACAATCTAAAATACAGGAATATACGGAAGCGTATAAGAAGAGACATCAGCAGAACAATGGGGCTATTCGAAATCATAATTTCTATACAGGAAAGATATGGTGTGGAGGCTGTGGCAACCGCATGACATTGTCCAGAGAAAGAAATGGCACATTCTTTTATATCTGCGGAGCCAATACCAACCATAAATCAGGGGGAAAGCAATGTAAAGGGCACAGAGTCAGAAAAGAATATGTGGATGACGATGTTCTTCGCCTGATTCAAACGCATATGAAAACAGTATTGGATACGGAAAAAATGATTCAGGAAATGAATACAGCTTCCAAAAATCAGACACAGTACCTGCTTTTGGATAAAGAAGTGGGGAAACTTCGACGGGAACTGAGCCGTATCAGTAAGCGTAAATCGGATTTATATGAAGATTACTCAGAACGTTTGATTACAGAAGAAGAGTACATACAGTTTTCTCGGATCTATTCCAATGAAATTGAGAATATCAAGAGCCGTCTGGACACTGTATTGGCGGCACAGGTTCGGTATTCCCAGGATTACCACATTGAAGAAGGCTGGGGAAATGTGATACATACTTATATGTCAAAGCGTAAGCTGACAAAAGAAATGGCAAATGCCTTTGTGGATTCAATTATTATCCATGGTAAGTATGATTATGAGATCAAGCTGGTATATGACGATCAGTTTGCAGATTTACAGAAATTAAAGAAAGAGAAGGAGGCGCAGTCAAGATGACAGATCATAGAAAAACAGCTGTTTATATCCGTTTATCCGCAGAAGATGACAATGTAGATGGCAGAGCCAAAAAAGAGAGCGACAGTGTAACTTCTCAGAGAATTCTGTTAAAATCATTTGTGATTGATCAGCTGGGTGTAGCTGAGGCTGACATCCTGGAATATGTGGATGACGGTGTCAGCGGTACTCATTTTAAACGGCATGGATTTCAACAGCTGCAGGATGACATGAAAAGCGGAGAAATCGGCTGTGTAGTTGTAAAAGACTTTTCCAGATTCGGAAAAGACTATCTGGAAGTTGGATTTTATATTGAATATATTTTCCTACTTCTACAAATACGATTTATTTCGATTAATGACAGCTATGACAGTGCAGCAAGCAGCGGAATGACTGGTGGAATGAATGTAGCATTGCAGAATCTGGTATACAATATGTATAGTCTGGATTTGTCCAAGAAAATTTCATCAGCAATGCAGACAAGAACAAAAAACGGCACACGCCTTCCGGTAAATGCCAGATATGGCTATAAAAAAGGAAAAGATGGAAGGCTGGAAGTTGATCCGGAAGCTGCAAAAGTTGTGAAAATGATTTTTCAGATGGCAGCAGAGGGAACAAGTTTTGCAGATATTACAAGGGAATTGAACAGACAGGCGATTGCCACTTGTGATGAGCAGAAATTATCAAGAGGGGATCAGGTGCAGTTCCAGAGGTTTGACACGATCAAAAAGAAACACTGGAGCCCTACGACAGTAGCGTCAATTGTACGGGATGAGATTTATATTGGAACCAGAATCTGGGGAAAAACACGTTGCAGTATGCATACCGGTCATAAAGCAGTTCTAAATGAGGAAACAGAATGGGTTCGCCTGGAAAATCATCATACGGCAATTATAGACAGGGTATTGTTTGAAAAAGCAAATGAAATGCATCCGAAAAAGAAGAGAAGTGTTGCGGAATCACGCACTAATTTTACTCTGGAAAGACGTAAAAAACAGCCGGCATTGCTGCTATGTGCCAACTGTGGGCATTCTCTGTTAAAAGAAACAGAGCATCTGCTGAAATGCTCAGATGCCCGAACCAATGGAGATCCTGTGTGTCGAAGTCTGGTGATCCGGCGGGAACCGCTGGAGGAGAATATCCTTGGGCTTGTTCATCAGTATGCAGCGTCAATGTTGGAAAAAGAAAAGAAAGTATCTGCCAAAAGGCAATGCGACTACAAAGAGATCAATACCTCAGAATTGCAAAAACAGAGCCGACAGTTGACCTCGGAAAAGATGAAGCTCTATGATGATTATAAAGATGGTCGTATAGATCGTGATTTGTATAAGCAGAGAGCTGAAAAGATAAGTGTACAGCTGGATGAAATAAAACGAAAGATAGAAGATGCAGAGAATAGTAAAAAGCTTCTTGAACAAAACGAACTTTCTGATAAAATAAAACTAAAAGATTTCTTGGGAATTCAGAAGTTCGATACAGAGAAGTTGCGTGAGATTATCAAGGTGATTCGTGTTCATAGTCAGGATGAAATTGAAATCGAATGGAATTTTGACGATATTTTTTCGGAACAGAGGTAACTTGAGCAGGACAAGAATGACTTATCATAAGATAATAAAGGTGCTGGGACTACCTGATGGAAGCGTCAGATAGGCTTCGGCAGAAAAAAATAAATTTTTTTTTGTCCTATACTTGACACATCCACATGTATGCAGACACACTTATTGTTCCAATATGGCGAAGTCGGGAATGAATCCAAAGGCATTACAATATTTGATGGGGCATTCAGATATAAGCGTTACATTGAATACATATACACATGTAAATCTTGAGGATGCCAGAGAAGAAGTCGCCAGACTTCGGATTGTGTAATTACGATTTTATAGCTTAAAATGGCAAGGTGTAAAACTGTGGAATCTACATCTTATTTTACACCTTTTGCGGCATAACATATGCCATAACACACCAATTTATGCCAAATATCAATTTTTTACAAGGACTCATAAAGCCTGAAATACCAAGAAAAACAAAGAAATGCGAGGTTATGCAACAATGATAAAAATACTTTTCATCTGCCACGGCAGGCGAAAGTAGGACAGTTCATGTCCGAGGTTGTCGGCTGTTGTGGGGCAAATCGGTGCAAACCGAGCCATAGCCTACTACCGTTTGACTACGGATGACCTGATTTCCATAGAATACTGTAAAAGAGCCATGATCGACAGCGAAAACTGCCCGGTCACGGCTCTTTTTTGTGCAGTATATGCCAGAAAAATGACTTGCTATATTCCGGCAGCAGAGCGAACATACACATACCCAAAAACTACATTTACATGGAGGTATGAACATGAACGGATTACATTACACACTTGCAGGGGAACAAAGAAACGAGCATATTGATACAAACAAATATGCCTATAGCGGCGTAGAAGGCCGATATAAGGCTTTTTGGCCACCAAGCGATAAAGATTACCCTTCCAAAATGAAACGACGCGCAAAGTGATTTCTGAGTGGTAGGAGATAATTGCATACCCTTTTAACGATACCAAGCAGGTATCGTTATATTTTTCAAATTAGGAACAAGCCGAAAGGAGACAAATGAGCAAGAAGGAAACAAGAACACTCAAGGTATACGGACAATCGGGGTACAGGTACCAGGATACCCCTGCTATTATTCTCAAAGGTAAATGGCTGGAGGATGCTGGCTTCACAATCAATGATAGAGTTGAAGTCAATGTAGGTGATGGTGAGTTGCGAATCCGACGAACTGACCCAATGCTATAGTGATTTGATTGACTATCCGCATCATTTCCGATGCGGATAATTTTGATTTATCGCTCTGCTGGACGAAGGCTGCAAATTGCTCCTGTTCTGGCAACGGTACAACCAGCATGGGTAAGTTCTGTACCTGCTCCGAATTAATATGCGGCTGGGCTGCTCTAACAGTTAATGGCTTTATTACGGCTTGCATGTAATGTGTATTCATCAGCTCATTGAAGAACACCGGGTTGGCGATCTTTAAATCCAGAGTAATGATGATATCGTAGCCAGCATACTGATCCCGGTATTTCTCAGTGACAACGCAGGTATCACCGGTATTTGCACCGCTTCGAACTATTATTATTTCGTTTCCGTTAAGTCTGCATTTTTCAATTTTTGATGCTTCCTCAGCAGAAATCTTTAGCATATCCTTTTCTGTTATCCGACCCTCCTTGATATTAGTTGCTCGAATAAACTTGAATACGCCATCTTCAGAAAACACAGGCGGTTGGCTTGTACCATACCGTATATCCAACATAAAGTCCTTAAATGGACGAACTTCACGTCCCTGAGTATTGATTACCGGATCGCCAAACAGCTCCATAAATTGAGAATTGCAAACAGATGACAGCGTTATCCGATGTATTTTCTATGAGATTTTTTTACGTTATTCTGATTGACCATAGCGTACTGCAATGTGGTATCAATACTCTGATGGCCCAGAAGTTGCTGTACCTGTTCTATTGGCATCCCCTTGTCAATAGCCATTGTGGCCAGCGTTCTGCGAAACTTATGAGGATGAACCTTGTGAAGATTCAACTCTCGGCCAATTTTGCGGAGGCGAATTTCGACACCACTGATCTGCAATCGGTCATAAGGCTTAATCAGGGATACAAACAAAGCCTCATTATCATCCGTGCGTTCTGACAGGTAACGCTGCAGATGAATCTTTGTTCTTGCGTCAAAGTACACCTTCCGTTGTTTATTGCCTTTACCGAACACAATGCACTCGCGGTTCTCAAAATCCACATCATTGCGGTTGAGTTTTACCAGTTCACCAACACGGATGCCAGTAGAAGATAAGAGATCGATCATGGCAAGATCACGAGTATTGTCACAGTGGTCACGCATAATCTCTAACGATTCATCAGAATAGGTTTCCTTAACTGTTTTTCCGGTTTTGACCTTATGAATTCTCCTCACGGGACTCTTGACGATATAGTCCTCATCTTCGAGCCATGCGAAGAAAGATGAAAGAATTCGTCTCACGTTATCAAGTGTGACTTTACTAACAGTTCCACGACGCTGGTAGGTATCAAGGTATCCACGCAGGTCTTCGGTAGTGATCTGGCATTCGGGCTTGTCGATGGATTCAAGCATATTACGGATCGTCGATTCATAATAGCGGAGAGACTTTTCAGAGCATCCTTCAACACGTTTTGCAGCAATAAATAATGGAAGCATGTCAGGCTTTGCGTTTTCCACATCAGGCTTGTCCACGGATGCTGTGTACTTCTCGGCCGTATGATTCAAGTGTTGCCATCGCTGCCTCCTATTCCCCGTCTGCCAGGAGAGCAATCATCCTATCCAGAATGGGCTGAACATCTCCGGCTCTGTGCCGTCTCTCAAAGGAACCATTGCAGAAATGATCTTCCCGTAGAAGCATCGTGAGCAGTGCGCAGCACAGATCATAGTCAGCTTCCGGTAACCGTTTCAATTCCTCCTGGCAGTCTATAGGTTCGGTGATCATATAATCACCGTAGTTGTATTTCATATCTTCAATGTTCTCCAAAGCCTCATAGTAGCTGCTTACCGAACAGGTATCAGTGTTCTTGAGGTTCTGGAGAACATTTTGTTTTTCTGTATTTGTCGTAGTTTTCCTTTCAGTGAACCTTTTCAAAGGTGACCGATTGACCCAAGATAATATTGCAAGTCTTATAGTCCACATCTAACCACGCCGCAGCTTGTGAATGTCCGTTTTTATTATTTCCCCACCATTGAGACCTTTTATAAGCTGTGACAGGCAATTCTCGGTCGATGATTTTTTCTATTTCTGAATAAGTCAGAGTGACAGTCTGAAGACCACACTCGTCTAAATACTTCATAAGCGGATCATATACTCGCATTTTATTTTCCCTTCTATTCTACTGTGTGTTGTCGAGCTTCCTTCATCCAAAATTTGAATTCCCAACGCAGAGGTGGGTAGTCATGGATTCTGGAACGCAGCTCATTCTGATATGTTTCGTATTGCCCGGTGTAATCATCCCATCTGCTCCAGGGGATTTTCGGGCGGGAAATCCCAAGTTCCTTCTGGGCAACGTCAAATACATAGTTATCCAGAGGTACATGGAGAAATTCAAATATACGGTCAAAGGTGCATTCGCCTATCATATACAGGTACTTTATCATCATGTTCAGCCATTTCTGTGACTGACCATAATGGAACTCGATGCCATCTGCACGGTAAAGAGAACGGATTTCTGTACATCTGGCATGATGCCAAGAATCATATTCCTTCTGGCTTGTGATGAGTACCGGTGACAATAGCTGGATTTCTTTTTCAAGCATAACAGTGACGGCGGTACGGAGTTCAGTTCTTTTTTCTTCCGGCATACCGTTGAAACGGATCGTCCGGTTCATATCCAGGTAGGCTCTCTTGCTGGCAGCCTCGTAAGGGTTGGTGATCACTCCGAAATAAATCACCTTCAGGAAATCGAGAGCATCCGTATCGACGGTTGTGTATGTAATCTCCGTATTCATGCGGTTCTCCTCTCTACGAACCAACGCCCCAGGTTGTTCCCGGTGAGAGAGTGGTTCCGTTCAAAGAAGAGATAGCTTTGTTTTCCTCTGACCCATATCGTGTATCGGTCACCTTGACCGCCAGCCTTCATTGCAGCTGCCTGTCGGATGTCGGTAACACGGTCAATTTCAAATTCTTCACCATCCTCCCAGGTTAGGCTGAGAGGAATCAGAACGCCCTCGCTGTTGAACCGGGCGGTCACATCGACATAAACTTTAATATTCATTATGTACCTCCGTTTCTACATTTTTGAGGAAGTTACTGTTTGCCATCAAGGGAGGATCGATCATTTTATAGCCATTCCGTTTCATTAGACGGAATTTGAAATCCAGTAGTTCTGGTGGAACTCGTAAGAGTGCGGCCGCACCAAAAAAGGAGATGTCCTCGTTGAGTTTTTCCAGGACATCGTCATCGTCCATGAGAAAATCGGCTGCGAAAATATTAGCTTCATATTCCATGATAGAGGCGCTGTCGAACAGTTCAAAGTCGTGAAAGGCATTCACCCCTGCGGCTTTTGCATGGAGTACAGCATGACCCAGCTCGTGTGTGACAATAATACGCTGAAGTTCTTCTGGGAGATCACTGTTGATCGTGATGGAGCGTTTACGGCTCTGCACCAGAAAAAATCCTTTGCAGGCTCCCTGGTAATTGCCCATTGGAGCATCCAGAAGTATGATGCCCATAGCATCACACAACTTGAACGGGTCTGATTCATGGTATTTCTTTTTCAGCCGCTTGACTTCACGGCAGATATAATCCACGCTCATTCAGATCCCTCTTTTCTGTATATACCAATCCTATTTTATAATTCTACAAAATTAGCTGTACAATAAAAGGGACTTATTTCTTTCGGCCGTAAGTTTTTTTTGCTTGCTCTTTGCATTCCAGATATGCTCTGGTAACAGCGGTGAAAAAAGCATCCTTGGCTTCCTCGCTTAATTCACCACCAGCAAAGAGGGCAGCATTGCGCTCTAACAGTTCGTCCACTTCATTCGCAGCCTTTGTTCCATATTGGCTTCTTGCCAATTCGATATGGCTCATCTTTTCGATTCCCTGCTTTGGATCGATCACATCATCGTTCGCAAGGTAGTCGTATGAAACGTTTAGCGCTACCGCCAATTTCCTCATAGTAGAAGACCGTGCTTTTGCATCGGTGGTTTCATAGGCGGCGATTGTACGCTTAGATACGCCAACCTTATCAGCGAGCTGCTGTTGGGTTAAATTACAGAGTTCCCTTGATACTTTGATTTTGTCGGAAAATGTCATGGTAGCCCTTCCTTTCTAAAAATTTGGTCTGTAACTTCATCAACTTCATCTAAACTATTGATGAAACTACATCTCGGTGCTATTATACGAGTGAAGTTTGATGAAGTTGTAATTTGATTATATCGCTGCAACTTCATCTTGTCAAAAGGAAATGTTGAAGTTTTATAAGGAAGGTGATGAAGTTGGGTGAAAGAACTATATTACATAGTGACATGAATTGTTTTTATGCCTCCCGGGTCTTTGACAACTAAGGCCTTATAAATCACCTCCCTCATATGCCTCAAACCCTTATAAAGACTGGCTTCCAGTCTTTTTTGTTTTGTCAAATTTCATTCACTTTTGTGTAGCTATTTGTAGCTATCTATGATATAATCCTTCTCAGGAGGGATTTTTCTTATGAAGCTCACGATCAGCAAATCAAAAAACTCTGCCACTTTTTATGTTCAGAAGAGTATCCGCAAGTCAAACGGTTCCGTCAGTTCTGTAACCATTGAAAAGCTCGGCAATCTCGATCAGGTTCGTGCCCGGGCAAATGGGGTCGATCCCTATCAATGGGCACAGGAGTACGTAAATGAACTCAACCAGAAAGAGTATGAAGAGCAGAAGTCTGTCATGATCAGCCGCTCCCCTGTGAAACTTATGAAAAAAGGGGATGCTCATTCCTTCAACTGCGGATATCTGTTCCTGCAGCGCATTTACTATGACCTCGGCCTTGATAAGATCTGCCGTTCTATTCAGGAAAAATACTCTTTTGAGTATGACCTGAATGAAGTGCTGTCTATACTGACTTACACAAGGATTCTCTATCCTTCCTCCAAGAACGCTGCCAATCAAAAGGCGCGTACCTTTCTGGAGCAGCCTTCCTTCCAGCTGCATGACATCTACCGGGCTCTTTCCGTCCTCTCTGCAGAAAGCGACCTGATTCAGTCCCGGTTATATCAGAACAGTCAGAAGATTCTGGAACGCAGGGATGACATTCTTTATTACGATTGCACCAACTACTACTTTGAAATTGAACAGGAAGATGAGCTTCGCAGATACGGAAAATCCAAGCAGCATCAGCCTCTCCCCATTGTCGGGATGGGACTCTTCATGGATGCGGATGGAATTCCTCTTGCCTTCAGCATTTACCCGGGGAATCAGAACGAGCAGCCTACCCTGAAGCCTTTGGAACAGAAAGTGCTGAATGACTATGGAATGAGTCAGGTCGTTGTCTGTACAGACGCCGGCTTATCCTCTGTTCAGAACCGTAAGTTCAATGACAGAAAGCTGGGGAATGTACGAATTCGGAGCTTCATCACGACACAGTCGATTAAAATGCTCCCCTCTGATCTGGAAGGGTATGCTTTGGATGCAACCGGCTGGCATCTTGCCGGAGAAGAAGGTGTTTACGACCTCAACTCTCTGGATGATGAAAAGGATTACGACAAAACGTTTTATAAAGAGAAATGGATTACAGAAGACATCTCTCAGAAAAGCAGACGGCAGGGGAATGCGCCGTTGGAACAGCGTCTGATCGTTACATTTTCTCTTAAATACCGGAATTACCAGAGAAAAGTGCGTGAAGATCAGATCAGCCGCGCGAGAAAGATCATAGACAGCGGCAGTTCCGACAGAAAAGGCAAGAACCAGAATGATCCTAACCGTTTCATTGCTGTCGATGCCATCACGGAAAACGGTGAAGTCTGCGCAAAGAAAATCCCTTATCTGGATGAAACAATCATCTCAGAAGAAGAAAAATACGATGGCTTTTACGCAGTATGTACAAACCTTGAGAACACGCCCGTGTCCAAAATCATACAGATCAATCATGGCCGATGGGAAATCGAAGAATGTTTCCGGATCATGAAGACAGAATTTCAGGCACGTCCGGTCTATCTTCAGCGGGAAGATCGCATCAAAGCGCACTTCCTGACCTGCTATCTTGCCTTATTTATTTTCCGGATTCTGGAGAGACGACTGGACGGCAAATACACCTGCAGTGACATTATTCGTACACTGAGAGACATGAAAATGTATCGTCCCGGGGAAAAGCTCGGTTATTACCCTTCCTATACAAGGACCGATTTGACAGATGCCCTGCATGAGATCGCAGGCTTTCGTACCGACTATGAAGTCTTTACCGATGCAGGAATGAGAAAGGTGATTCAGGCATCGAGAAAGCCGGTTAAAAAAGAGAAAAGTAATAAGATGTAGCTACATTTTTGATGCGTAAAAAGAGGCTGGAAACCTGCATTTTCAGGGCTTTCAGCCTCTTTCACTGTCAAAGATGGGATTATATCGCTGCAACTTCATCTTGTCAAAAGGAAATGTTGAAGTTTTATAAGGAAGGTGATGAAGTTGGGTGAAAGAACTATATTACATAGTGACATGAATTGTTTTTATGCCTCCGTAGAGATGATGCTTGATCCATCCCTGCGTGGGAAAGCGGTGGCTGTTTGTGGCAGTACAGAGAACAGACACGGTATTGTTCTTGCCAAGTCCGAACTCGCCAAAAAAGCAGGAGTGAAAACGGGCATGGTAAACTGGGAAGCAAGGCAGTGCTGCCCCAACCTTATTATGGTAAAGCCACAGTATGAGCAGTACCTCAAGTATTCAGAGCTTGCCCGTAACATCTACCAGAGATACACCGACCAGGTAGAACCCTATGGCATGGATGAGTGTTGGCTTGATGTTACTGCCAGTCGGGGTGTTTGCGGAACCGGTATGGAGATTGCAGAGAAAATCCGGCAGTCAGTTAAGGAAGAGTTAGGGCTTACCGTTTCGATTGGCGTTTCTTTTAATAAGATATTCGCCAAGCTGGGAAGTGACATGAAAAAGCCGGATGCAATTACAGAAATTCGTAAGGATGAATTCAAAGAGAAGATATGGCCGTTACCAGCATCTGATTTACTCTTTGTAGGAAGGGCAACCACAGCGAAACTGGCACAGTATGGTATTACAACAATCGGCGGTATCGCCAATGCTGATCCCATGATGCTAAAAAGACTTTTAGGTGTGAATGGGCTTGGGCTGTGGCGGTCTGCATCCGGGCTTGATGATGCCCCGGTTATGCATAAGGACTTCGTATCTCCGATGAAGTCCATCGGTCATGGAATCACCTGTACGGCAGACCTCGAAAATGAAGATGAAGTATGGAAGGTTATGTTGGAATTGTCGCAAGACATCGGTCATCGACTAAGAGTGCATAAGCTGAAGGCAACAGGGGTCCAGATCAGCATCAGGAGCAATGACCTTGGGTACCGCCAGTTTCAGGCACCATTATCCCTTGCATCACAGAATCCGACTATCATTGCAAAGAAGGCTTTTCAGATTTTCCAGGACAACTATCGGTGGACTGTTCCGGTTCGTGCTGTGACGGTACGCGCCATAAACCTTAAACCGAAGAGTAAGCCGGAGCAGCTTGTCCTATTTACCGATATAGCCCATTTGGATCGTCTGGACAGATTGGATGACTGCATTGAAGAGATAAGGAGGCGGTTTGGAAAGAAGGCCATATTTCAGGCTTGTCTGCTGGGTGATTTGAAGATGCCGTGTGATAACAGGGATCAGGTTATCATGCCTGGCGTAATGGGGCGTTAACAATCAGTATCTGAAAATTGTTATCAACCGATATTTTGCGTAGCCATTGACTACGAACTGCAAATTGCTATAATGTTATCAACCGATAAACGAATACAACGATTGTTTACAATATTCCAATTTTTGTAGGTCTATAATGATTGATAACAGGAGGTACATAGCATGGACATCGGTTTGAATGTGGATTTTGATGGCAAGAAGAATATCGTGATGGAAGGCGACATCATCAAGGAATATCCGATAGGAGGTATGGCTTGTGAGTATGCCAGACTCCGACCAACGGAGATCAAACCGCTCATCTTAGAAAACCCGTATTTCCATGATTCGGCTTTGAAAGAAAACGGTGGTCACGCACTCATGAATCTTTATGAAGCCTGTCTGGAGAAGTTTGGGGTAATCACAGCGGTGATGATTCTGGCGGACTTTTCAGGCTTTATGGCTGACTTCAATCGCGCTAACGAAGAAGAACTGAAAGCACTGATTGACCCACTTAACAGGGATATGGATACAGATCAGATTGAATCTTTCATTCTGGAAGAAACGGGCGTTGAGACCTTTGGTATCAGTACCATCGGTCAGGCAATGCTGACCGCCTATGCGGCATATGCAAATTCCTATGTCGTGTTTAAGCATTCCTTCAATATGCTGGTATCGGGAGAGGAATATGAGGAAAATCAGGTAATGGCCTTCTGGGGCCTGTATGCTGACAACACGGACTTCCAGCATATTGATTTCCACATTATGTTTTATGATAATGCGTTTCATTCCATCTACACGATCAAGTCATCGATGTCGCTCATCCTATTTGAAGCTGCCCATGCCATGGATGCAAAAACAAAGTTCGTCAAGTGCAAAAACTGCGGGCAGTATTTTGTTCCGGTGGGACGATCTGATTCACTCTACTGCGGGTATCCGTCTCCCCAGGATAGTAGCAAAGCCTGCAGGGATGTTGGGGCCAATGCAGCAAGGGCCAGGAAAATGAAAAATGATGTCCTGACCCAAGAATACCGGAGATTGTATATGCGGTTTAAGATGGCGATAAAAAGGCATCCAGAAAGAACCGATCTGCAAGCGCAGCTGTCGGAATTAACAGAGGGGATGAAACTAAGACGGAAGCAAAAGGAAGAAGGTACGCTTTCCGCTGATGAGATATTGGAATGGATTGCTTCTATTGATAAGCTGTCTGAATAGAAAGCTACGTCCAGATACGAGCAGGAAAGCGACTTGCAACGACTTGAAAGAAAATTGCAATAAGATTGCATCGAGGTATTGACAGATATAAGTTTGTATGTTATTATTCTTGCATAGAACAGCAAGAAAGTTGCAAGTACATGAAATGGAGGTTCGAGCAATGGCTGAGGAGAGAGATACCGAGTATGTACAGGTTCGGACACCTGACATAATGAGAATAAGTGAATATGTGATAAAAGCAAAGGGTGCAAACAGAACAATGGCTCAATTTGCAGAGGATTGCGGCATTGGTGCCTCCACTCTTTCACGTATCGCAAACGGAAAAATTGCAAAGCCACTCGCAGAGGATGTTGTAAAAGCAATATACGAGCATAGAGACCCTGAAAGCGGATTTAGTCTGGACATGTTCATGTTGGCTAATGGAATGAGAGACAAAAAGGAACATGAGCGTAGGACTTCAATGGGTCAGCATTATTCTCTCCGAGAAGAAAGCATGAACAGAGAGAGACACGCAAAAAATGCCATTGTTGCCGCATTGCTTGAGAGAGATGTTCCGATTATGAAAGTACCTGCCTCAATGGAGCGTAGGCGGACAGAAGCACCATACGGGATGAGGATGTATTTCGATTTCGCTTTTTATATTGAAGATGCTCCACAGCAATTGTGGTACTTTGATGTAAACACATATAAGGCTGACGAACATAATCGACCAATGGGTATTATGTCTGACAGATTGAATTCTCTATTAGCAAGAGTATTCCTTATTGACGCATGGGAGCCTGACTATTTTGAAAATCAGAAGACTACTTTTATTTTCTGCGATCCGACAATATATGCTTATGTTGTTAACCAGTACAAGGGCGCTCCTATCAACTCTGCGATATCGGTGATGTTGGTAGATACAGACAACGAGAAAGTAGTGGAAGAAACATGGCTATCCAATACAAATCAAACGCCAAGCGTGTTAGACCGTCCGGTTGGTACATCTGATGGATATATAGCTGCTTGGTTGGATGAGGATTACGAGGACCATAACAATCTATAACAGGAGGATACTGGATGAGTAAAAGAGAAAACGGAATTTATGTAACTCACGGAAAAGAAATGCTGGTGGGATACAAGGCCCTTGTTAATGGCGTTTTGTCGTTGGTATATATGAAGGGCGGGAACGTCGTGTCATATGAACCGTGGGATGCGATATGCCAGCAGTTTAATAATGGTCCGCGCTTGGAAATCAAAATGAATAACCAGGAAATGGAAAGTCCGAGCATGGTTTAACAGAATAGATACCTGAACGTGCCGTTCATTATGTAACCAAGCCGGGGTAGAAATTATTGCATCACGTAGATGCTCTGATCTCTATCCCGGCTTTTTTCACTTTAAAGGAGGAATGTCGATGACAGAACTGCGAGATTCAAAAGGCAAACTGAGAGGGACTTGGAACCCGGAGGAAAACACGGTCACGATTCGTGATCGGGGTGTGGATATGATTTTTACGCTGAAGCCAAATGGCGATTATGATCTGGTTGAGATGCCAGTACACAAAGAAGCTGCATAACATCCACAGAGCTGCAAGACGGCCAGGATGAATACCCAAGATGGGTGTTCCCTGGCTGTCTTTTTTTTTATTCCGAGGAAAGATCCCCGGAAAGACTTCAGATTGAATTCTGAGACGGCAACACAGATCACTGCGCTGCCATCTGAGCATTCAATGCTCAAAAAAATGTAATACCGCCGGAGTGACGTCCGAAGGCGGGGTACACATTCATCACAAATTTTTGCAGGCCGAGAGGTCGAGTGCAATCAGTGATGGAAGTACCCTCGGTCAAGTGCGCTCATTTTCGGCTGGGGCAGTATCTCCAAGGACGTCAGTCACTGTTTTGCCCTCTGACTCATTCGGTCAGAAAGGACAAGACTATGACAAAGAAGAACGTTACTGTAAACTACAATGGAGAACCGCTGAAGGCTGATGAGGTGCTGGTTTTCACCCCTTATGATGAGGAAGATGTCAAGAACAATGTGACCAACAAAGAGAGCGTTGTTACCATCACGAAAGCTGGGAAATCTGTAAAGGCTGTCCTGAAAGCAGTGCCGAAGGAGTTTGAAGCTGTGGCAAAGGCACAGTTTAACTCTTGGCAGAGAGAACAGCTTCCGACACCTACAGAGGGTCGCTGCATGATTCCCCAGCAGGATGGTACATACAAGGAGTGCCCGAAGAAGAACGGTGATAACCGAGTATCCTGCATCAACTGCCCGAATAAAGGCAAGTTTGAAAGAAAGCTGATCTCCAAGGTCAGCCTTGAAGAGCAGCAGGATGAAAATGGGCTTACCCTGGCAGAAGCTCCAGCAGCAGATCTGGCCCTCATTGAGGAGGAGAACCTTTCTGAAGCTCAACAGAGAATTGTGGCTAAGTTCGAGGCCATGATGGACAAGTCTCCGAAGCACTGCCTTGCCATGCTCCTCATGGGAATGGGCTACAAAGGAGAAGAATTTGCCACCCGTATGCATCTGAAGCACGATGCAGCAAACCGTGTCCGCAATCAGGTTCTTGGTACAGCGCCGGAGGGAATTTCCGATTTTGACCAGATTGACACTCAGAACTTCAGTGCCAATAAGGTTGGTGATACGGAATATTATCGTGCAGAGGCACAGAAGGCTTTGGAGACTCTTTTGAAGATGTATTTCTAAATAACAGCGGCACCGTGGAGGTATTGGTCCACGGTGCCGTCTTTTACTCTTTCTTATAAAAATCACACTCATACCCGTCTGCTCTGAGAAGCAGTCCTTTGATCCAGGGAGGGGTTCTCCCCATCTGCTCACAGATAGCCTCCAGGGATACATCAGGGCTGCATTCGATGATCAGTTCATCATGCACATGACCGCAGATAAAGCAGTGGGAAAGGGTCTGCATGGCATAAGCCAAGATATCACGGCTTACTGCCTGGACGATGTTCTCTACGAATTTGGGTCCGTAGCTTTCAATCCTTCCCCATTTTCCGGTGGTAGTCCCTTCATAGGTCACGCTCTCAGAGCCGAACTGGTTCACACCCATACGGGGCTTAACATAGGAGAGCCGTCTGCCGGATGGGAGATCGATAAAGAGCATACCACCCTGGTAGTAGATATGGAAACCGTGTGTGTCTGCGGAAGTTTTATAGATCACAGCCTGTTTGACAGCTGCGTCTATCGCCCACCAGAATGCAGTGATATTGGGATTGGAAGAGCGCCATGCATCCACCAGGGGCTGGAGTTCTTCCTCCTGCAAGCCCATCTCCAAAGCCCCCATCGCCTTCAATGCGCCAACGGAGCCACCGTAGCCAAGAGCCAACTCGGCGATTTTTCCCTTCTGGCGAAGATGGGAATTGATGCCGTGTTTTTCAACCGGAACATGGAACATCTGGCTTGCACTTGCACAGTAGATGTCTTTTCCCTCTGCAAATACATCCATACGCCACTGTTCCCCGGCAAGAAAGGAAAGCACTCGTGCCTCGATGGCAGAGAAGTCGCTGACGATGTATTTGTATCCCGGTCTTGGCACGAAGGCTGTCCGGATCAGTTCGGAAAGGACCTGCGGGATATTATCATAGAGAAGCTCCAGGGCGGTGAAGTTACCGTCACGGACGAGGTTTCTGGCTTCTTCCAGATCTTCCATGTGGTTCTGAGGAAGGTTCTGCAGCTGGATGCCCCGGCCTGCCCATCTGCCGGAGCGGCTTGCACCATAAAACATGAAGCATCCTCTGGCTCGGCTGTCAGCGCACACCATATTCTCCATTGCCTTGTACTTGCTGACGGATGACTTGGCAAGCTGCTGTCGGCAGCGAAGTACATCGGCCACATCGCTGTCGGCATCCGGCAGCAGTTCTTTGACAGCCTTCTTGTCGAGGGACTCTGTTTCGATTCCCTTATCGAAAAGCCACCCTTTCATCTGGCTGACGCTGTTTGGGTTCTCCAGTCCAGTGCTGTTCTGCATTTGGGAGAGGAGAGAGTGTTTGGTCTGGGCATCGATGCTGATGGCATTCCTGACAAGCTGCATATCCACGCCAATGCCACGGTCATTGATTTCCTGGTCAAGGTGATACTGATCCCAGATGAATTCAGGAACAGGATACTTGGTCAGCCTGTCCTTCACTGCGAGTTCCACTTCAACATCGCGCTTGTTATAGGATTTGAAGGTTTCCCATTTCTCCCTGTCATGCTCCGGCAGGTTTCTTGTGCGACCGCCATTGGACTTAGTGGGTTTGCACGGAACACAGAAATATCGGATGAGGTCTTTTCCCTCTTTCATTTTCTGGTCATTCAGCTTCAGCACAGCACCAATGCCTTCCAGGGAGAGTGGAAGCCCCATGTATGCTCCCCAGATGCGAGAGCATTTCCAGGATGACGGGTCGAGATAGTTACCAACGGTGTCTTCCGGGATGCTGTAGCTGCAGAAATGTTCCGGGTGATGCTTACGCAGCCAGTAAGATAGACACACCCGCTCGAAGGATGCATTGTATGCCCATTTCGTGATCTCTTCATCAGTAAGAGCCGCAAGGACATGCTCCGGAACCTCTTCCCCACACGCCAAGTCGACCACCTGGACAGGACCATTGTCCTCGGAATAAGCAAAAAGCAGGATTTCAAAGTTGGGGGATTCTGCATAGCGGTACACACCACATTTCTTAAGGTCGACATCGGAGAATGTCTCAAGGTCGATCGATAATGATTTCATTTTGTCCATGATTGCCTCCTGTAGTAAAAACCGGGGTGCGAGTATCCACACCCCGGTAGATTCAGATTATTCTTCGCCGTAGAGATATTCGGCATCTTCTTCGTCCATTTCCCAAGGCAGCCATTCCTTACCGAAATGACCACCGGAGGAAACGGCATTGTAATCCACCTTCAGAAGATGGAGGTATTCGATGATGCCCTTCGGGGTCAGGTCATAGTTGGAACGGATGTATCCCTGAAGGAGATGGTTGCAGACACGGCCTGTTCCGAAGGTTTCTACCATAACGGAAACAGGTTCTGCCTTGCCGATTGCATATCCGATCTGGACTTCGCACTTATCGGCATAACCGCCACGGACGATATCTCTTGCGATTTTACGTGCCATGTAGGCAGCAGAGCGGTCAACCTTAGACGGGTCTTTACCGGAGAGGGCACCACCTCCGATCCTGCCGAGGCCGCCATAGGTGTCACAGGCGAGTTTCCTTCCAGTCACACCGCAGTCAGCCTTGGAACCGCCGATGACGAAACGGCCGGTGGGGTTGATGAGCTTCTCAAAGTCTGTGTTCAGACCATACTCCGCAGCGGTCAGGATCATCAAAGGCTCAATGATGGCACGGATGTCCTCCGGGGAAGCGTTCTCGCTGTGCTGCACGGAGCAAAGGAAGGTTGTGATGCGGCCACTCTCATAATCATAGCTGACCTGGGCTTTTGCATCCGCTTTGAACATTTCGCAGTTCAAGCCTTCCAGATGATGGATGAAGCGTGTCGCAACCGCAAAAGGAATCGGGAGCATCTCCGGAGTTTCATTGGTGGCATAGCCGAACATGATGCCCTGATCACCAGCGCCGCCCTTGTCTACACCGAGAGCGATATCTGCGGACTGCTTGCTGATCATGCCTTTCACTTCAAGTCTCTCATAGCCGAGTTTGTCAATGCCGATACGGTTCATGACCTGGCAGACCAGTTTTGCATAGTCCGGCTCATGGTGGCTGGTGATCTCTCCGGCGATGATGATGGTGTTATTTTTGATCAGGCATTCCACCGCCACACGGCTGTTCTGGTCATGGGCGAGGCAGTCCGTGACAATCGCGTCTGCGATCTGGTCGCAGATCTTATCCACATGACCACGGGATACCTGCTCTGATGTGTAAATTCTACTCATGGGTCAAATCCTCCTTAAAAATGTGGGGCGGCAGCGGTGTGTGCCGCCGCCCCGGTTATTGTTTTACTGGTATCGATTAGTTGAGGAAATCCTCATCGTCCTCGGTAGCGAAATCATCCTCTGCACGGGACTTGCCGCCGAGAGGAGTACCGTCAGAAATTTTCTGAAGGTTGTTCAGACCGCAGGCGATGCCACGGTTGCCGTTCACATTGTAGGCGTACAGGTTGATGGAGGCGCGACCCTTCACACCGGAATACATCTCGGAGCGGTCGATGATGGGATTGCGGTCAGCATCCACAATGCCGGGAGCAGTGCCGGAGTTGGCGTTGATGAAGTAGCTGTTCTTGTAGGCTTCGTCATCGGGGCGCTCCAGATCGCCGTCGCGCAGCGGGGTCTTGAGGGTGGACAATGCGGGTACGGACTTGCCGTTGCCCTTCAGCTTGGACTGACCTTCCTCATAAGCTGCCTGGATAGCTGCCTTGATCTTCTCGATGGTTTTCACATCGGACTTGGGGATGATGAGGGAAACACTGAACTTGGGAGTGCCGCCCTGGATTGCCTTGGGGTCCCAGCAGTTGAGGTAGCTGAAGGTGGTGTTAGGACCGGTGATAACTTTGGTGGGATTCATGTACTTTGCCATAATTTTTGTTCTCCTTTACTCTTTAAAATCTTCTTGTGCGGAATTTTTCATTGCCGGACGCTTGTCCGACTTGGGTACTAATGTCGGTTTGCCCTGGGGCTTGAAGGTCAGGCTGCCAAGCAGCTCATCGAATTTTTTCTTACCCAGGAGTTTGGTCATAGCTGTGATGCCTTTGACAGATCTGTCGTAAGGGTCATAGCCTGCATCGGTGACAGCCTTTGCGACCTGGTCTTCATCAGTGTACTTGCGGTTGCTCCGGCCTTCGACCACTTTGAAGTGACCGTAGTCTGTTCCCTGGAGAGCCTGGTTCAGTGCGTATTCCTTGACGTCGGCAGCCCAGGAAGCCAGCTGATCCACCTTCATGAGGATGGCATCGATCTCGTGGTCTTCCAGGGTGTCCGGCATCTGGAAGTCGTACCGGGCAAGTTCCAGGTTGTATTCGGCTCTCTTTCTGCAGGTGGCTTTCACCTTGCAGAACTGGCAGTGGTCTCCGGCAGCAAATTCGCCTTTGCCCTCCATAGCCAGAAGAGCGGTAGGAGCGAGAGTGTCCTCTGCCCATTTCAGGAGTTCGTCCTTTGTCATGGTATGGACGCTGACATTCTCACGGCGCGGCTGGTAGATCGCCATCTTCACGGTGTCGATGTCGTAGATGCCATCAAACATGGCAAGGATACCGAGGCAGTAGCACATCAGCTGCGGATTGCCACCGAACTCTTCGGATTCAGCGGAAACAAGGACCCCAAGCCCGTGCTTGTAGTCGATGATCTCAGCGGTTCCGTCTGCCAGTATGATGCAGTCGGCAGTGCCGGTACCGCCTTCGACCCATTTGGAGAAGTCCACCTTCTGTTCGATGAGGACTTCCGGGTCGGGGCATGTCTGCTTCACCTTTTCATATTCCTCCATGACGAAGGCAGCGTAGCCTTCCGCGCACTGCTGCATTTCGGAATCGTAGTAGTCCAGGTTCTCAGTCGGGTCTTTGACATTCCTGCCGAGAGCCTTTTCTACAAGGTAGGCACAGAGTTCATGAGCGCAGGTGCCCTGCTGTGCATATGGACTTGACTGATCCGGAACCTCTGCACACAGCCTTGCGGAAGGCGGGCAGTTCAGCCAGCGGTGTGATGCTGACGGTGAGAGGAAAGCGTGTTTGCTCATCCGATCACCTCCAGGTCTGCCATCAGAGCCGGGTAATCTTCCTCCTTCACATCGGAAAGGCGGTCAGCACCATACTTACCGATGAGTTCCTTGACCTGTGCGGTGTATCCGGCATGGCTCTTTGCGGAGAATGCCTTGCGGACATCAGCAAAGGTGTAGGTCTTGGCAGCAGGTTCTTCCTTCTTTTCGGGAAGGGCAACCGGAGCAGTGTCGGCTTCGATGACCTGTTCTGCTTTGGTCTTCTGAGGGATCGCCTCTGCAAATTCGGGGATGAACTCCTTGAGGAGCCTGCCGATCTTTGCCATGCTCTCGCCACATACGATGATGTTGTCGAGCAGCTGTAAGATTTCATTCATGTGGTTCATTCTGTTTGTCTCCTTCGTCTTTGATTTTTCTTAGCTTCATTGCCAGTCTTTTTGCCACCACGCTTATGGCAATCAGCGTGTCGATGAGTTCCTCATCCGGGATTTCATCTTCCTGGGGCATTGCGTCTACGCGCATCGCATTCTGCATCTGCAGCACCTCCATTTCCGAAAGGCTCTTGTCCTTCCTGTCAGCTATGCAGCCGGGAAAGCTGTTTTTCCGAAGTTTGGCGAAAATCTTTGAAAGTTTTTTTCCGGATGTTCGGATTACTCTTCCTGGCACCAGCTATGCATCCCGCTTAGCGGTATTTCCGAACTTTCAAACAAAAAATGCCCTCACCGAGAAATTCATCCCGGTGGGGCATTCGCATTTAATAGGAAGATTCACAATTCAAAAAATATTTTTCACTTTTTTCTCCAAAGTTCGGAATCCGGTCAAAGAGGGCTGCATAGCTGACGGGAGGACAGGAGTCCTTACCTTCTAACGAAAGGAGAACGACCAATGGGAATTAGTAGATTTAACAGCGAAGGGTACTATGATCCGACTGCTCACGAGGCTGTCTGCAACATTGAAAAGGAAGCCCGTAAGTGGAGACCTCTTGTTTATATCTGTTCCCCCTATTCCGGGGATGTAGATAGAAACACAGAAAAGGCCAGACGATACTGCCGTTTTGCGGTGGATCAGGGGGCAATACCGTTAGCCGCTCATCTGCTCCTGCCACAGTTCATGTCAGAAACCAGAGAAAGAGACCTTGCTCTTTTTATGGATATGGTTCTGATGGGCAAATGCGAACAGGTGTGGGTATTCGGTGAAAAGATATCCTCCGGCATGGAAGCAGAGATTGCAAAGGCAAAGAAGAAAAACATGACAATCCGCTATTTCACGGAAGAGTGCAAAGAAATCAGCTGAGGAGGATTCGTTTATGGAACTGATTTTATACACATCAAACAGCACTGGCGTTGCCAGTAACTGCCTGTATCCGAACAGAGCCGTCATCACCGATCCGGCCGGACTCGTGGCGGCGGGCAAGTTTGACCAGGTCTTTGCCAGGTACAAAGACAACTACAGAAGCATTGAGAATTTCCTGGAATCCTATGTGATTCCGCAAGATGTGGACAACGAATCGGACGATCCGAACGACTGGAAGACGGTGGAAGACCTGGAAGAGGAATTTGCCGATGTCGACCATGTGATCATTCCGAGCCGCCACAATATGCTCCCCAAGGGAAACAAGTCTGCAAGACCCAGACACCATATTCTGTTTCCCTGCCAGAAATATGATGACCCCGCTATGTACACAGCGGTGAAAAACGCGCTTCAGAAGAAGTATCCCTTCTTTGACCAGAAGGCCCAGGATGCTGCGAGATTTTTCTACGGCTCCGAGTTCGAGGTATCTGATGTGGTCTGGCATGAGGGATTTTTGCAGATCGATGAAACCCTGGATAAGTCCGACCTTCTTGAGACCGAGGTGGAGAGGGCAGAACAGAAGCTGCCGATGGGCGGCCCCATCCTGGAAGGCAGCCGTAACAACACCATGAGCCGCTTCGCCGGACGGGTCCTGAAGAAATATGGTGTGTGCGACAAGGCATACCAGGTGTTCCTTCAGAGATCGGAGCAGTGTGATCCGCCCCTGGATGACAGCGAACTGAATACCATCTGGAACAGCGCGGTGAAGTTTGCCAAGAAAGTCCAGAGCCAGGAAGGGTATGTTCCCCCGGAAGAGTACAATGCTGACTTTGAAGAAGAGGGCATGAAGCCGGAGGATTATTCCGATCTGGGTGAAGCCAAAGTCCTCGCCAGGGAGTTTGGCAATGAACTGCGTTACACCAGTGCCACCGACCTGCTGAGATTTGACGGCCAGTGCTGGCAGGAGGACAAGCAGTTGGCTCTTGGGGCTTCCCTCGATTTCATGGACCTTCAGCTGCAGGATGCGAAGGATGCCGTTCAAGCCGCAGAGGACAACCTGGTAGCTGCCGGAATCCCCGAAGCAGACGTGAAAGACCGGGGCAAGAACCTCAAAAACGGCTGTGCCGATGCAGGCATCATGGGTCTGTACTTTGCCCTTCTGGGCGCAGATACCTATCTGAAGTTCGTGATGAAGTACCGCAATTACCGGAACATCATCAATGTACAGAACACGGTCAAGCCGATGGTTGCCATCAATGTATCTCAGCTCGACGTTGACCCCAATCTGCTCAATACCCCCTGTGCCACCTATGACCTTGCGAAGGGTCTGGACGGTGAACAGCCCCACGAACCCGGAGATTTCATCACCAAAATTACCAATGTGTCCCCCGGTGATACCGGAAAGGAAATCTGGGAGCAGGCGCTGGATACCTTCTTCTGCGGTGACAAGGAACTTATCGACTATGTGCAGGCTACAGTGGGCATGGCGGCAATCGGCAAGGTCTACCAGGAGCATATGATCATTGCTTACGGCGGCGGTGCCAACGGTAAGTCCACCTTCTGGAATACCATCTTCAGAGTCCTCGGCACCTATGCCGGAAAGATCTCTGCGGACACGCTCACCATGAGCTGTAAGCACAACACCCGCCCGGAGGCTGCAGAACTGAAGGGCAAGCGTCTGATCATCGCATCCGAGATGGAGGAAGGTGTCCGTCTGAATACCTCAATGGTAAAACAGCTGTGTTCTACCGATGAAATCCAGGCGGAGAAGAAGTATAAGGACCCGTTCCACTTTGTTCCGTCCCATACCCTGGTGTTGTATACCAACCACCTGCCGAAGGTCGGTGCAAACGATGATGGCATCTGGCGGCGTCTGATCGTCATTCCCTTCAATGCCAAGATCACCGGAAAGTCCGACATCAAGAACTATGCGGATTACCTCTATGAGAATGCCGGTCCTTACATTATGACCTGGATCATCAATGGTGCGAAGAAAGCCATCGAGGCAAACTTCCACACAGAGCTGCCCAAGGTCGTGAAAGAGGCAATTGACAAGTACCGGGAATCCAACGACTGGCTGGGGCAGTTCATTGAGGAACGCTGTGAGGTCGATCCTTCCTATTCCGAGAAGTCCGGAGATTTGTATCAGCAGTACCGTTTCAGCTGCATGGCAAACGGTGAGTATGTCCGCAGCACTTCTGATTTTTATGGTGCCCTGGAGAAAGCTGGATACCTTAAGCGCAAGTCCAATAAGGGCAGTTTTGTCTATGGGCTGAAATTGAAGGAGGGGCAGGACTTTCTGGATTAAGTGAAGGTCGTGACACTCAAAAACCCAAGCAGCTGTGGGTAAATGTCGAGATGTGACGGTCGTGAAGGTCATTTCAGAAACTTTGCCCACAGCATTTATCCCAAAAGTGACAGTCGTGATACTCCATATATAAAAGTCCTATAGAGAGAAAAAATAGAAAAATTTGTTATATAGGGGTTTTATGAAACGAGGGTCACGACCGTCACTCTTGTAAAGAATGATGGAGGTCTCGCATGAGAGAAAAATATATCGAACAGCAGTTAGCAAAGGAAGTTCGCAGGCGGGGCGGCCTTTGCGAGAAGTGGAATTCCGGCACATCGGGGTGGCCCGACCGCATTGTCATATTACCTGATGGGAAGGTCGGCTTTGTGGAGGTCAAGGCTCCCGGCAAAGAACCGAGAAAGCTGCAGATGCACAGGCATGAACAGCTTCGTCTCCTGGGTCAGAAGGTGTATGTGCTTGACCACCCTGGACAGATTGGAGGTATTCTTGATGGAATTCAATCCGCATGATTATCAAAAATACGCCATCGAATACATCCTGGCTCATCCCATAACGGCAGCAATCCTCGATATGGGTCTTGGAAAAACAGTGATCACTCTGACTGCCATCGAGGAGCTTCTGCATAATCGCTTCGAGGTCAGCAAAGTCCTGGTGGTAGCACCCCTTCGTGTGGCGAGAAGTACATGGCCAGAGGAAATTAAGAAATGGGATCACCTGTCGGAACTTCGATATTCCGCTGTCATCGGCACTCCGGCTGAGAGACTTGCTGCCCTGAGAGCCGATGCAGAAATTTACATCATCAACCGGGAAAACCTGGTGTGGCTGATGCAGCAGGACAGAAAATACCTTGATTTCGACATGGCAGTCCTGGATGAACTTTCTTCCTTTAAGGCAAACAGCCAGCGGACAAAGGCTTTCTTAAAACTCCGTCCCCGGCTGAAACGAGTGGTGGGCCTTACCGGAACACCAAGCAGTAATGGACTCATGGACCTGTTCTATGAATTTCGGTGCTTGGATATGGGTGAACGGTTGGGACGGTTCATCGGGCAGTACAGAATTACCTTCTTCAGACCCGACCGCTGCAACGGGAATATCGTGTATTCCTATAAGGCACTCCCCGGTGCGGAGAAGGAAATCTATAACCGGATTGGTGACATCACGATTTCCATGAAGGCAGTTGACCACTTGAAAATGCCGGAACTCATCAGCACCGAGTACCCGGTCACCCTGGATGAAAAGGAACAGCAGCGGTATGAGGATATGAAAAAGGACCTGATCCTGGACATCCCGGAGCATGAGGTCACTGCCGCCAATGCCGCAGCACTTTCCAATAAACTGTCCCAGATGGCAAATGGTGCTGTGTACGCAGATGATGATTCCGTGATCCGCATCCATGACCGGAAGCTGGATGCCTTGGAGGACATCATCGAATCAGCAAACGGCAGACCCATCCTTGTGGCTTACTGGTACAAGCATGACCTGGAACGGATCACCAAACTCCTGGACAAGCTGAAGGTGGAGTATGCAAGGATTTCTTCCCCCGGCAGCATTGAGATGTGGAATCGTGGTGAGTTTGCCGTTGGTCTTATCCATCCGGCATCTGCAGGACATGGTCTGAACCTCCAGGCGGGAGGCAACCACCTGGTGTGGTTCGGTCTTACCTGGTCTTTGGAGTTATACCAGCAGACCAATGCCAGACTGTTCCGGCAGGGACAGAAGTCCGGCACCGTTGTGGTACAGCACATTATCGCAAAGGACAGCATTGATGAAAGGGTTCTGAAAGCGTTAGCCCAGAAGGACAATACGCAGACGGCGCTGATCGATGCAGTCAGAGCGGAACTGTAAATCAGAGTAAATGAGAGTCAATCCGAGGGAACTAAAAATGTGAAATCGGAGGAACTCAACATGAGCAAGAATTCAAACCTGAACCCTTACGAGGAACTTGCGAACGCCATCGTATTGCAGGCCGTGAGGGATTACCGTGAAGCAGTCAAAAAATTATCCAGAGGAAGAAAGAATCGGGATGCACAGTTTACAAAAGAAGAATGCCTTCGATTCTTTCGGAGTAAATGGTTCTCCCAGCTGACAGAGCTTGACCCGGAGTTCCTTATCAGAAGACTTGATGAGGAGGTAACGGCATGACAGTAAAAGAATATTTGAACCAGGCATATCTTCTGGATCAGCGCATCCATTCACACACCATTGAGTGCGATGAACTTCGACAGATGTCGCAGAGCATTTCCAGTCCCAGCTTTGAGGAACACTTCAATGCCAGCAAGAACACGGATGCCCCGTATATCCGAACCCTTGAAAAGCTGTGGGAGATGGAGGAAAAAGTCCTGCGTGAACAGGAACGCCTGATCTGCCTGAAGGCACAGATCCGTGAGGTCATCGCCCAGGTGGATAAGTCCGAGCAGCAGGCGGTTCTTCGTTTCCGGTACATCCATAATTATTCGTGGCCGATGATCGCTGACGAACTTGGCGTAGACAGAGGAACCGTGCAGCGTTGGCACAACAAGGCTGTGGCAAAGATCACCCTGCCGGAAAATGCCATTGATTTGAAAAATGCATCTGTTTGCAACTAAATGCAACGGCATCCTATGTGTTATTGTTAGACTGCAATAATAAAATGAAGCATCCCCCAGGGGTGGGGATTCCGGCGGATAAAGTCGGACTCAAAAAAATGTGCCCCAGTCAAAAATGCAGCTGTTTGCAACGCATTGCAACGGTGCCTTATGTGATATTGTTAGGATGCAAATTCAGAATTGATGAGAAGCCTCAGAAGGAGTGATCCTTCCGGGGCTTTTGTCATGCCAGGAGGAACTTATGCCATATCGTAAAGTTTCTTACGCAGAGCAGATATGGTACATCCTCCAATTCAAATGGAAGGAGGTAACCCGAATGCCGCGTAAACCAAAGCATCCATGCCACTATCCCGGATGTCCCAAGCTGACAGACAACAGGTTCTGCGAGGAACATACAAAACTTTATAACCGCAACTATGAGAAGTACGACAGGGACCCTGCTGTACACCGTAGATACGGCAGAGCGTGGAAGCGGATTCGTGATTCCTATGTGAAGACGCATCCGTTCTGTGAGCAATGCTACGCCAAGGGAATCATCGTGCCTGTTGAGGAAGTACACCACAAGCTGCCTTTGGCAGAGGGAGGAACGCACAGCAGAGACAATCTCATTTCCTTGTGCAAAAGCTGTCATGCCAAACTACACGCAGACCGTGGTGACAGGTGGCAGAGGAAGTCAGCGTCTGATGAAACGAAAGCAGAAGACTTCAAGTGACGGTCGTGACTGTCGATTCAGAAACTTTTTTATTTCAAGATGAAATTGTTTCTGAGTGACAGTCGTGACAGTCTTTTTCTAAAAGGGTAGGGGCGGTCAAAATCTCTACGGTTTGCCCTGCTGGGCAACGGTGCCGCCCTCAAACGCGTAAAAATGCGATTTCAAACGGGGTATTAAACCCCCTATCGTTAAAAAGTTGAAATGGAGGTGCCTGAATGGCGAAGGATGGTACAGCCAGGGGCGGTGCTCGGATGGGTGCTGGCCGGAAAACAAAGGCACTGGCTGAGAAAATAAGCGAGGGACAGGCAGCCACCGTGATGGAATTCACAGATGCTGCTCAGTTCCAGGGGGAGGACATTCCCCCGCTCAAGGATTACCTCAAAGCACGGCAGAAGGTTGGTTCCCTCTGCGCAGAAGAGGTCTATAACGAAACATGGAAATGGCTGAAGGAGCGAGGATGCGCCGCTATTGTGAATGTACAGTTGGTGGAACAGTACGCCATGAGCGTCAGCCGGTGGATTCAGTGCGAGGAGTGCATTTCTGAGTACGGTTTTCTCGCAAAGCATCCGACAACTGGTGCAGCCTGTGCTTCCCCCTATGTTGCAATGGCACAGCAGTACATGAAGCAGACCAATCAGATCTGGTATCAGATTTTCCAGGTTGTGAAGGAAAACTGCTCCGTGGATTTCCAAGGGGCTACCCCGCAGGACGATGTGATGGAGCGCTTGCTTCGCACGAGGAGAGGTGTCTGACATGGCTAAGAAAAAGAAAACTCCATTTCCAAAGAATAACATCCGGCAGAGCATTCCCAAAAGGAACCTGCCGGATACGAGAAAAAGTCTTCAGAGAGTCTTAAGAAGGAGGAGCGGCTGATGGCGAAAACCACAACCCAGATGGAATTGGTTTCCATCGACAAGTTAATACCGTATGTAAATAATGCCCGGACGCACTCAGCTGAACAGGTCAACAAACTTCGTGCCAGCCTGAGAGAGTTCGGGTTTATCAATCCAGTCATCGTGGACAGGGATTTGAATGTGATTGCCGGGCACGGCAGAATCCTTGCTGCGCGTGAGGAAGGCATCAAGGAAGTGCCTTGTGTCTATGTGGACTATTTGACCGAAGCCCAGAAGAAAGCATACATTCTGGCCGACAACCGTATGGCTATGGATGCCGGGTGGGATGAAGAACTGCTACGTGTCGAGATCGAGGCTTTGCAGGCAGAGGCATTCGATGTGTCTCTGACGGGCTTTGAGGAACAGGAGATCACCGATCTTTTCAAGGAGGAGAATGATACCGGAGCGGAAGATGATGATTTTGATTTATCCGCTGCTCTGGAAAAAGCCTCCTTTGTCGAGCGGGGTGATGTCTGGACTGTAGGCAGACACCGACTGATGTGCGGTGATGCCACCTCCGCAGAGGATGTATCAAAGTTGATGGATGGAAGGAAAGCCAACCTTATACTGACCGATCCTCCGTATGGAGTATCCTTCCAGAGTTCCGATGGTCTTTCCATCCAGAACGATTCCATGAAGGGTGAGGAGTTCTACCAGTTCCTGCTCTCTGCCATGAAGAACATGGCTGACCATCTGGAAAAGGGCGGTGCGGCTTATGTGTTCCATGCGGATACGGAAGGTCTGAACTTCCGCAGGGCATTTGTGGATGCGGGATTCCATCTCGCTGGATGCTGTATCTGGGTGAAGAACTCTCTGGTGCTTGGCCGCTCGGATTATCAGTGGCAGCACGAGCCTGTGCTGTATGGTTTCCTTCAGAATGGAAAGCATCCCTGGTACTCCGACCGCAAGCAGACCACCATCTGGAATTTTGACAAGCCGAAGCGCAATAAGAACCATCCGACTTCCAAGCCGCTTGACCTGCTTGCATATCCCATCGGCAATTCTACGCAGATGAATGCCGTTGTGATCGATACCTTCGGTGGCAGCGGTTCTACTTTGATGGCCTGCGAACAGACCGGGCGTATCTGCTGCACAATGGAGCTGGATGAGAAATACGCTTCGGTGATCCTCCGAAGATATGTGGAGGACGGCGGCAATCCGGACGATGTGTATGTTATTCGGAATGGCGAGAAGTTCATGTACGCAGACCTTGTCAAAGAGCTGGAGGTGTCGTGAGAATCCTTCTGGTAGCGGCACTGGTAATTCTGGTGCTGCTACTGATCGGATGGATTTTTCTTGGTATTTTCATCTGGCTTTACTGGAGATACCTCGACGGTAAGATGGACTAATATGCACACATTCTCCTGGCAATCTTTGGTGGTTTTACATTGTCGAATTAACTGGATATATGTGCGGTTTAGAGCGAATATGTACCTACCAAATTGAAGGAGGAAATTCATATGATTCACCATTTTAACGTAAGCGGTCAGGACCGCAAGAACTTAGTAAAAGCTATTAGCGAGCATCTTGGTATGGAAGCAAAGTACCTGAGTGCCCCAACCTTTGCATACCAGGTTGGAACCTACACCGTTTCAAAGGACGGAGCCCTTTCCTGGAGCGATTTGGATGATGCCGATCTGGCTCATATGGAAGAAAGCTGCAGCCTGATCCAAGCGCTGGAAGTAGCAGGCTTCCATTCTGAAGAGGCAGATTTCTTTGCGGCACAGGAAGCTGCTAACGAGGAGCAGAGAGAAGTGGAACAGCAACAAATCCAAACAACGGATAACGGCGCTGAAGGAACGGTAAGCATTCGCGTTCCATTAAGCAGCATGAGCGAAACGGCGATTGCGAATTTGAAAACACTGCTACAGGCGAAGGGTCCCCTCATCAAGAAGGCATTGGATGGTGGACACCTTCTTCCAGTTCTCTGGGACGATGAAGGTTGCATCGATTTTCCGTGGCTGCCAAGTGACACCCACCCTGACACCATCAATGCCTGGATGCACTTTATTTCGGCCCTTTGCGAAATGGCCAGAAATGCACATCGGGTTTCCGCAAAAGAAAAGGAAATTGTCAATGAGAAATACGAATTCCGATGCTTCCTTCTGCGTCTTGGAATGATCGGTGATGAGTACAAGCAGGTGCGAAAGATTTTGATGAAGAACCTTTCAGGATCGGCTGCTTTTAAGAGCCCGGTTGCGAAGGGTGGTGAACAGGCATGACATTTCCACGGCACGAAGAAGTCCTTCGAATAAGAAAACAGTACCCTGCTGGAACCCGCGTTGAACTGGTGAAAATGGACGATCCCCAAGCGCCACCCATTGGAACGAAAGGAACGGTCAGAGGCGTGGATGATATCGGCAGCATCATGGTAGCCTGGGATAATGGATGCGGACTGAGTGTGGCGTTTGGGGTCGATGCATGTAGGAAGGTGGTGGAGTAAATGGCCCACGATATTCTGGAGGAACTGTTCTATGGTCGGCTCTCTCCTTGGGAAGAGATTCCAAATGACGATCCCGCCATTGCCGAGCTTATCCATCAGCAGTCAGAAATTCGCACCACAATTGAGAAGTCCCTGTCCGAGGCTGATAGGAATCAGTTATCCAAATACCTGGAATCCCGCGCTGATCTTGAGCAGAAACTTTACTGCCATTACTTCAAAATAGGCTTCCTTTTGGGGGCATCTTTCTCCGAACGGATGCATCCC
Source organism: Blautia sp. HCP3S3_H10_2 (assembly GCF_052122375.1). Taxonomy (NCBI): domain Bacteria; kingdom Bacillati; phylum Bacillota; class Clostridia; order Lachnospirales; family Lachnospiraceae; genus Blautia; species Blautia sp. HCP3S3_H10_2. Next base: position 213,288 of record NZ_JBQKCL010000005.1, read on the forward strand.
TGAGTGCTTTTCCAGCCTTCTTCATTCTGACAGATATACACAACACATTACGAAAATCATTGTGTATATTATGCCTCATATATAACTTGCTATATGTCCGGAGTAGAGCGAATATGTACACACCGAAAGGGAAAACAAAAACGCAAAAGCGAAGGAGATAAAGGCAATGACAGACAAGACCATGAACCAGATTGAAGAGATGAAGAAGCAGACCATCGGAGTTGAGATTGAGATGAACAACATCACCCGCGAGAAAGCAGCCCGCCTTGCAGCGGAGTATTTTGGAACAGGCCGCTACGAATACACCGCCCGCCGCAACGGATACGAAACCTGGAGCGCCTGGGACGCGCAGGGCCGCGAGTGGAAAATGCAGAAGGACGTCAGCATTCACGGAGCCGACAGCCAGAAATGCGAAATGGTTACCCCAATCCTGAACTACTCCGATATCGAAACCCTGCAGGAGCTGGTCAGACGCCTTCGCAAGGCCGGTGCCAAGAGCGACTACACCAGAGGCTGCGGAGTCCACATCCACATTGGAGCAAAGGGACACACCCCTCAAACCTTGAGAAACCTGGCCAACATCATGGCAAGCCACGAAAGTCTTTTGAAAGACGCCCTGGCACTGGATGACTACAGAATAGGCCGCTACTGCAGACCGGTTGACCCTGATTTCCTGAAGGCGGTCAACAAAAAGAAGCCGCAGACCATGAGCGCCCTGGCAGACGTTTGGTACGAGAGCAACGGTGCCAACTACGGACGCAGCCATCATTACAACGATAGCCGCTACCACATGCTGAACCTGCATGCCACCTTCACCAAGGGCACCATTGAGTTTCGCCTTTTCCAATTCGATGCACCGGCAAACGGAAAGGTGAACGGCCTTCACGCCGGAAAGCTTAAGAGCTACATTCAGCTTTGCCTGGCCCTTAGCCAGATGGCCAAGAGCGTGAGAAGCGCCAGCGCCAAGCCTCAGCAGAACGAGAATCCGAAATACGCGATGCGCACCTGGCTCCTTCGCCTTGGATTCATTGGCGAAGAATTTGCGACCGCAAGAGAGGTCCTGACCCGCCGCCTTTCCGGAGACGCAGCTTTCAGAAGCGGCTGCAGAGCATAAAGGACTTAGCCTTATACAACCGACACCCGCTCCGGCGGGCTTTCGGTGGTAGAAGGGTGAGCCCTTCAGAAAGGATGGACAACCAATGAAAAGATATTACTTAGCCTATGGCAGCAATTTGAACCTAACCCAGATGCGATGGAGATGCCCAGACGCCAGAGTTCTTGGCACCGCCGAGATTGCCGACTACCGGCTTTTGTTTAAGGGAAGCAAGACTGGCTCCTACCTGACAATTGAACCCTTTGAGGGCGGCAAGGTTCCGGTAGCGGTTTGGGAAGTTTCCGTAGCAGACGAAGAACGGCTTGATCGGTATGAGGGGTACCCGACCTTCTACTACAAGAAGGAGATGCCGATCACCTACACCGGAATCCGGACAAGCAGAAAACGCAATGTGATGGCATTTGTTTACATCATGGATGAGAGCAGGCCGCTGGGCATTCCAACCAGAAACTACACGGAAACCTGTTTGCTTGGTTACTATGATTTCGGCTTTGATGCAAACATACTGAAAAGAGCAATGCATGACAGCATGGAGGGAAAAAATGAAAACTGAGACAAGAAGCGTTAGAACCTGCCCCATTTGCGGCAACAGCTACACTGGCCATCCGGCACTTTCCAGAACAGACGGCGAAACGCCGATCTGTCCGGATTGCGGCACGCGCCAGGCCCTTGAGAGCATCGGCGTAAGTGAGGAAGAGCAGGAGAAAATCCTGGAGACCATCCACCGCGTGATGGCATAAAATACACACATTTCTCCGGCAATCTTTGGTACATATATGCCTCAAAAATGAGTTGCTATATGTGTGTTTTAGAGCGAATATGTCACTACCGAAAGGGAAAACAACCAAGAAAACGGAGGAAAATACAATGACAAGATTTGAAAGAGAACTTAGCGGAGCCCTTGGAGCATACTGGAAAGCAAGCGCAGAAAAGGAGCTTGCCGAGATTAAGACAGACCTGGAAAACGGCAAAATCACCATCGACAAGAACGGAGTTGCAAGGAACTGCATCGGGCGAGTTTTGATGAGCGATATGCTGGAGAAGCTCACCTACGTAACCGATGAGGTTGATGCGGAAGCCACAAAGGCTGCCAGAGAGAAAGAGGTCAGCAGAAGCCTTGCAGAATACCGCAGGAACGCAAGACCAGCAAGCCAGGAAGAGCTGGACGAGATGAGAGCGGCCTTTGGGGAAAGTCAGACAGTGGTGAACATCCTGACCGGAGAACGCTACAGCCTATAATAAAACAGAAAGGAGCTTCTCAGTGGGGCTCCTTTTTACGTTGAGGAGATATAATCGAATATCATTTCTTGGTGTCATATTGCCCGGTATTTCCTTCTCATATTTGTGTAGATTATGGCTCTGAATGTATTTGATAATATGTGCGTTCAGAGCGAATATGTACACACCGAAAGGGAAAACAAGACAAACGGAGGAAAACACCATGACAGGCATTTACCAGATGAGAGAAACATTTGAACTGAAGGATTACAACACAGCAATCACCAGAGCCGATTTTGAGGCTCATTTCACCAAAACCACAGAAAGCGTACAGTTTACTTTTAACGGCTGGGACGGCAAAAGCTACGATGGCGAAAGCCGGAAGGCCAGAGTCTACCGCACGAACATCAAGGGCTTCGAAAATGTTCGGTTTATCAAGGTCGGAAGGGCACTTTGCTACATTGACGAAGAAAGTCTGATCCTTGAAAAGACTACAGGCGAAAGCCACCCGGAAGCAGAATGGCTGGTAGACGTTCTTAAGGCAGCGAAGTAAGGAGGATACGGATCATGTGGAAAGAAGGCACAATCGGTATTCCGGAGGAAAGCGGAAAATACAAGGCAGTTCATTACTGGGTCAAGGTTTACGAAGAACCAAGTGAGGAATACGGTATCAACGGTGGTAAGATTTCAAAGTTGAGCCTTAAGATGGATGGCGAGTGGATTGCCAACTATGACAGGGGCTGGGACATTAAGCCAACGTGCAAGGAAGCAGAACTCGCCTTGTGTATTCTCCTTTCGGAACTCAACTGACCCCGGATTTGAATATTCCCAGATGCGGAAGCCATGAGGCTTCTGTATCTCGTTATGAAGGTCGCACCAACTGGTGGCGGCTATTTTTTATGCCATTTGGAGGTGACTATGTGAAGAAGAAAAAATATAAGCCGACTAAGTTCAAGGCAAAGGACTCTGTATATAATGAGCAGCTTGCGGATTTTGCCGTGAACTTCATCGAGTGCCTGTGTCACACCAAAGGTACATGGGCAGGAAAACCGTTTTTGCTTTTGGACTGGCAGGAGCAAATCATCCGTGACCTGTTCGGTATTGTAAAACCAAACGGATATCGCCAGTTCAATACTGCATACATTGAAATTCCCAAAAAGAATGGTAAGAGCGAACTTGCTGCGGCGGTCGCTCTTTTGCTTTGCTGTGGGGACGGAGAGCAGAGAGCGGAAATCTACGGCTGTGCTGCCGACCGGGGGCAGGCTACCATCGTTTTTGATGTGGCCGCCGATATGGTTCGAATGTGTCCGGCACTCAATAAGCGGTGCAAGATACTGGCATCGCAGAAACGAATCATCTATACACCTACGAACAGTTTTTACCAGGTGCTTTCCGCAGAAGCGTATTCCAAGCACGGATTTAATATCCACGGCGTTGTTTTTGATGAGCTGCACACACAGCCGAACCGGAAGCTGTTTGATGTCATGACGAAGGGCTCTGGTGATGCCAGAATGCAGCCCTTGTATTTCCTGATCACAACAGCAGGTACAGACACCAACAGCATCTGCTATGAGACACACCAGAAGGCGGTGGATATCCTGGAGGGACGGAAGATAGACCCAACCTTCTATCCGGTCATCTACGGAGCCGGACAGGAAGAGGACTGGACAGACCCGAAGGTGTGGAAAAAAGCGAATCCATCCCTGGGTGAAACCATCGGCATGGATAAGGTAAAGGCGGCCTGTGATTCTGCAAGGCAGAACCCCGGCGAGGAGAACTCCTTTCGGCAGCTGAGACTCAACCAGTGGGTCAAGCAGGCAGTCCGATGGATGCCGATGGAGAAATGGGATGCGTGTGCATTCCCTGTCAACCCGGAAGATCTGGAGGGGCGTGTATGTTACGGAGGTCTTGACCTTTCCAGTACATCCGACCTAACCGCTTTTGTCCTGGTGTTCCCGCCGGAAGATGATGAAGAGCCGTACTACATTCTTCCCTATTTCTGGCTGCCGGAGGAAACCCTCCCTATCCGTGTGAACCGGGATCATGTTCCCTACGATGTGTGGGAGCGGCAAGGCTTCATCCAGACCACAGAGGGCAATGTTGTCCATTACGGCTACATTGAGAAATACATCGAAAGACTGGGTGAGAAATACAACATCCGGGAGATCGCATTCGACCGCTGGGGTGCTGTCCAGATGGTGCAGAACCTGGAAGGAATGGGTTTTACAGTCGTGCCAATGGGACAGGGCTTTGCATCCATGTCCCCACCTACCAAGGAACTGATGAAGCTGACCCTGGAAAAGAAGCTGGCTCACGGCGGTCATCCGGTTCTTCGATGGAACATGGATAACATCTTCATCCGAACCGACCCAGCCGGAAACATCAAGGCAGATAAAGCAAAATCAACCGAGAAGATTGACGGAGCGGTGGCAACCATTATGGCGCTGGACCGGGCAATCCGATGCGGTAACGATACAAGCGAGAGTGTCTATGACAGCCGTGGGCTTCTCATTTTTTGAAAGGAATGGTGATTTGATATGGGAATTATAAGTGGATTGTTCCGTACCAGGGATGCTCCTAAGAATAGGACGAGCGGCAGCTCCTACACCTTTTTCATGGGTGGTTCTGCATCTGGCAAACGAGTCAATGAAAGAACATCCATGCAGATGACGGCGGTCTATTCCTGTGTCCGTATCCTGTCAGAGGCGGTGGCAAGCCTGCCGCTGAATGTGTATCGGTATACGGAAAACGGTGGCAAGGAGAAAGCAATCGATCACAGGCTTTACAGACTTCTGCATGATGAGCCGAATCCGGAGATGAGTTCCTTCATCTTCCGGGAAACCCTCATGACACACCTTCTCCTCTGGGGAAATGCCTATGCCCAGATCATCCGAAACGGCAAGGGCGAGGTCATTGCACTTTATCCCCTGATGCCTGACCGCATGACCGTGGATCGGGATAAGAACGGACATCTGTATTACAAATACACGAAGTCCAATGACGATGCCCCAACGATGGATACCGGGTCGGTCATCCTTGACCCGTCCGATGTGCTTCATGTTCCTGGTCTTGGGTTTGATGGCCTTGTAGGTTACAGTCCCATTGCAATGGCGAAGAATGCCATTGGTCTGGCTATCGCAGCGGAGGAGTATGGCAGTAAGTTCTACGCCAACGGAGCAGCACCAAGCGGTGTGCTGGAACATCCGGGAACACTGAAAGACCCGGCAAGAGTGCGTGATTCCTGGAACTCGACCTTTGGCGGATCTTCTAACAGCCACAAGGTTGCCGTCCTGGAAGAAGGCATGAAATATACACCGATTTCCATCTCTCCGAACGAAGCACAGTTTTTGGAGACAAGGAAATTCCAGATAAATGAAATCGCTCGAATTTTCAGAGTGCCGCCCATAAATGGAGTATAGTTTATAGTAGTGTATAGCGTGTATCAAGTTATAATTATGAGGTTGAAAACTACGGTATACACAGATAATGCAGAAAAATGTGTATCACGTTTATATAGAGAATAACGTAGAAAAGGAGATGCTGAAAATGAGGAAACACATAAGTTGGATGTTACTTGCCGTTTGTATATTAGCAGGAGTTTTACTGACAGGATGCGGATCGAATAAATCAGATAATCAGAGCAGTGAAACCGCACAGAATACAGAGACTGAACAGGAGAGTTCAGCAACAGAAAATTCTGATGAAGCAGAAACAACAGCAGCAGTGACAGAAGCGGAAGCAACAGGAACACCTGCACAGGATGGCACAGAAAAAACAGGTAAAGTACTGGTTGTATATTACTCCGCAACAGGAAGTACAAAAGCAGTCGCAAATTATATTGCAGATACAACAGGTGGAGATTTATTTGAGCTGGAGCCTGTAGAGCCTTATACAGATGAGGATCTTGACTGGACAAATGACGACAGCCGAGTATCAAGAGAGCATGACGATGAGAGCCTGAGAGATGTAGATCTGGTTTCTACGACAGTTGATAATTTCGGTGAGTACACGGAGCTTGTCCTCTGTTACCCCATCTGGTGGTCAGTTTCAGCGTGGCCAGTAAACCAGTTTGTTAAAAGTAATGATTTTACAGGAAAAACGATAATTCCTGTATGTACATCAGCTTCCTCTGGAATTGGAGACAGCGGAAAACTTTTAGAGGAAATGGCAGGAACCGGAGACTGGCAGGAAGGAAAGAGATTTTCTTCTAATGCATCAGAAGAAGAGGTTCAGGACTGGGTAAAAAGTTTGAATCTGAACTAAATATAAAGAATGCTATGAGCAGCAGGAACAACGATAAAAAGTCGAGATTCCTGTTGCTTTTCTAATATTTGGTAACAATAGGCTGGTTGCACAGTATCTGCCCGGTCATTTCAGTAGATCTGCTGAATAGCTTTCTCCCGGAAGTGTGGTATAGTCTTGTGCTTGGAACAGAAAAACTACACAGAAGGGAGAAAACAATATGACAGTACAGCCAGATATCATCTGGAACGAACAATGTCTGGGGATACGGATAGGAGAACAGGTATGTATCTATCTGAAAAAGCATAATGCGGAATACCAGAGAATGCAAAAGAAAATACTGGAATTTATAGAAAAGTATCCAGTGATAGAAACATTTATGGAGACGAATCAGTCAATCAGCCTAACGGAAGAAGAGCATAAGGCAGTACATCGATATTTCCAACTGGAGAGCGAAAAGGAAATGATAGAAGAAGAGTACCATTTTTATATGGGACAGGCTCAAATGATTTCTTATGGAGCTATGCTGGGGAAAATAAAAAAAGCAATACTGGGAAAGCACACAGAAACTGCTAGAGTTGCTGATGGATACCTGGATTGATGAGATAGAAGAACAGCTGAAAGAAAATGTAGCGTACCAGGAAATGCTGGAAAAAATATCAAAATATGAAGAACAGGTTCAGACAATGGGATTATCAAAAGAAAAGCGAAAAACGATAGACGCATATGTTACTGAAGTCAGTGAAAGATGGATATTATATGCGGAATCTTTATATCAGGCCGGTATGCAGAAAATCTTAGAACTACTGAATCTGTAATAAGGACGAATAAAATGGGGAAGCACGAAAAGAACTTCCCCATTTGTCACTTCTATTCGTCTTTGCCATCAATGAGAAATATGTATGAAACCTGAAAGATTTCAGCAATGGCTTTTAATTCAAGATCAGTGACATAACGCTTGTTTGTTTCGATTCTGGTGATTACATTTTTATCCATATCGTAACCAGCTAACTGGAGTTTATAGGCAAGATCACGCTGAGACATATTGTGAGTCCTGCGAAGCTCAATCAACCGTTGGCTGATCAGATTCTTTTCACCAGACTGTGTCCTTGGCTTTGGCATTTTAAATCTCTTCCTCTCTGGTAAAAGGATGGCTTGTCTCACTTTTTGCACCATCTGTATTGATTTTAACGATTGGACAAGGTAGAATCGGTTGTAAAAGTGAGACAAAGCAGAAGAGAAGGGAGAAATATATGGAGCAGGCAAAGATAGAACAGCTTGCATTTTTATATCTATGCAGCGAGCATGATAAAAGGTTATTGCTGAAAAAAGAAAAAATGCCGTTAGCTGATTTTGACAGGTTGACCTATTTGATTTATCATTTGGGTTTTAAGGAATATCATATAAAAGTATGGATGGAATTTGCCGGAAACTTCAAAAAGGAATGGGCTTGCCTGGAAGCACTTCAGGAAACAGGTGGATGTGCTGGAAACATAGACAGTACAGAGTCAGAAGTCAGGCTCCATAAGATGTGGATTCAGGATTTTTGCGAAAATGCACCAATAGAAATCAGAGAATGGATACAGGAACTAGATTATCAATAAAAAATATGATACCATTGTCAATGAAAATGAATTTAGCAATTCGGAATTTGACAAGGAGGAACACTTGCTATGAGCAATGAAATTGAAATCGTACATGTTTTTCTCTATGTAAAGTTGGATGATGGACTTTGCATAGAGTAATTTAACCATCATAATTCCAACTTTGAGAAGACGAACATACGCAACAAAGGAGGAATTTTTATGTCAGAAATAAAGGTAATCAATTTAACTTTCGGTTACGAAGGTCATTATGATAATGTATTTGAAAATGTGAATTTTCAGATTGACACAAACTGGAAACTTGGGTTTATAGGAAGAAATGGAAGGGGGAAAACAACATTTCTTAACCTTTTATTGGGAAAATATCATTATACTGGAATCATCAGTTCAAATGTCACATTTGAATATTTCCCATATCATGTGAAAGATATGTCTCAATATACCATTGATGTAATGCATGAGATTTGCCCTGAATCAGAGGATTGGGAATTGTTAAAAGAAGTTTCAAAATTGGATGTGAATGCAGAAGTGTTATACAGACCATTTGAAACTCTTTCAAATGGAGAACGAACAAAAGTATTGCTTGCTGCACTATTTACTGGTTCTGAACGTTTTCTGCTGATTGATGAGCCAACGAACCATTTGGATACAGAAGCGAGAAAAAAGGTAGGAGAATATCTGCAAAGGAAAAAAGGATTTATTCTTGTTTCTCATGATCGAGAATTACTTGATAAGTGTATCGACCATACACTGTCAATCAATCGGAATAATATTGAAGTACAACAGGGGAATTTTAGTACTTGGTGGGACAACAAACGGATGCAGGATGAATTTGAACTTGCCGAAAATGAGAAGTTGCGAAAAGATATTATCCGGCTGTCTGATGCTGCAAGAAGGTCTGCGGACTGGTCTGACAAAGTGGAAAAAACAAAAAATGGAACACGAAACTCAGGTTCTAAATTGGATAAAGGATTTGTTGGACATAAAGCAGCAAAAATGATGAAGCGGGCAAAGAGCCAGGAAAATCGAATGCAATCAGCGATAGAGATGAAATCAGGGCTGCTGAAAAATATTGAACAAACCAGTTCGTTGAAAATATCACCGCTTTCTTATGGCAGAGGAACGCTGATTACAGCAAGTCATCTTGCTTTATATCATGGTGATGTGGGAATATGCAGTGATATTCATTTTCAGCTTCATCCGGGTGAACGTATTGCTGTAACCGGAAAAAACGGTTGTGGAAAATCTACTCTACTAAAGCTGATTTGTGGAGAAAATATCCAATATTCAGGAAATCTGGATATTGATTCAAACCTGAAAATTTCGTATGTTTCTCAGGATACATCGGATTTGAAAGGAAGCCTTACGGCTTATGCGGAGCAATATACGGTAGATGAAAGTCTGCTGAAAGCAATACTTCGCAAAATGGGATTTGAACGAAGCCAGTTTGAAAAAAATATTGAAAATTTTAGTGAAGGTCAGAAGAAAAAAGTTCTGATAGCCAGAAGTCTTTGTGAACAGGCACATTTATATATTTGGGATGAACCCTTAAACTATATTGATGTTATTACAAGGATGCAAATTGAAGAATTGATTTTAGAGTATAAGCCGACTATGTTATTTGTGGAGCATGACAGCGTATTTCAGCAGAAGATTGCAACAAGTATAGTGTGTCTATAATTTAAAACGAATACATTTGAAAGCAGATTACTGTAGACAATCAACACTACAACTTCCAGTTGAACAAAATCGCTGCGCGATGGCCTGCCAGGGCTGTGGCGCAGTTTTTCATTTTTATATAAAAAGGCAGTGGTAGCCAAGTCCTAAAAGTAGTATTGTTAAGTCACCACAACCAACAATCAAACAGGATCGACACTATCACCGCCATGAATAGAATAGCATTATCCAATGACTGTTTCAAGCAGAAGTTTCTGCCCAGACCTCCTCCGTGAACGATAGTGTTTCTCATCAACTTATCATTCATGGAGGTTTTTTATGTACCAAGATATTTTTGAATCTATCCGCAATGAAGCGGAAAAACGTAACCTACGAGAAAGAACTATTCAACTGTATTGCTCTGATGTCAGTTACTTCCTTCGTTGGATTGGAAAACCTGTCTCTGCTCTTACGCTTGAAGATGCGGAAAGTTTTCTTACTGCCAAACGTTTGGAAGGCAGGTCTCCTGAAACTCACAATCACTATCGGTCTGCAATCAAGTTCTTCTATAAAAAAGTGCTGAAGGTTGTCTGGGACGATGATACTGTTCCTGCTATGAAAAGAGAACGAAATCTTCCGGCTGTTCTGACCCGTAATGAAATAAATGCAATCATTGATGCCACTCCGAACCTGAAACATAAAGCTATTATTGCAACTATGTATTCTTCCGGATTACGTGTGTCAGAGGTCGTTCATCTCCATTATGATGATATTTCCCGCACCAACATGACGATTCATGTTCGCGAAACCAAAAGCAGAATTGACAGGTATACGATTCTGTCTCAAAAGAATCTTGACCTTCTCACAGAGTATTGGTACAAATGTGGCCGTCCTAAAGATATCCTCTTTCCAAGCTCCTGGACCGGTGGATATCTGGATATAGCCAGTGTTAACCAGTTCTTTAAGAAAAGTGCCAAACTTGCCGGTATTACCCGTCGCATTTCTTCTCATGCGTGCCGTCATAGTTTTGCCAGCCATTTATTCGAAAGTGGTACGGATATAAAATATATTCAGTCACTTCTTGGACATGTTGATCCTCGCTCTACAGATGTTTACCTTCATGTGAGCAACAAGACCCTCCTTGGGATTCGCAGTCCGTTCGACGATCCGGAAGGTGGTGAATCATGAGCAGTCCTTGTACTATCCAGGACGTTTTTCATCGTTTTTATCCGTCCTATGAAACCTCACATGATATTTCTGCCACTCAAAGAAAAACGGCTTACCACATCATGAATTGCAAAACAGGTGCCTTTGGCGTAAATGTAAGTGTATGTGAGGATTGTGGCTGTATATCTATCCACTATAATTCCTGCCGCGACAGATGCTGTCCTATGTGTCAGGAATTCCCAAAAGAAAAATGGGTGGATGCACGGCGTGAGGATATCTTAGATGCACCTTATTTCCATGTGGTTTTTACCGTTCCGGAAGAACTCAATCCTGTTATCTACAGCAATCAGAAGCTTTTATACACAGCCCTTTACCATGCTGCATCAGGTACTTTGAGTCAACTGGCTGCGGACAGCAAGTATCTTGGGGCTGATATCGGCTATATCTGTATCCTTCATACCTGGGGGAGTGCAATGAACTTTCATCCGCATATCCATGCCATTGTTCTTGGTGGTGGACTGGATGTAAAAAATCATTGGAAAGACAATGGGGAAGATTTCTTCCTACCGATTAAGGTTATCTCCAAAGTGTTTCGTGGAAAGTACATGGCAGAACTCAAGCAACTCTGGGAAGATCGTAAGCTGGAGTTTTACGGTTCGGCTTCCCCTTACAAAAACAGTTATACTTTCAAGGAATTGTTAAATACCTGCTACACTAAGGAATGGGTGCCTTATTGCAAGAAACCATTTGACGGTGCGGAATCTGTTATCAGATATCTTGGAAAATATACACATCGGATTGCTATTAGCAACTACCGCATTAAAGGTATGACGGAATCTGCCGTTACATTTTCCGCTAAGGATTACAAAAAACTAGGGCAGTGGAAAGAGTTCACAATCTCTGGTGAGGAATTCATCCGTAGATTCTTAATGCATGTTCCTCCAAAGCGTTTTGTACGTATTCGTCACTATGGTCTTCTTTCATCCAGAAATAAGAATAAAAAGATTACTATGTGTAGAAATATCCTTGGATGCCAAAAATACATTTCCAGACTGAAAAATATGGATGCACCTGCCATCATTCAGCTACTTTACAACCAAGATATATGCAAGTGCTCATCCTGTGGTGGAAAAATCCTTCCACTCTCACCTGGACAATGCCATGTCACACCGAAGCCACATATGCTTTGCTGATGTATATGAACTGAACACTTATTTTGAAGCTTCCGATGGAGGCTTATTTGTGATGCAAAAAATCATATCATCTAACAAAGAAATATATATTTCACACCATTCTGTGTTAAACTTTGAGTAAAAGCAAGAAGATTAAAACTCCATATATGGAAGCTAACCGGACGCACTTTGTTCAACCAGGAAAAATCGAAATTGATGCAAACGAAAGGGCAGTTACTGAAAAGTCTCAATGCTGCTTTTTCGTTTGCACCATCTTCGATTCTTTCCTTAACGATTTGCAGCGTTGATTAACAAATAAAAATGATTGAATACAGCTATGCGTATTTATTTACAAAATGTACATAGCTGTATTTTTTATTACGGGCAGGACTCTTCGGGGTTCTGCCCTTTTTCTCTTTTTCCAGACAAAAAGACCACCTGCTGGAAAAGAACAAGAAAAACCAGAAAGGATGTGGTGACTTATCATTATAGGAATCGATCATGGATATTATGCTATCAAAACTCCCCATGTGTGTTTCCCGACAGGACTGACCGGGTATGATTACGAGCCGTATACCATGCAGAATGTCCTGCAGTACAATGGGAAATTTTATGTGTGCGGAACTGGGCGGCAGACACTGGTGAGAAGTAAGACTTCCAATGACAATTATTACCTTTTGACAATGGCTGCCATTGCCCAGGAGATCCGTTACCGCCGGGGAGAACGGAAAGCAGATGTGGTTCTGGCAGCCGGCCTTCCTTTGGCAAGTTTTGGCAGGGAGAAAAAAGGCTTCCGGGAGTATCTGTTTCGGAAAGAGCAGCCTGTGCGTTTCCGGTACGAGGATGAAAGCTATGAGATACGGATTCAGGATGTAAAACTGTTCCCACAGGGATACTCTGCCTTGGCTCTCCACCCGGAATGTGTTCGGGATGAGCCTTCTGTTCTTCTCGTAGACATTGGTGGCTGGACCGTAGATCTGATGCGGCTGGACAACAGTGTTCCAAACGCCGCAACCTGCCGCAGCCTGGAGCTTGGTGTGATCCGGTGTGTGAATGAGATCACCGAGCAGGTACGCAGAAATACCGGACTGTCTATAACGGACATTCAGATCGAACGTGTTCTGAACGGCCAGAGCTGCAGCATGGACCCGGCGGCAAAAGAAATCATTGCCCAGCAGGGAAGGCTTTATACGGAGAAAATACTGTCTGCAATCATGGAAGCCGGGTTCGATCTGAAGGCGATTCCGTCCGTGATCATGGGCGGCGGAGCCAGCATCCTGAAACGGCACGTGACACCACAGGACGGGCTGTGTCGGCAGATTTACCTGACAGACGTACACGCCAACGCTTCCGGCTATGAGCGGATTGTGGGGCAGATGTGCGCGAAGTAAAGAGACCCGTTTTCTCGTTCCGCCTGAACCTGGAGAATCCAGACCATAAAAGGGCATGGGAGATCCTGAAAAGTGTTCCGGATGGACAGAAGAGCAGCTATCTGGTTCAGGTAATTTTAAAAGATCAGGAAAACAACCGGCTGGAGAAAAGCATCCGGCAGGCCATCCGGGAAGAACTGGCAGGTGCTTCCATTTCAGGCTCCGGGGAAAGTGTTTCAAAGAAGGAAGAAATTCCGTCCCAGATGCTGGATTTTCTCTCCGGACTTGAGGAGGCATTCTGAAAAAGTCAAGTCTTTCCCGGTGATAAAATAGCCAAAATTCAGACAGTTAAATTAGTATAAATCACGGATCTTTGAAAGGGGTGATGCCTATTGAATGTTATTAGATCTGCATCCTTTGGGGGCTTTTGGAATCCTCATATTCGTTGGGTATTGTGAATAGCTTTCTGCCACGTTTTAGGGTATGTTGTGTATAGAAAAAAGAAAGGAGAACAAACGCATGGAGATAAAAAACATATGCGGAAAGATCCCGGTAGAGCTGCATGAAAAGCTAAAACTGGAGGTCGAAGAGTTAGGAATCAGCATACCAAAATACCTTGAAATGGTAATCGAAGAACACATGACAAGAAAAGGAGAAAAGACGGACATGGCAAATTTAAGAACAGTAGCAGTACAGGTAGACGAGGAGTTATTTTCCAGACTGAAAGCAGTCCTCGCCAAGAACGGCATGAAACAGAAAGACTTCCTGATCGGACTAATCGAAGAGGCACTTGAAAAAGAGGAAGCCAAATGGAAAGCGGAATCAGCAGGAGCTACGGAACCGGAAGAAGCTGAGCCTGCAGAATCCGAACCGGAAGAAGAGCCGGAGTTGAAAGAAGCCGAAGCAGAGGAAGAACCGACAGAATCGGAAGCCGAAGAGACGGAACCGGAAGAAGAGCCGACAGAGACGGAAACTGAGGAGCCAGAGGAAACAGAGTCAGCAGAAGTAGACGAAGAGGAACTGGAAACCGAAGAGACGGAACCAGAAGCAACAGAGCCAGAGGATGCAGAAGAATAGACATCAATAACAGAAACCAAGAGACTAAGACGGTGCAGAGAAATCTGCACTGTTTTTTTCGCAGCGAAGGGAGGCTGATAGCCGGAACAATTCGATTTTTTGACCTTTTCAGTGGAATCGGAGGATTCCGAGAAGGGCTGCAAAGGGCAGGAGGCTTCACCTGTGTCGGACACTGTGAAGCGGATGCGTATGCAGACCACAACTACCGGGTGCTGTTTGATACGGAAGGAGAGTGGTTCTGCAATGACGCAAGAAATATTGAAACAGAACGAATGCCGGACTTTGATCTTTTATGCGCGGGATTTCCTTGCCAGGCATTCTCCATCGCTGGACGAAGGGAAGGATTTGCCGATGCAAGAGGAACCCTTTTCTTCGAAGTTGCCAGGCTGGTTGCAGACAAACGACCTGCGTATTTTCTCCTTGAAAACGTACCCGGTCTGCTTTCGCATGACAAAGGCCGGACGTTTCACACCATCCTCAGTACGCTATCTGAACTGGGGTATCATGTCGAATGGAAGGTGCTTAACAGCAAGGATTTCGGAGTCCCCCAGTCAAGGAAACGGGTGTATATTGTCGGATATCTTGATGGAAGATGTGCCGGAAAAATATTACCTTTCCCAAAAGCAAATGGAACAGCTCTTATACAAGTCCATGCTGGCAAACAGGGAGAAAGAGTCTACGCAGAAGAAGGACTGAGCTGCACGCTGACCAGCGGGGCTGGCGGTATGGGCGGCAAGACCGGATTATACGAAGTCGGTATCCCGATCAAGGAAAATACCCGAAAAGGGTACAAGATGGCTTATGAGGGTGACAGCATTGATCTAGGATATCCGGGCATCAACAGCCGCAGGGGAAGAGTTGGGCATGAGATTGCCCATACTCTGACGACCGGAAACCAGCAGGGGACACTGCATTTTGTAGATATCTCCCCTCCGCCGCTGGTGACAGAGGTTGCAAGATGTCTGAATACCAGACAGGATTCCAGCATCCATAACCACAGGGGTGAAAGCTCCGGGGTGCTGGTGGAAGAACCGCCAAGGGCAGTGCTGACACCAGCCAAGGAAAAAGTCCGCCAGAATGGAAGAAGGATGAAAGAACCGGACGAGCCAATGTTCACCATTACGGCAACCGACCGTCATGGCGTGATCTACCACGGCAGAATCCGCAGGCTGGCACCAAGGGAGTGTCTGCGACTGCAGGGATACCGGGACGACCAGATCTCCAAGATGGAAAAAGAGACATCCGACAACCAGCTTTATAAGCAGGCTGGGAACGGTGTCACCGTCAATGTTATTGAAGCAATAGGCAGAAACCTGAAAGCCGTGGATGAAGAGATTCGAAGCAGCTCACCTGTTCCAGAAGTGAAGGGTGGGTGACACAGATCGACTTAAAAGACCAGTATTTCGGTACAGAGATTGAGATGACAGGAATCAGCCGTTACAATGCGGCTGTCGCTGTTGGAAGAATGTTCGGAACAGAGCCATATTCCATCCATTCTTACAATTCATGGTGTGTGAAAGACCCGGATGGAAAGGTCTGGAAGTTTTCCTATGATTCCAGTATCTGTTGTCAGTACAAATCTCACGGGAGGTGTCTGAATGCTGACAGCGAATATGCCACGGAGATGGTGTCCCCAAAACTGGAATATTCGGAAATGGGAAAACTCCAGGAAGTGGTGCGGTGTGTCAAAAACGCAGGCGCTTTTGTAAATTCATCCTGTGGCATGCATGTCCATGTGGACGCAGCCAACCATACACCAAGGAGTCTGAAGAATGCACTGACAATTATGTACTGCAAAGAGGATATCTTATTCAAAGCCTTGAAAGTGCAGACCAGAAGAGAAGATGAGTATTGCCAGAAAGTCCGTCCTATGGTACTGGAGAAAATCCGCCGGATGCCGAACAGCACCATCACCATGGAAAAATTCAAAAGGGCATGGTATGAAGGAAATGACGGAAGCTCCGAGCATTATAACTGGACAAGGTATTATGCATTAAACCTGCACGCCGTTTTTTCTAAGGGAACACTGGAATGGCGTTGTTTTGAAAGCACGCTCCATGCAGGGAAAGTCCGGTCAAACATTACACTGGCACTTGCCATATCCGCACAGGCAATCAACCAGTCCTGTACCCATGCCAAAAAGACAGAGATCGGGGATAACCCTGCATTTACCTTCCGCACCTTTTTGCTCCGCCTCGGACTAATCGGGGACGAATACAAAAATGTGCGGAAGCATCTGCTTGCCAATCTGGACGGAGATAAGGCATGGCGGTATGACAAAAGTACCTATGCCTGTCAGCAGAATCCAAGACGGACAGACGATGCGAGATAACAGAATAATAGGAACAGACAGGCCGGGTGGAAACATCCGGCTGTTCTTATGCAAAATAAAGAAAAAGAAGAAAGAGGTAGAAAACATGAAGAGTAAATATCGATTCAGGCGAATCCTTTCCGGGGTGATGGCGGCAGTAACCATCTTATCCACGGTCATTTCACCGCTGACCGTTTATGCTTCGGAAGAGCCAAAAGCGGCAGAACCGCCAGCGTATGAATCTGTAAAGAATCTGCTGGATGAAAATGAAGTGGTAAAAGCCACCGATTTGGAGCTGGAAGTCGGACAGGCATTTGATGTTTCCAGTGACCGCACGAAGCTGGAAATCAAGGATGAAAGCAAAGTCAAGGTAACATTCCAGAAAGCAGAGAATGACGCCGGGGAGAGCTTCAGCACCGGCCATGCGGACACTTACCATGCCGTTTATTATGTGGAGCCAGTTAACCAGAACCATCCGGTTTATCAGATCGGAAGAAACCTGATCGTAAAAGAGCCTGTGACAGCGTCTTCTCAGAGTGAACCGCAGATAGAACAGGCAGTCACCGAAGAGGATACCAGTTCTGATGATGAGGAAGCTGCCTCGCAGGAAGAAACTGAGACAGAGCCTGTAGAGACAGAAATTGTTGAACCGGAGACAGCTGAATCTGAAACAGAGGAAGTGGAGACAAAAGAACCGGAAGAAACAGAATCCGAATTTCAGGATGGACTTTCCGAATCTGAGTTTGATGCCGCATTAGAGGAATCCGAAACGGAAAATACAACCGATGAAGAATCCGGGCTGACACTCGGCGATGTTCTGGAGCAGGCAGGGGAACAGAATATTGACCTGATGGCAATGGAAGATGGGGAAACCGTTTCATTCACCGCAGTCAATACCAGTACAAGAGCAACCCAGGACGTAGATGTGACAAGAGGAACTGCTTATTATTATGCAGACTACGGTCTTGGTTCCTATGTAACCTATAAATATACCGTTAAATTTGGAAATGTGTCTGCAACGGCCTACTGTGTGCAGCCATCCAAAGCAGGGCCAGGAGATGGTGTCTATAAGATTACAAAACTGTCTGACAGTAAAGCACTGGCCAAGGTTTGCTATTATGGAACCAAAGCATCTGGTGAAAATGGATTCTTTTCTGAGAAACATCCTGACTTTTCGGCAGGAAAACAGTTTATTATTACCCATCTGGCTGCGTCCTATGCCAATAACAGCGGTGACGCTTTTTCTGGTACAAATGCTACCGGGCAGGCCCTTGCAAAAGAACTCTATGATTACTGTATGAGCCAGCCGGAGATCCCGGAAGTGGACATGAGCTTTTCCAATGCAGATGTGACCGCCTATATCAGCGGTAACAGCCAGAGAACAGAAGAGATCACTTTCAAGGCATCCGAACTGCAGACCATCACCATGAAGCTGCCGTCCGGTGTCAGACTGCATAACGTGACAACCGGAAAAACCAGCAGTGCAGGTGCATCTGTAGAAATCTGCGGCGGTACCAAATTTTATTTATCCGCACCGCTGACACAGGCGGTGGATGTCAAAGGGGAATGGTCTTCCACTATGAAAGGAAGCATCATCAAAGACTACTCCGCTTATAAGATCACCACTGGAAGCGAGACACAGGACCTTGCCCTGGTATTTGGTGAGGGCGTGACCGATGAGAAATATGTAGATTTTAAAGTATCATGGGTAAAACAGGCAACACTGGAGATCGTAAAGAAAGACCGCAAGAGCAACAAAGCCATCGCAGGTGCAGTCTATGGCGTTTACAGTGACAAGGACGGAAAGAACCTGATCACAAAGATGCCGGCCACAGATGCCAACGGAGCTTCCAGCGTTACGATCACCAAAACACAGGATACCGTATACCTGAAAGAGATCTCTGTACCAAACGGATACCTGCTGGACACCAAAGCCTACGACATAAAACTGGTGATCGGGGATACCGTAAAACAGACCGTTACCGATGCAGAGCAGATGGCAAGTCTGACTGTTTACAAGTTAGGAGAAGTGCTGACTGGGGCAAACGTAACAGACAATGGCGTTTCCTTTGTTTATACCGAGCAGAAGCAGAAGGGTGCTGTTTATAACGTTTATGCTGCGGCTGACATTGTATCCGCAGACGGAACGGTAATCTATAAAAAAGATGCACTGGTCAAAGCCGGACTTACCACCGGGGACGATGGAAGTGCCACACTGGATAATCTATATCTGGGAAAATATGTAGTAAAAGAAATGAAAGCACCACAAAATCTGGTATGCACAGGCGAAAGCCAGGAGATCACACTTTCCTATGCCGGAAGCAATGTAGAGAAGGTAATGGGAAGCGTAACATTCAAAAATGCCCGCCAGAAAGCAAGCGTGAGTATATATAAACAGGATAAAGAAACTAAGAAATATCTTCCGGGAGGTACCTATGGTCTGTATGCCGGAAATGACATCAAAGCAGCGGACGGAAGCGTTGTGGTTAAGAAAGATACCCTCATTGAAAAGGCAGTGACCGGAACAGACGGAAAAGCTATGTACCAGGCAGACCTGCCAATCGCCAATAGCTACTACATGAAAGAGGTAGCTGCACCAGCTGGATATGTAAGAAACAGCGAAGATATTTATTCCTTTACGTTCCAATATACCACAGACAAAGAAGCAACCGTTTCCTTCAGCCATACATTCCAGAATGAACGTGTCAATGCGAAGATCAAACTAGTAAAAGAGGATTCTGAAACCGGAAAGACTGCACAGGGAGATGCAACCTTTGAGGGTGCCGTTTATGGCCTGTATGCCCGTGAGGATATCGTCCATCCGGATGGACAGACGGGTGTCCTTTATCCGGCAGGAACCCAGGTGGCAGCCCTGACTACGGATGCAGATGGAAATGCAGAAGTCGCAGACCTCTATCTCGGAAAGTATTATGTTAAAGAATTGACGCCGCCTGTCGGATATCTGGCAGACCCGGACGAACATGATCTGGAGTGCAATGACGAGGGAGATCTGGTTCAGACGGTAGAACGTACCGTAACTTCTCTGGAAGATGTGATCAAACAGCCGTTCCAGGTCATCAAAGCAGCCAACAACGGAAAGACAGATGCCTATCTGTTAAAAGGCGTGGGATTTAGTGCTTATCTGGAGAGCAGTCTGAAGAACAACAAGGACGGCTCCTATGATTTTGCCTCTGCATCTCCAGTCGTGCTGACCGCAGACGGACAGACCGAAATGTTCACAGATGAGCGTGGATATGCATGCTCCATTCCGCTCCCATACGGTACCTACATTGTAAGAGAGACCACCACACCGCACAACTTCACGCCAGTTGATGATTTTAAAGTTGTAATCTCAGAGAACCATCCGGATCAGCCGCAGGTATGGCGTGTGCTTCTGGATAAAGAGTTTGAAGCAAAATTAAAGATCATCAAAAAAGACGATGAGACAAAGAAATCTGTCCTGGTTCCGAATACCGAGTTCAAGGTATACGATTTGGACAATAAAAAGTATGTGGAACAGGTAACCACTTACCCATCCACTACGGTACATAAATCTTATTTTACCGATGAAAATGGATACCTGATCCTGCCGCAGAATCTTGCTTGTGGAAATTACCGCATCGAAGAGGTGACTGCACCGGATGGATACACTCACAGCACAAAAACGGTAGAAATCAAGGTAGACAGCGATACCGCATACCAGGAAGATCCGGTCAGCGGTGACCTGATCATCGAGGTAGATTTCGAAAACCACCCGGCAAAAGGCAGACTGACCATCCGCAAGGAAGGTGAAGTAGTCAAAGGTTTTGACAAGGATTTCACCTACGAGGAAGCCAGCCTTGCAGGAGCCGTATTTGAGGTTTACGCCGCAGAAGATATCTATACCGCAGACCATCAGAAAGATGAGAATGGAAACCGTTATCTGGAATATGCCAAAGACACACTGGTGGCAACAGTGACAACCGATGAAACCGGAAGTGCCGTAATCGAGAATCTTCCGTTCGGAACATACCGTGTAGAAGAGAAAAAAGCACCGGAAGGGTACACTTGGAATGCAAAAGGGGAAGAGGTAACCTTTACTTATGCCGGACAGGATACCCCGATTGTGGACGAAGAAGTGACATTTACTAATGAACGCCAGAAAGTAAGTATCACGGTAGAAAAGCAGGATGCAGAAACCGGAAGCGTGGTAAAAGGAGCCGTATTTGGACTTTACAATAAGAAGGAAATCAAATCAGGCAACAAAGTCGTTGTGAAAGCAGATACCTTATTACAGGAGATCACAAGTGATGAAAAAGGGCAGGCACACTTTACCCTGGACCTGCCGCTTGGAACTTATTATGTAAAAGAGATTTCTGCACCGGACGGTTTTGTATCCTCTGACGGGGTACTGGAATTCGATGCCACCTATCAGGGACAGGACATTCCGACCATCAAGCTGAAATCTGTAAAGAAGAACCAGCCTACTACGATTGAGGTAACCAAATCCGATCTGACTACAGGTGTGGAGCTGAACGGGGCATCCCTTTCTGTTTTGGATAAAGATGGAAATGTGATCGACAGCTGGACTTCCGTAAAGGATGAGCCGCATGTGATCAAATACCTGACTGTTGGAAAAACCTATATCCTCCGTGAATCCCTTGCACCGCTTGGCTATTTAAAGACCACGGATGTGGAATTCACCGTTCAGGATACCGCAGAAGTACAGAAAGTGGAAATGAAGGACGATGTGCCGAAAGCACTGCTGATCGTAAACAAGAAAGGTGAATTTCTTGACAAGATCACTCTGTTGGACAACGTCAAAGGTGTTGTGGAACATTTCTTTGAGTACATCACCGGAAGCCTGACAGACGTTACCTTTGAAATCCGTGCTGCCGAGGATATCAAAGCAGCCGATGGCGTAAGCCCGGATTACTATTCCAAGGACGAGCTGGTAGCAACCGTGACAACGGATGCAGACGGCATTGCAAAAGTATCTGACCTTCCGGTTGGAAAATACTATGTCAAAGAGGTGGGTACAGCATATGGTTATGTGCTGGATGAAGAACCACGATATGTAGATCTTTCCTACCGTGACCAGGATACCCCAGTTGTTGTATACGATGAGGACTGGCAGAACAACCGCCAGAAAGTGAAAGTGAACGTCCTGAAGAAAGAAAAGAATACCGACCGTGTATTAAAAGGCGGCATCTTTGGACTTTATACCAGAAACGACATCCTGTCCGCATCTGGAAATGTGCTGATGGAAGCTGACACCCTGATCGGGTTAAAAACAACAGATGCAGATGGAAAGATTTCCTTTATTGCGGACCTGCCGATCGACGGAACCTATTATGTGAAGGAGCTGTATGCACCGGATGGATTTGTCACCACCGGAGAAGAGCAGGAATTTGTTTTTGAGTACCAGGGGGATAAAGAAGCAGAAGCATCCTATGAGTTTGTATTTGAAGATGAGCCGACCACCGTGGAGCTTTCCAAAACTGATCTGACTACAGGAGAGGAACTGCCGGGAGCCAGATTACAGCTGACGGATGAAACCGGAGCTGTGGTTGAGGAATGGACTTCCACCGAGGAGCCGCACATCATCAAGGAACTGGTTGTAGGAAAATCTTATACCCTGACAGAGACTAAGCCGGCCGATGGATATGTTACTGCGGAAAGCATCACATTCACCGTGGAAAATACCGCAGAGATCCAGAAACAGGCGATGGAAGATGACGTGACCAAAGTGGAAATCAGCAAAACGGATATTACCGGAGATCAGGAGATTGAAGGAGCCAAACTGACTATCACGGATGAGAATGGAAAGGTTGTAGAGAGCTGGACTTCCGGAAAAGAGCCGCACTATATCGAAAAACTTCCGATTGGTAAATACACCCTGAAAGAAGAGCAGGCTCCAAACGGTTATATTGCAGCGGAAGAGATCACCTTCGAGGTGTCAGACACCGCAGAGATCCAGAAGGTGGCCATGAAAGACGATACCGCAAAGGGACGTCTGATTGTTGAGAAAACGGACAAGGATACTGGAGCCGCACTGAAAGGAGCGGAATTTGAACTGAGGGATGCTGATGGCAAAGTGGTAGAAACACTGACCACCGATGAAAACGGCCATGCAGCCAGCGGACTGCTTGCAATCGGAACTTATAAGGACGGCAAATTTGACAAGGCAGCCACTTATTATCTGGTTGAAACCAAAGCACCGGAAGGATACCAGCTGGACGAAACAAAGCATGAAGTGACATTTACCTATGTAGATGACAAAACGCCAGTGATCGAAGTCATCCAGAAAGTGACCAATGAGAAGCTGCCGGAGGATACCCCGTCTGTAAGCAACCCGAAAACAGGCGATGATACCAACCTTTGGATTCCGGCCTTGTGCCTGATTCTTTCCGCAGGCGGTCTGATCGGCATGAGCCTGGCATCCAAGAGAAAGAAGAAAAAAGGGGGCAGATAAGCTGGAACAATTATATTTTGCCTATGGAAGCAACATGGATCTGGACCAGATGGCATATCGGTGCCCAAAGGCGGAGGTGGTAGAAACCGTCCGCCTGGAGGGGTATCGGCTGACCTTTGCAGCCGCAGGGAGCGGACTTGCCACCATCTTCCCGGAAGAGGGAAGCCATGTGGACGGCGTCCTCTGGTCACTGACCGGGGACTGCGAAAAGAGTCTGGATCTTTATGAGGGCTACCCAGATTTTTACGACAAGCAGGAGATCACCGTCAAGGATAAAGCTGGGAAAGAGATCAAAGCGATTGTCTATATCATGACGAAAGACTATATGCAGAACTTTAATCCGCCAGGACGGTCTTATCTGACTGGGATCTTAAAGGGATGCAGGCAGAACCACATCCCAACGGGACCGATCCTGAAAGCAGCCAGGAAACCGCCTGTGCCGGGACAGACGCAGAAAAGCCAGCCAAAGCAACAGAGGAAAACCGGACAGGAACGATGAAAATCGTGAAAAAATTTTTTCAAACGGTATGCTTTGTAGCACTTTTCTTAAGTGCCGGGTTCCTGATTTACCACATGGTATATCTCCCAATGGAGAATAAAAAGCTGGTGGCAGAGCTGAAAGGGAATTTCCCGGAGCCGGAAGCTCCGGGAGCCTCAGGCTCTGAAAAGAAAGACCACCCGGCTGGAAGAAAATGCCCGGTGGCTGCGGTAGAACTTGTTTCTCTCCGAAAACAGTACCCGGATGTACAGGGATGGCTGACTATACCGGACACCGGGATTGACTATCCGGTGCTTCAGTCCGAACAGGAGAATGGCGAATTTTATCTGAAGCGGAATTACAAAAAAGAATATGACATCAACGGAAGTCTGTTTTTACAGGCAGACTGCAAAGTGTCTGAAAGCAGGAATCTCATCATTTATGGCCACAACATGAACAGCGGGGCGATGTTCGGAAACCTGGACTTATATGCAGGGGAAGATTATTATAACGCTCATCGTTTTGCTTATCTTCAGACAGAGGACGGCATTCAGGAATACAGGATCGTCACGGTTCTGAAAGCAGACCGGGATCTGTTCCCATTCCAGCAGAAACTTCTGGATGCGGCGGCAGTGCAGGAGTACTTAAAAGCAGCCAAGCAGAGAGAAGTGTTCGAAACCGGGGATGATTACCTGAAGTGTATATACGATAAGGTTTTGACGCTCGTCACGTGTTCGTATGAATGGAACGGTGCCAGGAACATCGTCCTGGCGGTGCCGGTTTCCGGGGCAGTGTGGAGCCAAAAGTGTTCGTAAGTACCCCAAAAGTGCAGAAAATGAGACAAATCATGACCGCACGGGCTTGGAAATGTTCAAAACAGGGGGAGTATGTAAGGGAGTGTATTGGTAGTATTCAGGTAGAAAAAAGTGTCTGAAAGTACCAGAAAAGTGCAGAATGTGAGACAGCTCATAACCCAGATCCGGCAGGAAGTGTTCCAAAAGGAGTGCTTTCTGCTGGATCTATTTACTTATGTGATAACGAGCTTTGACTCGTTGGAAAGGATGGTAACAATTATGAAACGTTTTTATACAGCAGAATCCGTAACGGAAGGACATCCGGATAAGCTCTGCGACCTGATTGCAGACAGCATTCTGGATGCGTGTCTGAAAGAGGACGAAAATTCCAGGGTGGCCTGCGAGGTGCTGGCGACCCAAGGGAACATCATCGTGGCAGGAGAGATTACCAGCCGATATGAGCCACAGGTGTTTGAAATCGTCAGAAAGGTGCTGGAGAGTGCAGGCTATGACGCAAGCGGAATCCATATGGATGCCCTCATCCACAAACAGAGTCCGGATATCGCCGGGGCAGTGGAACGCTCCAAAGAACGCAGGACAGGGACTGTTTCTGTTCAGAGCGGACTTGCTAATGGTGCCGGGGATCAGGGAATCATGGTGGGATACGCCTGCGATGAGACGCCGCAGCTTATGCCGATGCCAGTGGTTCTGGCGAACCGCATCGTAAGGGAACTGTCTGCAAGCCGCAGAAGCGGATATATCACGGGAATCCTGCCGGACGGAAAGGCACAGGTGACCGTGGAATATGAGGATGACAGACCTGTCCGTCTGGATACGGTCGTTGTGTCCTGCCAGCATGAAAAGGAAAAATCCCTTCGGAAGCTGGAGCATGAGATCCGGGAGAAAGTGTTACGCCCGGCACTCCGTATGCTGCCGCCGGATGAGGATACCAAGATCTTGATTAACCCATCGGGCAGATTTGTGTGTGGAGGTCTGGATGCAGACACCGGCCTGACCGGAAGGAAGCTGATGGTGGATACCTACGGCGGCCTGGTACCGCATGGCGGCGGTGCATTTTCCGGGAAGGACTGTTCCAAAGTTGACCGATCCGGGGCATACATGGCTCGTTACATTGCCAAAAACATGGTGGCTGCCGGACTTGCCAGCCGATGCCAGGTGTCCCTTGCCTATGCCATCGGGGTTGCCCAGCCAGTCATGGTGCAGGTGGATACCTTTGGAACGGGAAAAATCTGTGCGGATGACTGCCTCGCCGCCGCGATCCCTCTGGTGTTCGGACTTACCCCAAGCCAGATTAGTGACACTCTGCACCTGAAGCGGCCGATCTACCGACAGAGTGCGGTGTTCGGGCATTTTGGAAGAAAGGAATTCCCGTGGGAGAAAACGGATAAGGCAGAGCAGCTCCGGGATACCGTGATGTAATGCCGTGGATTCCGGAAGAAGAAATTAAACGTGCAAGGGAGATCACCGCCATTGAATACCTGAAGAAATACCAG
Organism: Blautia sp. HCP3S3_H10_2; assembly: GCF_052122375.1. Lineage (NCBI taxonomy): Bacteria > Bacillati > Bacillota > Clostridia > Lachnospirales > Lachnospiraceae > Blautia > Blautia sp. HCP3S3_H10_2. The sequence continues at coordinate 239,459 of NZ_JBQKCL010000005.1, forward strand.
CCAAACCGTCTGAAAAAATCTTCAGCCAGAAATGAATGGGAGCTGACAGACCACGACAGCTTTAAGATCAACGAGCAGACCAGCCAGTGGCACTGGAAATCCAGAGATATCGGGGGCACCAGTGCCTTAAATTTCCTGATTCATGTAGACGGGTGTTCTTTTCTGGAGGCAGTGCAAATGCTGAAAGATGAGTATCCCACCTATATCCCTCCTCCCGTGGAAGCAAAGCCCAAGAAGCCATTTGTCCTGCCTCCGGCCAGCCCGGACTGCCGCAGGGTGTTCCGCTATCTGAAAGAGCGGGGCATCAGCGGCGAGGTCTTACAGCGGTGTGTTCATTTGGGAATCTTATATGAGAGCCTGCCGTACCACAATGCCGTGTTCGTAGGCCGGGATGAAAACCAGGTGGCAAGATATGCTTTCCTGCGTGGGATTTACGATGCCAGCGGAAAGTCCTTTAAGATGGAACAGGCCGGAAGCGAAAAGGCATACGCTTTTTGTGTTCCGGCGAAGCACGGATGCAGACGGGTTGCCGTTTATGAAGCCTGTGTGGATGTGCTGGCCCACATGACACTGGAACAGGGAAGAATGGATAAGTACCGTTTGGAGCTTGGCGGGATCAGCGCACCAAAAGAAGGAAAGAGCCAGCGGAGCATAAAAAAGCCGCAGGCACTGGAACATTTCCTTACCCAGCACCCGGAGATCACCGAGATCGAAGTGTGTACCGACAATGACTTTGCCGGACGGTGGGCGTGTGAACATATCCGAAAAGCCTATGAGGGAAGCTATCAGATCATCAAGAATCTGCCGGAGATTGAAGGGGCAGACTGGGCAGACATGGCAAAGATGGCTGCCAGGACACCGGAGAAACGGCAGAACAGGGAAGTGAGGTGATGCCTGTGAAAGACAAAATAGAAGTGGAAATGCTGTCCCCTGTCATGGCAAGTTTTATCCCGGATCATTCGGACATTGTGGACTGGGAAGATGCAGATCCATTGGAAGGAAACGAGCTGGTGCCATATCAGGAAGCCATCGCAGAAAAGATTGCGGAGGTCAACCGGCTCAGTACACCCGGCCATGAGCCAGGAAACCTGATGGTGCATTTTCACGGAAGCGACAGTGTCCGGGAAAAAGTAGAATGTATCACGATGGGGGTAAAAGAGCAGGATGGCGTTTTATATGGCTGTGCCAGCCTGACGCTCCGCAAACCTCTGACACCAGGGGAATATGTCGAGCTGGAAGGGTACCTGCGGGGCCAGTACAGCGATGGCTGGGGAGAAAGTCTGGAACAGAGGGAAATCAAAGTAGACGGCGGTGAGTTATACCTGCATTTTTATGTTGGTGCAGGCTCGGAATTTTTGATACAGGTGAAAGCATCGGAAAATGGCGTACAGGAAAAACAACCGGAACAGAAGCAGCTCCGTCCAAAACTCAAACTTTTAGGGCATGACGGAAATATTTTCTCCATCCTTGGGGATGCTGCAAGACTCCTTCGACGTGCCGGAATGTCTGGGCAGGCCAACGAGATGGCAGACCGTGTCTATAAGAGCGGCAATTACTATGAAGCACTGGGGATCATCAGTGAATATGTGGAAACTGAACTGTCGAACCACCGGGAACAGACTGGAACGCCAAGAAAAGAAACCGTGAAAAAAGAAGCACCGAAAAGAGAGGATACCTGCCGATGAGCAGTTCCATAAAGAAAAGCACTTCCAGAGAAATCTGGAAAATAAGCGACCGAAAGGATGATGCCTATGGGAAATACCCTGAAACTTGAAGATCTTTTAAAACCGGACTGTGTGCCGGATGAGTCTGCCGGAGGGGAGAACTGGTGTATCCTGCATGGGGATACCTTAAAACTGGTTAAAGGATTCCAGCCGGGGATCTTTGATGCAGTTGTAACCGATCCGCCCTATGCGTCCGGGGGAACCAAGCAGAACGAACGCAACCGTACCACCAACCAGAAGTACAGCAGCATGAAAGCAGAGAATGCCCTGCCGGACTTTGATGGGGATAATAAAGATCAGCGTTCCTGGACCCATTGGATGGCAGAATGGCTGTACGATGTGCGGAAAGCCTGCAAGAGAGGGGCTCCGATCTGCCTCTTTATTGACTGGAGACAGTATCCGTCCATCACCGATGCCCTCCAGTGGGCAGGGTGGATCTGGAGAGGAACTGCCGTCTGGGACAAGGGGAACTCCCGTCCACAGAAAGGCAGATTCCGCCAGCAGGCAGAATATATCGTGTGGGGAAGCAACGGCCCGATGCCGATCAACCGCCCGGTGTCCTGCCTTCCGGGGGTGTTCCGCTATGGAAATCCCCAGAATCGCATCCATGTGACCGAAAAGCCGCTCCAGCTGATGAAGGATGTCATCCAGATCTGCGAGCCGGGCGGCCTGATCTTAGACCCGTTTGCCGGAGCTGGTACTACCATCCTTGCGGCGGCAGAGTCGGGCTATCAGGCAGTCGGCATTGAAGTGACCGATGCGTATTATAAGCTCGGAAGCGACCGTGTCCGCATTGCACTGGAAGCCGGGGAAGAAGCGGAAAACAAAGAACCACAGTAGCCGGATGTCTGGCAGACATCTGAAAAAGAGAAGAAAAAAATCCAGATGTCCACAAGACATCCACAGAGCCGGAATGCTTTGTGGGTGTTTCTTTTTAGAAAAACGCCGGGCAGAGGAAAGCTGTCCGGTCAGGAAAGGAGATGGTCGTATTGGAACAGGCACTTGCTTATGTCTGCTGTTCTGCAGAAGAGGGAAAGACCAAAGTACAGCGGTACTGCCGGAAGATCTACGAACTGGGATATGTGCCGATCTGCCCGCAGTACAGTTTTTCCCCATTCCTTGATGACGAGGATGCAGAGGATATGCAGGCCATGCGGAGAATGTCCCACCAGATCTTAAGGCGGTGCAGGATGGTGGTCGTCTGCGGAAAAGAGACCACCGGGACGATGAACACGGAGATCAGCATGGCTGACAGACTCCATATCATCTGCACCACACTGGATGGGTTAAGCAAAATCAAGGAAAACGAGTAATTCAGAGAAAGAGCAGGTTCAGAGGGGACGAAGCAAAATGCGACTGGTTTTGCAAGCATAGCGTTTGGATATCCAAACGCACTTTGGGGAGAACCCCAATCCCCCATATTGAACCGTAAACAGACGAAAGGAGAACAAAATAATGTTAGGATTTATACTTGGCACAATGACTGGAGGAGTAATGGGCGTTTTTGCAATGTGTCTTTTCATAGCTGGAAAGCGGGAGGATGAGGCACTGGAGCGGTGCCGGATGAAACCAAAGGAGATCATCGACCACGGTGCATGCATCTGTTTTGTAGACGGCAAAGGACAGGAACTGTTCCGGCTCTCAGACGGGGAGAGCCTTGTGCAGAATGCCCCAAATGGAGAACGGAACGTATCCACCTGCCACTATCTGGATGCCGATTCTGCCATGATCGATGGAAAGAAATGGAACCTCCTGGAATTCGCAAAAGAGATGGAAAAAAGAGGGATCATGATCGCCCCGATGGAACTGTGCCAGGTACCGGAAAGGGGGTGAGGCCTATATGAAGAAAAAGATCATTGCTGCAGCGGTAGCCATTGGCGTGCTGACAGGCTTCCTGATCTGGAAAAACCGTGAAATGTAAGGAAATAATCAATACCCCGTTGGAAAGCAGGTGAAGAGATGAGAAAAAGAAACCATGTGATACCAGTCCGCCTCAATGCAAAGGAGCTGCGTTTTCTGGAAGAACAGGTAGAAAAAAGCGGCCTGTCCCGCGAGGAATATATCCGTTCCATTGTCATGGGCGGTGAAGTCCGGGCAAGACCCTGTGAGCATCATACGGAGCTTTTACGGAAAGTATCCGGTCTGTGCAACAATGCCAACCAGCTTGCCCATGTAGCCAATGGCTGTGGGATGGCCGGGGAAGAGAGTATCCGGGAAATGCTCCGCATGACGAAAGAGACATGGAGGCTGGTCAAAGAGGAATGGTAGTCAATGGCATACACCAGTATCATCCCGGTCAGCCGTCTGGACAATTCCATCACTTACATCCGAAACAAGGATAAGACCACCAAGAAAGGGCAGAGTGCCGGCTCTCTGGAAGAAGCCATTGATTATGCCATGAACCGGGACAAGACGGAGCGTTCCGTTTTTGAGGATGCTATCGGCTGTGTCTGCGAAACTGCTTATCAAGATATGGTAGCTACAAAGAAACGATACCACAAGATGGACGGAGTACAGGGATACCATCTGGTGCAGAGCTTCGCCAAAGGGGAAGTTACCCCGGAACTGGCCCACCAGATCGGAATGGAGCTGGCAGAAAGACTCCTTCAGGGAAAATACGAAGCAGTCATCACCACCCATCTGAACACGGAGCATTACCACAACCACATCGTGTTTAATTCGGTGGGCATGGAAGATGGAAAAAAGTACCACAGCAACAGCTGGAGTTACTATGAGGATGTGCGGAAAGCTTCGGATGCCTTATGCCTGAAATACGGCTTATCTGTCATCGAGCCGAAAAACGGCAAAGGGAAATCCTACGCCCAGTGGATGGCAGAACAGGACGGAAAGCCGACCTGGAGAACCTCGATCCGTCTGGATATCCGGGATGCGGTGGCAGAGAGCTTCACCTGGAAACAATTTCTGGAACAGATGAAACAGAGGGGATACCAGTGGAAGCTGAACCGGAAATACATTGCATTAAAAGCACCGGGGATGGAACGGTATATCCGCTTGCGGAGCCTTGGGAAGCATTACTCGGAAGAGAGCATCCGGCAGTGGATCTTACAGCCAAAGAGCAGGACACCTGCTGGAAAAGAAAGAACTTCCCAAACCCCGAAAAAGAAGTTAAAAGGGATACAGGCCCTGTACTATTCCTATCTGTACCAGATGGGTGTCCTAAAGCAGAAGCCGAAAAGGATCTCCCCGGTGCTCCGGGCAGATATCCGAAAACTGGATGCCAGGATCGAGCAGATGGAATTCCTCCAGAAGCATCAGATCACCACCCGTGAAGAGCTGGTGGCATACCGAACCCCGTTGGAAGAACGGGTACAGGCACTTGCGAAAGAGCGGAAGCGGCTGTACCGGAGCGAGCCGGACAGTGCCAGAATCAGTCAGATCACCGAAGAACTGAAGCCACTTCGGAAGGATATCCGCATTTGTATCCGGATTGAACAGCAGTCCAAGGAGATGGAAGAGCGGATGCGTCTGGCAGAGCAGATCCAGAGACAGGCAGAACAGGAAGAAGAACAGACGGAGAAAAACAGACAACCGAGAACAGAAAGCAGGTGAATGATATGAATTATGGAGGCGATGCGGCGGACCAGATCGTCCGGTATTCCCTGGACGGCGTGGACCACGGGCTCAGGCTTTCGGGTACGCTGGCAAAGCATCTGGCGGTATTTGTTGCCGCCGTATTAAAAGACCAGAAGAAAACAAGGGGCAGAACCCGGATGGTACGGATGCTAAAGGAGAACAAGCCATTGAAGTTCTTTACTGTGCCATCCGACCGCCTGAGAGAATTCTGCAGTGAGGGCAGGAAACGGGGACTGCTCTATGTGATCATTCGGGATAAAAAGAACCCGGAGATGAGCGAGGTCATGGTCTTTGCGGATGACGCAGCCAAGGTCAACCGTGTCATGGATAAGATGAACCTGGATTTCGTAAGAAGCGAAGTCGGGGAAGCTGTCCATGAGGTAACCGAAGGAATGGAAGCACCGGAAACCGGAGCGGTACAGGAAACCGGAGCGGTACAGGAAACCGTACAGATGCCGGAGGGTGAAGTGCAGTTCGAGATCAGTGATCTGGATGAAGCATTCCAGGTCGGTGACATGGATTTTTCCGAAGGGGAAAAGAAACAGAACCATGATGGAAAGGAGTTTTCCGAACCGGAAAATTTTATCCCGGTGCAGGAAGAGGGGGAAGAGAATCTGTCCGGATCTTCCTTGCACAGCAGAAATATTTCTACCGGGCAGGAAAACGGGACTGATGGAGCAAGACAGAAGGAACAGGAACGTCCCAGTGTCCGCCGGGAGCTGGAGGACATCAAACGGGAGAAAGCAGAGGAATCCCAGAAGCGGAGCCGGGAAAAGAACCGTGGACCAAAGAAAACGCAGAAGAAAGCGAGAAATAAACGAAAGACGAAAGCGAGGTAGAAGATGGACCTGACAAAATTTTTAGGGCAGGACACCCAGGAAGTGTCCGCCCAGCGGTTATCCAAAGAAGAATATGCCGCACAGAAAAAGCAGGAGAGGGAAGAACTCTGGGGCATGATCGATGGAAAGGCACAGGAGGTCTTCCAGAATGGGGACTCCTTAAAAGGCTTCCTTGATTTTATGGGACAGTGCAAGCCGCAGAGGACAGACAACCTGTTCCTGCTCTACGCACAGAACCCGGAGATCCGGCAGGTCAAGACCTTCGAAAAATGGAAGGAAGAAGGCAAGGTCGTCAAGACCGGAAGTAAAGGATACAACTTTATTGTCGGTCAGGAATACGAAAAGGACGGCGTCATCCAGCAGGGATATTCCATCCAGAAAGCCTATGACATCAGCCAGATCCGCACCAAACAGCCGGAAGAGCCGGAGCCAAAACCGATGGACCAGCTGATGGAAGCTCTGCTGACCGACAGCGAGGTCAGAATCCAGATCGCAGACAACCTGCCGGATAAGGTGCAGGCACAGTACATTCCAAACAAGCGGACGATTTATGTCCGAAACGGCATGAGCGAAAATGCAACGTTCCATTCCATCAGCCGGGAACTGGCGTATGCATCCCTGGACCACCACGATGGAAGCTACAGCCGGGCAGGGGTATCAGCACAGGCTTATTGTGCGGCGTATGTGACAGCACAGAAATACGGTGTGGATGTCTCCGGCTTCTCCTTTGATAAGGTTTGCGAGATGCAGGCATTCGGACAGAAAGACCCTAAAGACTTACGTTCCTTTATCCAGGACGTAAAGAGTGCAGCATATTCTATTGGCAAACAGGTAGACCGTAACCTTGGCAAAAGCGAACAGGAATTTATGCCCGATGAATTTGCCGTCCCGGAGGAAAAAACAGAGAAACCAGCCAAGAACAAAAAGTCCCCGGAACGCTGATAAAAAAAGGGCACTGAAAAAGTCTGATTCCAAAAAAGAATTGGGCTTTTTTTAGTGGCCCTGTTATAATAGAATCATGAGGAAGGAGGTTCTGTCATGTTGAAAGATCATTCACAGTTACAACTATCATTATCACCCTATCAGGGAATTTACGATGCAGTCATTCCAGCGAATCATCTTTTGCGTAGAATTAAAGAAAACATAGATTTTAGCTTTGTAAATCCAATGCTTCGTAAACAGTATTGTGAAAATTTGGGGCGCCCGGCGAAGGAACCAGAGATGATGTTTAAACTACTTTTCCTGAAAAAACTGTACGATCTGTCCGATGAAGCACTGATTAGTAGTGCCCAAACAGATATGGCATATAAATTTTTCCTTGATCTGGATCCAGAAGCAAAAATGATAGATCCCAGTCTTCTGACAAAATTCAGAAAAACCCGCATTACGGAAGATATCCTAGAGGAAATGCTGAAAGAAACAATCCAGCAGGCTCTTGACAAAGGGCTGATCAAATCGGGTACTATTATTGTGGATTCCACCCACACAACGGCATCTGTCCGTGCGAAATCCCCCACACAAATCCTACGGGATATGAGTAAACAACTTCGGAAAGAGATTTATAAAAATGCTTTTGACTTATCAGAAAAATTTCCGGAGAAACCATCTTTGGAAGCAGGGTTGGACGAAGAGATCGCCTATACAAAGGAACTGCTTCAGGTTCTGGATGAAGGGATAGAATCTTGTGGAAACCAAAAGATACAGAAAATTTCTAAAAAGATGAAAGAGTTACTTGAAAACGAACAGATTAGAGAGATTCGCTCCAAAGATGATAAAGATGCACGGTTTGGTCACAAAACAGCGTCCAGTACGTTTTATGGGTATAAGAATCATCTTGCAATGACAGAAGAACGTCTGATTGCCGGGATAAGTGTAACAAATGGAGGAGCACCAGACGGACAGGAATTACCGCAATTGATAGAAGAAGCACAAAAAAATGGGATAAAAGTAACAGAAGTTATAGGGGATATGGCATATGTCAGCGATGATAATCTGGAAGCCTGTGGAAAAGAGATTGCACTGATTGCCCGAACGAATACAGCGGTAGCGGCCGCTGCAAATGGGAAACTTGAAGAAGGTTTCTGTTTCAATAAAGATGCAGGGATGTTGCAATGTCCTGCCGGAGAACTTTCTACACGTGTAGAAAAAAGGGCAGCCAAAAACGGAAACACCTATTTAAGATATATATTTAGCAAAGTTAAGTGCCGGAAATGTCCGCAAAGAGAAAATTGCCATGTAGGGAAATCAAATGCAAAAACACGAAGTTATAGCATCACGCAAGTAAGCGAGAAGAACTTGGAAAGGCTTAAATTTGAAGAAAGTGAATATTTCCAAGAGAGAATAAAGATCCGGCACAGGATAGAAGAAAAGAATGGAGAATTAAAAGAAGCCCACGGTTTGCGCAGAGCAGATTCAAGAGGGCTATTTGCTATGCATCTTCAAATGTATTTTACGGCATTTGCAGCAAATGTAAAACGAATTGTAAGATTAGAGGAATTGGCTATGGGGTAAACCATAGCGTTTTTTTGTAATATAATTAGAAATTACAAGAAAAATTATAAAAGAAGAACTCCCACCTTAAAAAAATGGGAGTTTTTCAGTGCCCTTATAAAAATGGGCTTTTCCGGCTCTTTTGCAGTAGCTTTCCGGGAGAAAGTGTGGTATGTTGTGGTTGAGAAAAAAGAGGAAAAAAGGAGGCTCGCCTATGACAAGAATGCGATATGTAAAGATGGACCGGATCATGAACCACATGCTGATCCATGCACTCCGGGAAGTGTTCCGGCAGGAAAAAGAACAGGGGCTTCCGGTGGATACCACACGGGATCTGGTTCTGAAACTGGCAGAGCAGGAAGAGGGAAAGCTCTACCTGACAGAAGCCGAACACAGCAAATCCGTGGAAGCCTTAAACCAGCTCCGGGACACATACCTGAAAAACGGACGCTATTCCGATGGGATCGACAGCGTCCTCTTAAAGATCATGAAATCCAGATACCGCCGCCCATGCCGTGGACGGGGAAGGTGAAGAAAGGATGTGGTACGAATATATAGAAATATGACACCAGAAAGAATAGAATCCATGCGGAGAAGATATCCATCGGGAACGGAAGTCACCCTGAACAGCATGGAGGGGGAAAGCCACATGCCACCCGGTTTAAAAGGTAAGGTGGATATGGTAGACGATGCAGGGCAGATCCACGTAAACTGGGAGAATGGAAGCAGCCTTGCCCTCGTTCCGGGAGTGGACAGCTTCCACATCACGGATCTGCCAAGAGCAGAGAGGCCAAAACAGCAGCGGTCCCGGTAACAGGAAGCCGGAAGTCAGACTGGGTGATCTGGCTTGCCGGACTGCCCGTCATCTGGTGGGCAGCGATTCTGATTGCGGATGCCATCCAGCCGGGAAGGAACCTTTTCGAGCTGATGGAGGTTCTCACCGAAAAGCTGAACCATCCGTTCCAGCTTCATTATACGGAATATACCATCAAGTCGGTGCTGGTCTGCACGTTACTTTACGCAGCCGGGATCGGCATTTTTTATTCCAGCCAGAAGAACTACCGCAGAGGGGAAGAGCATGGTTCCGCCAGATGGGGCGATGCACGGCAGATCTGTAAGAAATACAGCCAGAAGCCGTACTCCCAGAATATCCTGTTAACCCAGAACTTCCGCATCAGCCTGGACACCCACAAGCACCGAAGATGTTTGAACATCCTTGTGGTGGGTGGTTCCGGTGCAGGAAAATCCAGAGGCTTTGCCCTGCCGAACATCATGCAGTGCTGCTGTTCGATGGTCATCACCGACCCAAAAGCAGAACTGCTCCGAAAGACAGGCGGCCTGCTGGAAAAGAAGGGATATGAGGTGCGTGTCTTTGACCTCATCAATCCCGACACATCTTTTTGTTACAATCCATTCGAGTACGTCCACGATGACAAAGACGTGCTCCGTCTCATTTCCAATCTGATACAAAACACCACACCCAAAGGTTCCCAGTCTTCCGATCCTTTCTGGGAGAAGAGCGAGACCGCACTGCTTCAGGCACTGATGCTGTATCTGCTTCACGAAGCTCCGCCGGAAGAACAGAACTTCGCCATGATTATGGAGATGTTAGGTTCTGCCCAGGTAAAAGAAGAGGACGAGGACTACGAGTCCCCTCTGGATATTTTGTTTGACCGCCTAGAGATGCGGGACCCGGACAGCATTGCCGTGAAACAGTACCACATTTACAAGCAGGCGGCAGGAAAGACCGCCAAGTCCATCCTGATCAGTGTCGGTGTCCGTCTGGCAGCCTTCAACCTGCCGCAGATTGCCAAGCTGACCAATACCGATGAACTGGATCTTTCCAGCATGGGCGAAAAGAAAGTAGCCCTTTTCTGCTGTATCCCGGATGCAGATACGTCTTTGAACTATCTGGTAGGCATGATCTACAGCCAGCTTTTCCAGACGCTTTATTACATGGCAGACCGTGTGCATGGCGGTGCCCTTCCGGTTCCGGTCAACTGCATCATGGATGAGTTTCCAAACGTATCCCTGCCAAACGAGTTTGAGAAGATCCTGGCAACCTGCCGATCCCGTTCCATTTACTGCAGCATCATCATCCAGAACATGAGCCAGCTAAAAGCTCTGTTCAAGGACTCGTGGGAGAGTCTGGTAGGCAACTGCGATGAGTTTTTATACCTGGGCGGCAACGAAAAAGAGACACACAAATATGTATCAGAATTACTGGGAAAAGAGACCATTGACACAAACACCTACGGGCAGACCAAGGGAAAATCCGGCAGCTACTCCACCAACTTCCAGCAGAGCGGAAGGGAGCTGCTGCAGCCGGATGAAGTCCGCATGCTGGACAACCAGAATGCCCTTTTGTTTATCCGTGGGGAGCGTCCCATACTGGATGCCAAGTATGACCTGATGAAGCATCCAAACATCCGGTATACCGAGGACGGCGGTGCCGGCCCGTTCAATTATGCGAAAGCACCGCTGGCACATGACGATTTTACTTTTGACGAAACAAGATATAACGACTACGAACTGCTTCTGGATGAGGACATCATCGGGGAGCTTTTTTGATTGGAGGAATGCCGATGAATTTACTGAAAAATAAGAAACACACAGAAACCCAAAAAGAGACCACACCGCTGAAGATGAAGAGAGGGCAGAAGAAAATGTTTGCCCTGTATGCAGTCATGGTGCTGACTTTCTGCATCGGGGCGACCTGCGTTTACGCCGCAGGCGATCCGCTGGCGGTAGTCAATAACCTGTCCACGTTTATCTTTTCCCTGATCCGAGCCATTGGCCTGATCCTGCTGGGATTTGGTATTGTGCAGGTCGGCCTGTCCTTAAAGAGCCACGATCCAAGCCAGAGGGCAAATGGATTCCTGACACTGGCAGGCGGTATCATCATTACCTTTGCAAAAGAGATCCTGGACCTCATTATGGGTTAGGATCAGAGACCAGAAGGGGAGCCATGCGAAATGCTGGCTTCCCGCTCACTTTTGCAGGATGGGAGGTGAAAATGTTTGAGTGATAACTGGATCGTACAGAATCTAAATTCTGCCTTGCAGACCTGGAGCGATAAGCTGTCTGAGATCTGGACACTGCTGACGCAAAGCCCGGAGAATTTCAAGGGCGGTGCGATCTGGAGCGTGATGACGAACATTAACGGAGGGCTCCGAGCCATCGGGTACGGCCTGCTGGTGTTATTTTTTGCGGCAGGACTTGTGAAAACCTGTGGGAGCTTCACGGATATGAAAAAGCCGGAACACGTAGTGAAAGCCTTTATCCGTTTTGCACTGGCACAGGGAGCCGTCATGTCCGGCATGGAGCTTCTGACTGCGATCTTTTCCATTGTGCAGGGCATCGTGACAAACATCATGTCCCATTCCGGGATGGCAGGTGGAACCGTAACGGAACTGCCCTCGGAGATCGTGGACAAGATCGAAGCGGTGGGGATGTTGGAATCTATCCCTTTATGGATCGTAACCCTGTTGGGCAGCCTGCTGATTACGGTATTGTCATTTGTCATGATTCTGACTGTATACGGGAGAATGTTCAAGCTGTACATGTACACAGCCATCGCACCGATCCCACTGGCAACCTTTGCCGGGGAGCCGACCCAGTCCGTAGGAAAGAACTTTATCCGTTCCTACGCCGGGGTATGTCTGGAAGGAGCCATCATCGCACTGGCCTGCATCATCTTTTCGGTGTTTGCGGCAAGCCCGCCGGCCGTCGGAGATACCAGCCTGTCCGCTGTGACGATTGTCTGGAACTACATCGGGGAGCTGGTCTTTAACTTACTGGTACTGGTCGGGGCAGTGAAGGCATCTGACCGGATCGTAAAAGAAATTATGGGATTATAGGAGGCGAAAAAATGGAAGAACCAAAGACACTGAGCTACGACTGGCAGTATGGCCGGGAGGAATTATTTCTCCGGGTAGACAGTTACATGAACGATGACAATCTCTATATCGGGCTTTACCACATGGAAGATAGATGCCCGGAAAGCTTTGCAGACCTTACGGTAAACCTGCCCTTTGCTCCGCTGGGAGGTATCAATGAAGCCTATATCGACCACAATTTCAGCAAAGAAAAGCTTCGTTTTATAAAGCAGCATAAGCTGGGAACGATACAGTCGGATACCGCATCATCCGGTTACTGCATTTTCCAGAGGGTTGCATTCGACCTGAAAAAACTGGCAGAGCTTGATCCGGAAGGAACAAAAAGATTTATGGAAAGAAATGGCATCCAGCAAGGGGATGCACCAAAACAGAAAACAAAGAAAAAACAGAGATCACAAAGAGAAAGGTAGAAAATGACATGGAAGTGAAAATGAATAAAGAAATCCGAGACTATCAGGAGTCAATGTTCTGGGGCTTAAGTTTCCGGCAGTGCCTTTTTTCGGTACTGGCGATCCTGGCAGCCCTTGGGATTTATTTTCTCACCAGAAAGTATGCCGGGGAACAGGTAACCGGATGGCTGTGTGTGCTTGGGGCGGCTCCCTTTGCAGCCTGCGGCTTTTTTCGTTACCACGGCATGACGGCAGAACAGTTTGCATGGGCAGTCATCAAATCCGAACTGCTGTATCCGAAACGGCTGGTATTCAAATCAGAGAACCTGTACTTTTCCTGCATGGAAGAGAGCCTGCGGCTGGGGGAAAAAATGATGGGAAACGGAATGGAGCTTCTGGAGAAGAAGCGGACGAAACAGAAGAAACCAAAGAAGCGAAAAGGAAGGGGTGATGCCTTTGATTAAAACCCTGAGTCAGACACTGAAACAGGACAAAGAAAAATTTAAAGTACCGAGGTCTGTCCAGCAGGCGATCCCCATCCGTAAGATCTGGCCGGATGGGATTTTTCAGGTAGAGAATAAATTTTCCCGGACATTCCGGTTTACGGATATCAACTATTCCATTGCCAGCAAAGCGGACAAAACGGAAATGTTTCTGGATTATTCCGAGCTTTTAAATGCACTGGATTCCGGCTGTACGGCGAAGATCACCCTGAACAACCGCAAGATCAATAAGGAAGAGTTTGAGCAGTCCCTGCTGATTCCGATGAAAGGGGACGGGCTGGATGAATACCGGAAGGAGTACAACGACATGCTCCTGTCCAAGATCTCCGGTACCAACAACAGCATCTATCAGGAACGCTATCTGACCGTCAGCGTCCACAAGAAAAATATCGATGAAGCCAGAACCTATTTTGCCCGTGTGGGAACGGATATCATCACCCATTTGGCCAAGCTGTCCTCCATCGGGGAAGAACTGGATGCAGAGCAGAGGCTCCAGATCTTCCGGGACTTTTTCAAGGCAGATGTTCCGCAGAGCTTTCCATTTGACATGAAAGCCTTTGCAAAAAAGGGACACAGCTTCAAAGACTGGATCTGCCCGGACACGATGGAATTCCACAATGACCATTTCAAACTGGGTGAGCAGTACGGCAGAGTCCTTTTCATGGAAGATTATGCCAGCTATGTAAAGGATGAGATGATCTCCGAACTGTGCAGCCTTGGAAGAAACCTGATGCTGTCCATTGATATCATCCCCGTACCGACCGATGAAGCGGTGCGTGAGATCCAGAACCGACTGCTGGGCGTAGAGACCAACGTTACCAACTGGCAGAGACGCCAGAATGCAAACAATAACTTTTCTGCCGTGGTTCCCTATGATATGGAGCTGCAGAGAAAAGAGACCAAGGAGATGCTGGACGACCTGACCACCAGGGACCAGCGGATGATGTTCGGCATCCTGACAATGGTACATATGGCAGACAGCAAGAAACAACTGGACTCCGACACGGAAACCCTGTATTCCATTGCAAGAAAGCACCTCTGCCAGATGGCAACCCTGAAATGGCAACAGGTCGATGGACTGAATACCGTCCTGCCGTATGGCCTGCGGAAAATCGATGCCGTGCGAACCCTTACCACAGAGTCCACTGCCGTCCTCATTCCGTTCCATACCCAGGAGATCATGCAGCCGGGCGGCATCTATTATGGGCAGAATGCAGTCAGCAAAAATATGCTGGTGGCAGACCGAAGGAAGTTGTTAAACGGCAACTCGTTCCGACTGGGTGTCAGCGGCTCTGGCAAGAGCTTCTCGGCAAAAGAGGAAATCGTAGACCTTGCCCTTTCCACAGAAGATGACATCCTCATCCTCGATCCGGAGTCAGAGTTTGCTTCTCTTGTGGAAGCCTTAAACGGAGAGGTTATCCGGATCTCGGCAACCTCGGATACCCATCTGAATGCACTGGACATGGACTCTGCCTATGGCAATGACCGAAACCCTCTGATTGAGAAGTCGGAATTTATCCTGTCCCTGTTTGAGCAGCTTGTCGGAGCCGGAAACCTTTCGGCAAAGGAGAAATCCATCCTCGACCGCTGCACTGCCGATGTGTACCGGGATTATATGAGGGGCGGTTACAAAGGGCAGGTGCCGACCTTGAAGGATTTATACCGACAGCTCATGCTTCAGCCGGAGGAAGAAGCCAGAGGGCTGGCCCTGTCTTCGGAACTGTTTATCAATGGCAGTCTGAACACCTTTGCCCAGGAAACCAATGTCAACACGAAGAGCCGTATCATCGACTATGACATCCGGGAGCTGGGCGAACAGCTGATGCCCCTTGGCATGCTGGTCACGCTGGATTCGATTTTCAACCGTGTGATCCAGAACTGGAAGAAGGAAAAAACGACATGGATCTTTGCAGATGAGTTTTATCTGCTGTTCCGTTACGAATACAGTGCGGACTTTTTCTACCGTCTGTACAAGCGTATCCGTAAGTATTCCGGATTTGTAACCGGGCTTACCCAGAACGTAGAGGAACTTCTGAAATCTGATACGGCCCGTCTGATGCTGGCAAACAGTGAATTCCTGATTCTTTTGAATCAGGCCACCACCGACCGGGACGAGCTGGCGGCACTTCTGAATATTTCAGACAACCAGTTATCCTACATCACCAATGTGGGTGCCGGACATGGACTGATCCGCTGTTCCGGGAATCTGGTGCCGTTTGAAAATTCGTTTCCAAGAAATACAAAACTGTACCGCCTGATGACGACCAAGCCGGGCGAAGCGTAAGAGCGGTACAAGCCGGGACTGGAGGTGAGAGATGAAGGATATCAAAACCAAAGAAGTCACAACAAAACCAAAGACCAAAAATCCTGCCTCCAGAATCCCCAAGGAGCTGATGCGGACGGCAATACTGGAGAGCAAGGAAAAATCCCAGACCATCGCAAATGCCAGGGACAATGATATGGGAGAACAATCCCCATCCGAATATGCCAGTGGGAAAGTCACATCCGCAGAGGAATGGGCTGCAAGAAAGACAGGCAGAACCGTAACCGGAGCCGGAAAGACAGCAGCACAGACTTCCTACGAGAAGATCAAACAGAGAGCCGCTGGCAAAAAAGAAGCAGAAAAAGAAGCGGAGAAAGAAGCCGCCAGAGGAACAGGGGACACGCAGGCTGCCGATTCTGCCAGCAGAGACACACCCAGGCAGAAGAGCCGGGAACAGGCGGCTGCAAACGGGAAAATCAAAAGTCGGGAAGCTCAGGAAGCACAGATCCGGGAAGTACAGATCCAGAAAGCCCAGCGGCAAAAGGCGGTTTCAGATGCCGTCAAAACAAAAGAACAGAAGATCCGTGCAGCCAGGGAGACACCGAGAATCCAGAACGGGCAGGAGATAGCAGAAATGAAGCAGTTCTCCATCCGAGAACAGAGCCGGAAGAAGGACGCAAAAGATACAGTAAGGCAGACCGCCATCCGACAGAAACAGCCGGAAACCATTCGGATCAAGGAAAAACCAAGGAAACAGCCGGAGCCAAAAACCATGCAGAAGCGTACCATTAAGACAGCTCCCCAGTCTGCGAAGATCAGCGTCCAGCCAGAGCAGAAAATCCGGGCAGCCAGTTCCAATGCCCTGACCGTCCGGATGCAGAAGCAGATGGAACGAAGGGCAGCGAAACAGGCAGCCAAGAAAGCAGCCATGCAGACTTCCGAGGGAGTCCGCCGGATACAGAAAACGGCAAGGGCAGGGGAGAATACCTTCAAGGCAGCCAGGGCCGCCGTGGAAGCGGCAGCGAAAACCGTACAGTCCATGGTGGCTGCACTGGGAGCCGCCGGAGCAGTGATCGTTCTTTTATTGGTCATCATAGTCGGAATCATAGGCGGTGCGGCGTTCTCTGGAAGCTCAGAGAGCAACGAAGCACTCAGCCAGGAAGTCCTTTCCTACACTGCAACCATCCAGAAATATGCCAACCAATATGGAATCCCCGAATACGTTTCCGTGATACAGGCGATCATGATGCAGGAATCCGGCGGCCGGGGAACCGATCCCATGCAGAGCAGTGAGTGCCCATACAACACCCGGTACTCTAACAGCCCCAATGCCATCCAGGATGCAGATTATTCCATACAGGTAGGAATCCAGTATTATGCGGACTGCCTGAAGGAAGCCGGATGCACCAGTCCACAGGATATGGATAAGCTGAAACTGTCCCTGCAAGGATATAACTACGGCAACGGATACATAACGTGGGCAATACGGAAGTATGGCGGCTACAGTGCAGAAAATGCCCTGCAGTTTTCTAATGAGCAGGCAGCTTCGCATGGGTGGAGTGCTTATGGAGATCCAGAGTACGTTCCACATGTCCTGCGGTATTATTCCAGTGGTGGCTTGTTTGCCGGCCTGTTTGGAGGTAACGGCCAGATCGTATCCGTGGCACTTACCCAGCTTGGAAACGAAGGAGGCCAGAAGTTCTGGTCGTGGTATGGATTTGACAGTCATGTGGCATGGTGCGCCTGCTTTGCCAGCTGGTGTGGAGATCAGACCGGACTGATCGAGAGCGGCAAGATGCCGAAGTTTTCCCTGTGCGATGATGGAATTGCTTGGTTCCAGAGTAAGGGAAAATGGAAGAGCCGGGGATACTCGCCAGCACCTGGAACCCTGATCTTTTTTGACTGGAATGGGGACGGAACCTCAGACCATGTGGGAATCGTGGAGAAAACAGAGGAAAATGTCATTTATACAGTAGAAGGAAACACCAGCAATATGGTTGCCCAGAGAAATTATAATATAAATGACAATACAATTATGGGTTATGGGCTGATTAATTGATAGCCATATTATAAGATTTCTTTGCTTAAAACCAAATTTCCAGACAAAGCATTATTATATGCCTGTCTGGAAAAGGGGAGATATCTATATAAATCTGCTATAACAGAATTGTTGTTAGACGATGCCGTTTAAAAAATTGGGTACCCGGAGGTTTAAACGGCATCTTTTGAACTTGCAGGGATAAGAATAAAATAATAATGTGGTAAAAATATGGGAAATCAGAAAATAGATAGATATTTCATAAATTTCAAAATCCAAAATCCGCATAATCTGCCGGAAGAAATCTGTGATATATGACATGGCATCCTTCGTCTTTAAAGCAGTAATAATAAGGATCATCTCTGTCAATAAACATAATAAGGACATCAAATTCGCCATTATCCATTTCTTTTACAATGCAGTTGCTGTCCCATTTTCTAAAAAAAGTAATAACACTGTTGAGCGTTGTAGTTTCTTCTTGCAACAGCCCTACAAGTTCAAATATAAATACATTTTCTCCCTTGTTCTGATGGACGTATTCCGATGCCTCCGGTGCAAGATAAAAACAGAAGCGGTCACCTTCGTGAGAGAATCTGATAATTCCGAACCTGTTGGCTACAAAAGCAGGAAAATTATTAAGCCTCTTTTCCATGTTATCTGCAGAATCACTGCTGTTGAAAAAATGATTTAATGAGCCAAGCGGATAATATAACTGGATTGCCTCTTTTCTGTATCCAAGTTTGGCCTGTTCTTCTAAAATGACATCAATTAAATTTTGTTCTAATTTTTGATATGACTGATTTTGATTATACATCTTTTTCCTCCCAATTATGTGATTACTATTTTGACTATAGTTGTTCAATTATTCAACTATTAAGCGGTAAAGTAAGGGATATGCTGCATATAAAATATATACAACATAATCCCTGTCATCGGGGTTGTTCACATACATGAATCATGCCTTCGTTAAAAATTGATTTTACATGTTCATCAGCCAGAGAATAGTAAACAACTCTTCCTGCCTTTCGATATTTAACCAAATTTGATTGTTTTAAGATACGCAATTGATGAGAGACTGAGGATTTAGACATTCCAAGTAATACGGAAATATCGCATACGCACATTTCTGCCTGCATTAATGCATATAATATTTTTACTCTTGTAGAGTCGCTGAAAATTTTAAAAGTATCTGCTAAATCTAAAAACTTATCTTCGTCCCCCATATTTTGACGGACTGCTGAAACAACATTTTCGTGAATGCTGGAACAATCACACCTGTCGATATCTGGATAATATTTATTCATGATAAAACCTCTTTGTATTAAGTTGAATAGTTGTTCAACTATTAGCGATAATACCATCTGAAGTAGAAGATGTCAATGACTGTTTAAAGAGTCTGAATGATATTTACCTTTTCCGATATTCAGATGGCGATACATGAAATATTTCTTTAAAAGCAATAGAAAATTTACTTTGGCTTTCGTATCCAACACATTTGGCAATCTGGGAGACACTGTCATTTGTTTCTTTAAGCAATCTGGCAGCTTCTTTAAATCTATGTTCTTTCATATGTGCGGCAATGGAACCACCATATACTGCCTTGAATACCTCTTTTAATGTTGAGGTATTGACAAGAAACTGTTTGGATAATTGGTCGATTGTGATTCGTTCTCCAAGGTTCTGCATCATATATTCATGTATTTTTTTGATCAGTTCCGTTTGCTCGGACGGATAGGAGGAAGGTGTTTTTGCATGGGAATCAGGGAGTGTGCTTAGGTATAAAAAAAGTTCCAGAACTTTTAACTTGCATATATCGTTCTGGATTTTAGAAGATATTTTATCAATACCGAAAAAAAGATGTCCGATCTGCTCATTTCCTGAAAAGACAGAGAAATTTTTATCATAGCAAAGATCAGTAATCCAGGACAGATCAGAAATACCTTTTTTTAATGAATATTCAGAAAGTGTATGTTCCAGATATTCTGGAGCTATGAACAGGGAGATACCTTTGTAGTAACCTAAAGGAAAACAAAGAGTAGAGTGTACACAGTTATCCATACGATGAACAGACAGATCCCCGCTGCCAAGATAAATATGGCTGGAATGCTCCAGTTCCCATTCTAAACGTCCATATTGACAAAAATCAATCTGGATCAGAGCTTCATATGCCGGATGATATCCGGAAAGACTGGTTGCCCGGAAAGTAAAAAAAGTCATAAAACATCCGGGGAAGAGTGGAAGAATGGTTGCTTTTCCTGTGCCATTTATTTTGGATTGAAAATTTATTTTTTGTGGAAAGATATCTGTATTTAAAGATGATTTTCCTACAATCCTTATATTTCCATATGGAATATCCTGTAATTCCTGTGAAATTAAATTCTGATCATATACAGCCATAAATTGAAACCTCTTTTCTTTAGCGTGTATTGGATGGACAGGTTATTTCAAGTGTTTTTTCAATACTCAGATGCAGCAGGCGGCTCTGTTCTGTATCGGATGCTTTATAGCAGACTTCCTTTCCATTTCGCCGGCTGGTTACAAGACCGTTTGATTTTAAAAGACGCAGATGATGAGATACCGCCGGGCTTGTCATACCCATCAATGTAGAAATATTGAGGACACATTCTTCACAGTGACATAGCAGCCAGAAGATACGTAAACGGCTGGTGTCTCCGAGAAGTTTAAAGATATCGGCAGCAGCTCCAAAGTTTTCTGCATTAGAAAGCTGAGGAAGAAGTTCTTCCACATTTTTTTCCTCATGGTTATGGGGTAAATGAAATTCAGATGTCATAATCAGGCTCCTTTTCTTTTGAGATTGTTCCATTTGGAAGATGTTTGGTTCTGTTTGGAAGAAGAAAACCAAAGTGTGTTGACACTCCTTTATGATGCGATTATACTACAATCATAACAAATAAACAAGTGCTTAATACTTGAATAAAAGAAAGGAGTTTTCTATTTATGAAGAAAACATATAAGATTGAAGTAGACTGTGCAAACTGTGCAAACCTGATGGAAGATGCAGCAAAGAAAACTGCCGGAGTTGCAAATGCAACGGTTAATTTTATGACACAGAAAATGATCGTAGAATTTGAAGAAGGGCAGGAACCGAAAACAGTTATGGCAAGTGTTGTGAAAGCCTGCAAAAAAGTAGAACCTGACTGTGAAGTGTTTATCTGATAGATAAAAGTTTCCCTTGTTCCTGAAAGTTAATAAAGACTATAAAACCAAATCGCCCCGGAATAGGATATATTTTGGGGCGTATATTTCAAATAATATATGAAAAAATAATCATATGTTCAATAAAAAGGTGGGACAACATTATGACAAAAAAACAGAAAACTATGCTGATCAGAATTTTAATAGCCACAGCAATGTTAATCGGACTTTCATTGGCTCCGATTAGTGGCTTGCCGAGGATGGCACTTTATATGGCCACATATCTGATCATTGGATATGACATTTTAAGAAAAGCGATAAAAGGAATCATTAATGGACAGATCTTTGATGAAAACTTTCTGATGGCAGTGGCAACGGTAGGTGCGATCGCACTGGCTATTTATGAAAAAAGCGGTGATTATAATGAAGCGATTGCTGTTATGTTATTTTATCAGATCGGTGAATTGTTTCAGAGCTATGCCGTTGGAAAAAGCCGTCGCAACATCAGTGCGCTGATGGATATCCGTCCGGATTATGCGAATATTGAAAAAGACGGAAAACTGGAAAAAGTAGATCCGGATGAAGTGGAAATTGGCAGTATTATTGTTGTCCAGCCGGGCGAAAAAGTTCCGCTGGATGGAATCATAACAGAGGGAAATTCTTCACTGAATACCAGCGCTCTGACGGGTGAAAGCCTCCCAAGAGAAGCAAATATCGGAGATGAAGTGATCAGTGGATGTATCAATATGACGGGTGTCCTTAAGATTCGAACAACAAAAGAGTTTGGAGAATCTACCGTATCAAAGATTCTGGAGCTTGTAGAAAATTCCAGTTCCAGAAAATCAAAATCAGAAGATTTTATTTCAAAATTTGCAAAGGTATATACCCCTGCAGTTTGTATCGCAGCACTGGCACTGGCAATTTTACCGCCGGTTGTTCGAAGTCTGTTCATGGGACTTCCGGCACAATGGGGTTCCTGGATTTACAGAGCATTAACCTTCCTTGTAATTAGCTGTCCATGTGCGCTTGTAATCAGCATTCCGTTAAGTTTCTTTGCCGGAATTGGTGGTGCAAGCCATGAAGGAATCCTGGTAAAAGGTTCTAATTATCTGGAAACTCTGTCAAAAACAAAGGTTGTAGTATTTGATAAGACAGGTACTTTGACACAGGGTGTATTTGAAGTAAACGGCGTTCATCATAACACAATGGAAGAAGCAAAGCTTCTGGAGTATGCAGCACTGGCAGAAAGCTCTTCTTCCCATCCGATCAGCAAGAGTCTGCAGCGCGCATATGGAAAAGAAATTGACAGGAACCGTGTCAGTGATATACAGGAAATCAGCGGTCATGGTATTCTGGCAAAGGTAGATGGAACATCTGTTGCAGCCGGAAACAGCAAATTGATGAAAAAACTGGGTATTTCTTATTCAGACTGCCATAGTGTAGGTACCATAATCCACATTGCAGTAAATGGAAGTTATGCTGGTCACATTGTAATTTCGGATGTGGAAAAACCACATGCAAAAGATGCGATTAAGGCTCTGAAAAAAGCAGGTGTTGAAAAGACAATCATGCTTACCGGAGATGCAAAACGAGTGGCAGATCAGGTGGCTGCAAATCTTGGGGTTGATGAAGTACACAGTGAACTTCTGCCAGGAGACAAAGTTGACGAAGTTGAGAAAATTCTGGAATCCAGAAAAGGAACAAAGGGAAAGGTTGCATTTGTTGGTGATGGCATCAACGATGCTCCGGTACTTTCCAGAGCCGACATAGGAGTTGCAATGGGAGCAATGGGAAGTGATGCTGCCATTGAGGCTGCAGATGTTGTTTTAATGGATGATGATCCGATCAAGATCGCAAAAGCAATCAGAATTTCAAGAAAATGTCTTGGAATCGTATATCAGAACATTGTTTTTGCTTTAGTAGTAAAATTTGCCTGCCTGATTCTTGGCGCATTAGGTATTGCGAATATGTGGTTTGCGATTTTTGCAGATGTGGGAGTAATGGTTCTTGCAATTTTAAATGCAATCAGAACCTTACATGTTAAGAATTTGTAGAATATATTGGATAACTGGGGGATTTCATATTTGAATGAAAATGAACTGTATTCTGTAGCAGAACTGTTTAAAATTTTTGGAAATACTTCACGAATCAGGATTTTACTTGCCCTCCACGAAAAAGAAACATGTGTAAATTGTCTTGCCAAAGAACTAGATATGTCAGAATCATCCGTATCGCATCAGTTAAATATTCTAAAAGCACACCGCTTAATAAAGAGGAGACGGGAAGGAAAACTGATATTTTACAGTCTTGCAGATAAACATGTTCGCCTGATTATTGATACAGGTCTGGAACATATATGTGAATTATAGAATATATGGTGATCCGACAAAGGGAGTGGCAGCGCAGGCTGCCACTTTTTCTGTAAATCCCCATAATTTTCCCATAACTTTTCTTTATACTGTGCCTGCAAAATATTTAGGCATTTCAGGAGAATGTAAAATGGCAGAAAATGACAAAATACCGCGGGTACAGGATGATGAAAATGAACTGGAACAAAAGGGAAAGGATGGTGATCTGAATAACGAGATAGAATCAGAAACAGTGCTGTCGGACTTTTTACATGCTATGGGATTTAAAAATACGAAAAAGGAGAAAAAAACTAAAGATAAGCAGGAAGAAGTGCCGGGGCATGGTGAAATGATGGAATCCGTCGAGGAGGAAGAGTCAGAACCAGAACATGAGGTAATGGTTGTACCAGAACGACGTACCAGAAGGAGATGGCCACTGGGGGTATTTGGAGCAATGGCTCTGGGCGGGGCGGCACTGGGCATATATCACAGCCTGCCAGTGTTACAGGAGCCAAAGCCACCGGCTCCGGATGTTGTCGCAACTTATAATGAGCAGAAAATAACAATAGAAGAACTAAAAAATTTTATTGCCGTAGAAGGTGCAAAAGAAAGAGAGCATATGCTATGCCCAACACATGGTTATGACCATTCAAAGTGTGATGCAACGGAAGAGTGCGAAGTACATCCTGTAGATTCATTAGAAGGATATCAGGAAATGGTATCTAAAATGGCTTCTGAACAAATGATTTTAAACTGGGCCAAAGAAAAGGGAATCACTGGCAGGGAAGAAGTTCAGCATAATATGGAAGATCTGTTGAACGATGCAACAGTTGAACAGTATATGTCGCAGCTTCATGAAGAAAATGTATCTCCTGAGTCAATTTCCAAGACAGAAGTTCAGCAGTACTATTCAGAAAATCAGGATAAATTCAAAGGAAAAAGCCTGGATGAGTCAGAAGAAGAAATCAGAAAGACACTTGCCTCTGAAAAAGATGGAAGTTTTTTTGAAACATACTTTGAGGAGTTGAAAAAAACATCAGGATTACAGGTGAATTATGACGTATTGGAAGTTAATACACCAACAAAAGAAGAAATCTCTGATTACTATGAACAGAATAAAGAAAAATATCAAACGTCTGCTTCTGCGGATTACAGCGAAATAAAAATTGCGGACGGAAAGATGGATACTGCTACAGAAGCAGTAAGAAAAATACGTTCCGGAGAAAGTCTCGAAAATATAGCAGGTTCTTTTGGCAAAGATAAGAAGGTATTCAAAAATTCGATAGACCTGTCTTCGGATACAGAACTGGGAAAAACAATTGCCACTATGAAAGAAGGTGAAATCAGCGAACCGATAGAAAATGAAGATGGAAGTATTAGTATCATAAAAGTAAATCAGAAAAAAGAAGGAGGGGTAAAAAAATTATCCGAGGTAACAAAAGAAATTGAGAACATTTTGTTACAGGAAAATATAGATAAAGAATATACAACAAGAAAAAATGACACTTTATTTGTGGTTCACAGCAGACGTTATACACTGGGTGACTTTTATAAAGAATTTCAGGAATTATCAGAAGAATATCGTTCCAAATTTTCTACTTTTGAGGAAAAAAAGAAACTGGTAGAACAGATGATTGCCAAAGAATTGTTATTGGAAAAAAGTACTGATGGTGCGGATGATGGAGAAAACAGCCACAGTTTTGAAGAACTTCAGGTTCAGTATCTTTATCAGGTGATGCACCAGGAAACAGTAGATACAAATCTGGATGAACCTACAGAGGAAGAGATCAAACAGTATTACGAAGAGAATAAAGAATCTCTGGTGACACCGGCCTCTGTAGAGCTGAGTCTGATCTGGATCAGTCAGGGAGAAAATGGCGAAAAGAAAGGGCAGGCAAAGACTTCTGCCGAAGAAGCATATGGGTTATTAAAAGAAGGTAAAGATTTTGCTGAAGTGGCAAAACAATATTCTGAAGATACTTCAGCTGAGAATGGTGGACAGATAACGGGCCAAATCTACAAAAATCATTTGGCTGAACCACTTGCTGAAGCAGCGTTTTCTTTAAATGAAAATGAATTCAGTAATGTGATCGAATACCAGAATGCTTTTTATATTTTGCTGGTAAGAAGCAAATCTGCAGAAGAGTTAAAACCATTAGAGGAACTGTCAGATGCAATAAAAAGTCATTTAAATGAACAGGCACATGATAAACTCTCAGAAGAGTTATCACAACAGATCCTAAATGATGCGGATCTAAAGATTTATGACAGAACCCTGAAAAAGATGCTAACAGAGACATAGGAGTAATTAATGATGGGAAGAAAAGAAAAAACAATTTTAGTGACAATCATTGCAAATATCATTTTGATTATCCTGAGATTCTTTCTCGCAGATATTTCGGGGAGTATTGGTCTTGCGGCAAATGCATACCATTCTTTCACCGATTTATTTGTAACAAGTGTTGTATTTGCAGGACTTATGATTGCAAGATTCTGTGGAGAAAAAGCAAGAAATATATCAAGAAAAATGGAACATATCCTGGCAATTTTTGTATCAATATTCATTTTTTATATGGGAATTGAGATTTTATCTGATGCACTCAGTGGAGAACAGACAGAATTAAAATATGTTCCGTTTGTTGCAGCCGGAGCTTTTGTCGGTGTTGTGATTAATTATTTTATGGCACGGTACAAGATTTATGTTGGCGAGCAGACCGGATCGGAAAGTCTTAAAGCAGATGGATACCATTCCAAAATGGATATGTATTGTGGGATTGCCGTGTTAGTGGGCGTAGTTGGTTCTTTGTTTGGAATGCCGGATCTGGATAAACTGGCAGCTATTGTAGCAATGGTTCTTCTGATGATTTCCGGATATGAAATTTTAACCGAAAATATTCGGGCATTGATGCACCCGGATGCGGTGGAAGAACATGGACATCATAATCATGGATTTCATGAAAATAAAAAGATGGCAGCAGGTATGTGTGCTGTAATGCTCATTTCATATTTGTTATCTGGAATCTATACCATAAAACTGGATGAGGAAGGTGTAGTCAGAAGATTTGGAAGAATTACCAGGGATGTTTCACCTGGCATTCATTACAGACTACCCAGTCCAATTGAAGAAGTTTCAATCGTAAATACAGGTGAAGTTCAGAGAGTTGAAACAGGCGTTCAGGAACTGCTTACAGGAGATACCAATCTGGTAAATATAAATTTATCAGTGCATTATCGAATTAATGATGCAACGGCATATTTACTAAATGTGAATAATATAGATACCCTGATACAGTCAGCTGCGTCAACAAGTATTCGCCAGATTGTCGGAACCAGTAAAATAGATGATATTTTAACAGATGGTAAAGAACAGATGGAAACTGCTGCCAGGAATTCACTCAGTCAGACATTAAACAAGAGTGACTCAGGAATCGAGATTGTGAATGTTCAGCTTATCCAGGCTGATCCACCTGAAAGTGTATTATCCAGTTTTCAGGATCTTGCGACTGCAAGGCAGGATAAGAGCATTTACATAAATGAAGCACTGTCTTATAAAAATACGATAGTACCACAGGCAAATGCTGATGCATATAAGATTGTGTCAGAGGCTGAAAGTTATAAAGAAGATAAAATTCAGACAGCCAAAGGAGATGCTGCTTTATTTGCCCAAAAAGAAAATGCGTACTCTAAATCGAAAAAAGTAACAAAGTTCCGTTTATATCTGGAAGCGATGGAAAAAGTACTTCCGGATGCACAGAAACTTCTGCTTGGTGCGGATGTAAATGTGAATAATGCAGAACTTTGGATTGGAAATAATACAAATTCAGGAAACCAGGAGGATAATGCAAATTGAGAAAAATACCTAAACAAGTAGTAATCGGAACGGGGCTTATAGCAATTCTTTTTGTGGCAACTTTAATGGTATATAAAGTGGATGTAACTGAATATGCAGTTGTAACGCAATTCGGAAATCCTGTAAATGTAAGTGAAAATCCTGGACTGAAAGTAAAACTTCCAGATCCGGTTCAGTCTGTGCAGAAGCTGGATAAGAGAGTTCAGGTATATCAGACTAATTCCATAGAACTTCTGACATTAGATAAGAAAAGCGTGTCATTAGATTATTATGGAGCATGGAAAATAACAGATCCTGTTTTGTATCTGAAAACGGTGAAAGATCAGATCGGAGCAGAAGCCAGACTTACAGATGTTTTCTCTTCCAGTCTGGGTGTCCAGCTTGGCAAGTACAATCTGGACCAGCTGGTAAATACCAATGCAGAAGAACTGCAGCTTGATACGGTGATAACAGATGCTGTTACCTATGCCAAAGAAAAAGCAGCAGAATATGGCATTGAAGTTGTGGATGCACAGATTCGTGTATTAAATTTTCCAGAAGCCAACAAGCAGAGTGTTTATGACAGAATGAGTGCTGAACGTGAGCAGATGGCGCAGAAATACAGAGCAGAAGGAAGTGAAGAGGCAGCTAAAATACGTGCTGATGCAGAAAAAGAACAAAAGCTGATTCTTGCGGAGGCATATCAGCAGGAACAGCAGATTAAAGGTGAAGGTGATGCGGAGGCCATTCGGATTTATGGAGAAGCATACCAAAAAGATCCTGAGTTTTATGAATTTATCCGTACACTGGAAACTTATGAGAAAACAATAGATGGTAACACAACACTGATTTTGCCGTCAACAGCAGAGATACTAAAATATTTAAGTGGAAGCACAGATGGGGCGGAAGGAGAGAATGCTGAATGAAAATACCATTAAAAAGAATAAAATCCACCTCAAAAAGTGATGAAACACAAAAACCTGAGAAAAAGAGATTCTGCTCCAGATTAAAGAAAATTAAAATGCCGCATGAAAATGAAGTGGTAAAAGATCTTAAGGGTGCATTCGGACATATTAATCCTAAAAAGATAATTGGTATTATGGGGATTTCTATTGTCGCAATCTATTTTCTGACAGGAATTTATATAGTAAATCCAGGTGAACAGGCTGTTGTAAGAAGATTTGGCAGTATCAGCAGCCAGTCTGTAGGAGAAGGTCTGCATTACAGGCTTCCATGGCCAATAGATGAAGTACAGAAGGTTAATGTCTCAGAAGTTCGAAGAGCAGATGTTGGAATGTCACTGCCGGAACATATTCACCAGCCAGATGAAGAACCACAGGCGATTCAGCTTTTAACAGGAGATGAAAATATTATAACGACACAGGCAATTGTTCATTATAAAGTCAGTGATGCAGCAAAATTTCTTTATAATGTAAATGGAAATAATGAACAGCTGGTAAGATACAGTGTCGAGGCAGCACTTGTCAGGCTGATGGCAAATACAGCGGTTGATGATATTTTAAGTACAGAAAAGACTGCTGCACAGAATGAGATACTGAAATTTGCACAGGAAGAACTGAACAGGTATGATACGGGAATTCAGATCACAGCATTTAATATTCAGGAAATTGTACCGCCGGATACAGTATCAGCAGCATTTCTGGATGTAACAACTGCAAAAGAAGAAAAAGAAACAGCTATCAATGAAGCAAATGGATATTATAACAGTCTGATTCCTCAGGCCAGAGCGGACGCAAGTGCATTGATATCTAATGCGGAAGCATATAAAGAAGAACAGATTGCAAAAGCAACTGGTGATACTGAGAAGTTTTTAAGTATGCTGACAGAATATAAAAATAATTCAAAAATATATTCGGAAGATACAACGAAATACAGACTTTTACTGGAAACAATGGATAAAATACTTCCACTTGTGAAAATGTATATTGTCGATTCAGCGGATGGAAATGTAGATCTGAAATTATATGATTCTGCATTATCCGGGAATATTTCTGTGACAGAATAAAATAGAGAAACAGTGCATTTGGCAAAAAAACGAATTATAAATGCACTGTTTTTCGAGTGTTAATGAATGGGTGTGAAAAATGGAAAAAAGGTTTTTCTTGTTATATTTACCAGTCGGAACATCTGCACAAATGATCTGTGTGGAAATCCGAAAAATATATGGTGTAGAATTTGTGGATTTTGAAAAAGAAACGAATATCCTTACGATAGGAGCATTAAAGAAAAATATGGAAAGAATCATATATGCTTCCGGTATCATTCTTAAAATTCTGGATGACAGGATTACCATGCAAGAATACAGAACGTTAAAGTGAAATAAAAAATATACGGAAGGTGAACTTATGAAACAATCAAAAAAAATATTAATTGTAGATGACGAGAAAAAAATCACAGAGGTACTTCAGGCTTATCTGGAAAAAGCCGGATATCTGACCGTTGTCGCCTATGATGGAAGAAATGCCATAAAGCTGGCAGAAACAGAGACACCAGATCTGATTCTGCTTGATTTAATGCTGCCAGATATTATGGGAGAAGAAGTGTGCCAGGTTATCCATCAGAAAAAAGATATTCCGATTATTATGCTTACTGCAAGAGTGGATGAAAGTGACATGATCGCAGGACTGCAATGCGGTGCAGATGACTATATTGTAAAGCCATTCAGTCCCAGAAATGTTATTGCAAGGGTGGAGGCAGTATTAAGACGGGTGGAAAGAAGCCAGCCGGAAATATTGAAAATTGGAACTGATTATTTAGATGTTAATTTTCAGGCACACAGTATAAAAAAGAATAATGAAGAACTTCATCTTACACCTACGGAATACAATATTTTTGAATTGCTGGTAAAATCACCGGGACGTGCATTCACGAGAGAGCAAATTATTGATTTTGCTTTGAAAGATGAATTTGATGGATATGACAGAAGTGTTGATACTTATATAAAATATCTCAGACAGAAAATTGAACCAGATCCAAAATCACCACAATATATTGTTACGATATATGGTGTTGGATATAAATTTGTACCATAAGGAGCAAAGATGAAAACAATAAAAGGCAGGCTTATATTTTCGTATTCTTTTATTTCCATTGTTATTATTTTATCTCTGGCGCTATTTTATACAGTTTCCATGGAAAATGTGTTCAGCGGATATGCAAAAGAACAGCTTGATGAAAAAATGCGTACTGTCGTTGAACAAATGAAAGAAGTTTATCAGAAAGACAAACAAAAATATGAAACGACAGGGGTTGAAATTATTGGAAATGCAGCTTTACAAAATGGCCTTTTGGTACGGCTTCAGACGCTGGATGGTGAATTAGACTGGGATATCCGGACACATAAGGAAGAGGAATGTCAGCTTACACTTCAACATGCAGAAAGTAATATGCACAGTCGTTATATTAAATTTGAAGGTTCCTATCAGGAAAAAGAATATTTGCTTGAATTAGATGGAGTTCAGACCGGAAAACTGACAATCGGATATTATGGACCGTATTCTTATACAGATGGAGAAATCCGACTTTTGGGAACATTGAATCGATTTCTGATTTTACTGTCCGGTATATTTATTTTTGTAGCAGTTATACTTGGTGTTATTATGTCAAAAAAACTGACAAAACCAATCTCTGATGTTACCAGATCTGCGGCTGAGATTTCAAAAGGAAAATTCGGGGTACAGATTCAGGAAAAGAGCTCCATAGAAGAAACGCAGAGTTTAATAACTGCAATTAACGAAATGTCTGCCGCTTTGGAAAAAGAAGAAATACAAAAACGTCAGATTTCATCAGATGTGGCTCATGAGCTTCGGACACCGTTAACCAACCTGCAGCTGCATCTGGAAGCGATGCTGGATGGAATATGGGAACCGACAACTGAACGATTGGAGAGCTGTTATGAGGAAATTCTGCGACTGATCCATATTGTCCGTCAGCTGCAGGAATTATATGTACTGGAAAATCAAAGAGAACCGCTGCGTTTGGAATCATTTGATTTTAGCAACTTGTGTGAAAAATTATGCTGGAACTTTGAACCGAAACTACAGGAAAAAAATCTGAAACTGACACTATGTACCAGGTCGGGAGATATGTTGTGTGGAGACCGTCAGAGAATTCAGCAGTGTATGACAAACCTGGTAGCAAATGCAATCAAATATGCAGAAACCGGAAGCAGTATACGCATTATTTATAAACAGATGACGGATTCAGTCCTGATTCAGGTTCAGAATAAAGGAAATATCATACCGGAAGATGCTTTAGAACATCTGTTTGAACGGTTTTACAGAGTTGATAAATCCAGAAACACAAAGACTGGAGGAATGGGCATTGGTCTTTCTATTACAAAAGCTATTGTGGAAAGGCATAATGGACGAATATGGGCATCCAGTGATGAAACAAACGGGACTGTTTTTTCTATAGAATTACCGAAATAGCAGTATGAAATTAAAATATGGGGAGATAAAAGGAGCATTGAAAATGAGTGAACGAAAGAAGAGAGGAGAACAAAGACAACTAACAAACAGAAAAGGGAAGCGGAAGCAGAAGTTAAAATTCATTTTATCTATAAGCATCCTGCTGATGATCGTTTTGACCGTGGGATTTGTCGCATACGAGATCGTAACAGATACACAGACAATGGGCTGTAAAACATTTGTCTATGGACAGAATGTATCCCGTCTCACACCGGATCAGGCAACAGAAAAAATAAATACGGCTTTTGAAGATAAAACGGTTTCTTTTTATGAGAATGGAAAGAGTGTTTATACGGTTTCATTAAGAGAATTGGGATATTCGCTTAATACACAGACATTAGAAACAGAACTGTTTAAACTGAAGAAAGAAATATGGAAGAAAAGAACAATATTTGAGCCCAGAGAAGATTGGAAAATTCCATATGAAGTTGTCAGGGATGATAACCGATTATCTGAGACACTCTCAGCGGAGCATTTTACAGCAGATACAGAGCGAATCAATTCTGAAGATGCCTATATAAAATATGACGATACAAGCAAAAAATTTATTATTGTTGATGCAGTGCAGGGCAATCAGATTGATCCAAACCGATTATTGCAGTACACATCCGATTGTATCCAAAGAAATCTGGAAGAGGATTTTTTCAGAAAGGCGATTTCTGTAGATATAAATGAAAATACATACAGTCAGGCTGCTGTTACGGCATCATCTGAAGAACTGCTCAGTCGTTTATCAGAACTAAACACGAATATAGAAAAATATAATAATACTTCAATTACGTATCTGTTTGGTGATGTAACAGAAACAATTGATTCTGCAACGATCAATTCCTGGATGGTCATTTCAGGGGATAAAGTTGAAATTGACTCTGATAAAGTCAGAGCGTATATAGAAAGTCTGGCAAGTAAATACAACACAATATATGTGCCAAGATCTTTCTATACATCCAATGGTCAGACTGTAACAATAAGTAATAATGAGTATGGCTTCCGCATTGACCAGGATGCTGAATTCGAACAGCTTTGCGCAGATCTGCAAAGCGGAACAACCATTCAGCGTTCACCAATTTATGAAAAAGAAGGTCTGTCACGAAATGGAACAGATGATCTGAATGGAAGCTATATAGAAGTCAGTCTGGAACAGCAGCATCTCTGGCTGTATAAAAACGGAGTACTTGTGACAGACACAGACATAATCAGCGGACTTCCAACAGAAGACCGTGCAACTTATACAGGTGCTTATGCGATTGCTTACAAAGCAAGTCCATTCACACTGTCCAGTGATATTTATGGATATGAAGTTCCGGTTACATACTGGATGCCGTTTGTATATGGACAGGGACTGCATGATGCGGACTGGCAGCCTGAATTTGGAGGAGACGTATATAAAACAAACGGAAGTCATGGATGTATAAATCTGCCGCCCGATCAGGCAGAAGTGATATACAATGCGATTGATGGTGGATATCCGATCATTCTATATTAGGGGGTGAATAAAATATAAAATCAAAGGAACATGGAGTACCATATTTTTTTCTGATCAATAATATAAAAGTTATCTTGATCTTTCTGGTAGTCTTTAATCATATTATTGCATTTCAGCTTGTAAAAGTGAATCCGGCAGTGCGTCAGTTGTGGTATGCTATCACGATTTTTCATATGCCAGCTTTCATTTTTGTTTCAGGATTTTTGTCAAAAAGCAAACAAAATGTACTGAAAAATATTCAGAACCTGTTGGTTCCATATATTCTGGGATATAGTTTTACATGGGCAGTCAAGGTATGGCTTGGTTATAACATGGATTATGATATCTTGCGCCCTTCCGGAACCGTTATGTGGTATGTATTGGCACTATTTGTTTACAGACTTACCATAGAGGCTTTTGGAAGAATAAGATTTATTGTTCCACTAAGTATTATATTTTCATTGTGGGCCGGAACAAGAAATGAATTTTCCACATACCTGTCAGCTTCCAGAATAGTTGTGTTTTTTCCGTTTTTTGTAGCTGGATATTTATGGAAAAACCAATATATCACAGTATTAAGAAACTTCAGGAGAAAATGGATTTTAATGAGTCTGACTCTGATTTTGCTGTATCTGATGACAGCATATATGCTGGGAAATAATCTTCCGGTAGATATATTCAGGGGAAATCATTCCTACAGGGCAAGTAATATCAGTGAGATGGAAGGAATGCTTATTCGGTTATTTACATATTTAGCCTCGTTTTTAATGATATTTTCGTTACTTGCAATTATTCCTGACAGAAATTTGTTTCTTACTTTTATTGGAAGCGGGCGAAGAACAATGGGAATATATTTCTTCCACTATCCGATGCAGATTGCAATGAACAGTTTCCAGATCTTAAAAATACCGCTGTTATTGAATGTGGGAAGTTTATTTCTGATTTCTTTACTGATGGTTTTGATTCTAGGAAGTGTTCCTGTAAATTGGGCATATAATCATGTGCTGAGATTGATCAACATTATGTTTTTTAAAGAAAAGGCATAGTGTACTGACGAATAACTTCTGAAAGAAAATATATATGCGTGATAACGACCATAGTATCCTGTTCTATACGGAAAAGGATATGCACATTGAAATCAAAAAACAAATAAAATCATGCTATGTATCCACTGTTTATGAGTGCCTGAAGAAATTGAGTTTATTTCATTTCGATATTATAGTAATTGGCAGTACTGATTCTCTGGATCTTACCGCAGAAATAATTTCAACAATAAGAATAATCACATATACGCCGGTTATTGCTTTAACAGAAAATCCGTTGCTGCATAAAAAGACTCTTATACATGCAGGTGCAGATTCTGTATTTGATATTAACATTGGAAAAGAAGAATTAGAACTGCATATTTTTTCGTTAACTCGAAGATATTTAGAATGGGCAAGAAAAGCAGAAGATAAGAAAAAAGAATTAAACATCAGAGAAGGAAAATTGCTTATATTCAGAGAATTGTATAAAGCATATTGGAGTCAAACCGAATTGAATCTCAATAAAAGAGAATATGATTTTCTGTACTTATTGGCTTCGGCTCCTATGAGAATCTATACATATGAACAAATTTATCAGATTATATGGAAAGATTATCCTATTGGTGATATTAAAAATATCATCTGGTGTCTGGTAAAGCGATTGAGAAAAAAGCTGAATATCGTTGAAGATGGTGCCGGAAATTGCATCGTTAGTGTCAGGGATATAGGTTACAAATTTGAATTGAATAAAGAAAACGAACAGCAGTAAGGCGAATGATCCGTAAAAAGATTATTCGTTTTATTTTATTTATTCTGGAAAGAAGGTGATAAAAACTGACCGTCAATTGACAGTTTTCTGACCGTTAGCTGACAGGTGCGTCCGATACACTGTGCCTTTGTAAAGATATGATTACAAAGGAGATCCGTGTTTGCAGGGAGACAGCAGAGATGCCGGGCATTCCTGTAGACAGGAAGAACGAGCTAGGTCACCGCCACACTCCGATTTGATTTCGCAAAAATTCAGATCGGAGGAAAATAAAAGTGGCTTACAATAAAGCAAGAGAAGAATATAGATGGAACCAGTGGAAATCAGAGGAAGAGAAGCTCCTGCGAGAGCAGGGTGTGGATGAAGAGACGATCCGAAAGCTCCGGGAGTATGACTGGAACGATTTTAACGCAGAGCGGAGATTCCGGGAACATCAGACTGCGCTTCTGGACTGTATGGAATTGCTTCTGGAAGAAAAAGAATCAGGAGAGTCTCAGCCAGAGAGTGTGGAAGCCCTGCTCGATACCGTGGAAAATGAGGAACTGCTCCAGATCCTGTTATCGACTGACAAGAAAACTCTTCAGATGATTGTCCTGAAGATGATGGGATATGCACCAAAAGAGATCAGCCATCACATGGAACTGCCGGAGCAGACGGTTTATACAAGACTGCGGAGGTTACGGGAGAAGATTAAAAAGTCCATGAAATTTGAATAAAACAAAAGGGGGTCATCGGCTGATTATCAGAACGAACAGACAGGAGGATTGATACGATGGATGAGAAAGAAGTGTCTGAAATGCAGGAAGATATGATGACAGTGCTGGTAGTCGAGCCGATGAAAGCACCCTATGTTAAGAATATCCCGAATGAGCTGGAGAATCTGCAGCAGGCGGTAGGTGGTGACATTGAAATGACCTATCCGTTTGAAGATGAGGTTGGAATCCTTTTAAACGGCAATGGAAAGTTTGAAGGATTACCGTTAAATCGTGCATTGTACGATGACCGTGGACAGGTCTATGATGCCATTGCCGGAACATTCCTTGTGGTAGGACTGACAGAAGATGATTTTACTTCGCTGACACCGGAGCAGATTGAAAAGTTTAAAGAAAAATATCAGTCACCGGAAGTTTTTACCCTGTTTAACGGGGAACTTCATGTGATGAAAATGCCGCCGGAAGAAGCCAAAGAACAGAAGGAAAGCCAGAAGAACGATACACAGCAGAAGAATACGGCAAAGGGAAAAAAGAAAAACAGATCCGGGGAAGCACGATAAAAAATTTTTTTGTGAAGTGAATAAAAAAATACACTGCCATCGGCTAGTAAGCAGAGGGACATCCTTCTGCTGTTCTTTGGCAAGTGAATATCGGCACTACAGGTACGTTCCCAACCGTGGAAGCGTGACAGCATGAGCGCCATGATTAAGTATAGGGTAAAGATTCTTAGACTTGGAGCGAGGAAGCATAGCTGTGAATAAGGCGGTGGCAGCCTTTCGCCAGGATCACGGACGGGGGATAATGATACACGTTACCAGCCAAAGAGCGGAAGATGGACTCCGGGTTGTAATCAGAAAGACCCCCAGGACATCTGTGAGAGGCGGCAGGCCAGCCGCCCGCCTGTAGTGTCCCCTTTCCTAAATGCAGGATAGTTCCGGGGGTGCGAGGTCAAATGCGGAACAGCAAGATAAAATAACAGAAATCAATGAAGAAGTGTGTCGTTGATATCAGATACCATGCGGCTGTGGGAAACTACAGCCGTATTCTTGTGGTATTAACGTCACATTAAGGGGAGAAAAGATGGAAGAAACAAAAAGAAGTGGAATGAGCAAGGATCAGTTCTGGAGTCTGATTGAAAAAGCAAAGGAAGTGTGCGGCACCGATCTGGATGCTTCGGCAGTGTGGATCAAGCAGCAGCTTTTCTATATGACACCTGAGGATATTCTGCAATTCCACAATCTTGTTTACAGTTACCGGGATGCGGCTTATAAGTACGGCTTATGGACAGCGGCAGGTATTATGATGGAAACCGGGTGCAGTGATGACGGATTTTCCGATTTTCAGATGTGGCTGATCGCCCAGGGAAAAGAAGTATATCTGAATGCCTTAAAAGATCCGGATTCCCTTTCTGGTGTAACTCCTTATGGATACTGTAGTTTTGAAACGCTGGGATATGTTTCATCACAGGTCTACAGTGCCATGAAAGGGAAAAATATCTACCAGGACAGTACGGCGAGAATGCAGATGAAATGCTATGAGCAGGTGGTAAGGGATATTGTGTACCATCCCATGATCGAGTATCCGTTGGAATTACCGGAAGCAATGGTGGTTTATCCGAAACTCTGTGAAAGACATTTGTCCGAGCAGGTGAGGAAAGCTCCTCAGAAAGTAAAGACATGGAATGTTTCCCGGACAGATATCCGAAGGATGATGGCAAGAGGGAATGCTGCCATAAAGAAAATGCAAGAACAGGGACAGAATGTACCGGGAGCAGTCAGATCCGTCCGTAAGGATACGGTAAGATAAGCTTCCCGGCAAGGAGAAGTAATGTGTTATAAAAATGAATATCAGAAAAGGGCGCATGGCGAGGTGGAAAGGATCTTCCGAGAACTTCTTCCGGAAGCCGGGCTTCACGTAAGAGAAGAACAGATCCGTCTCTGCCATGAAATGCTGGATGCCCTTATGAAAAATGAGATCACGCTCTGTGATGCAGGAGTCGGCATCGGAAAGACCTATGCCTATCTGACAGCCTGCATCCTGATGCGGAAATATAGTGTACTGCATTCCGGTTATTCGGGATGTGACAGGCGGCCTGTAGTGGTATCCACTTCCAGTATCGCCTTACAGAAAGCCATCATAGAGGAATATGTTCCTTTCTTATCGGACGTACTGTTAAAAGCAGGTCTGCTTCAGGAAGAATTAAAAGCGGTTGTCCGCAAGGGAAAAGAACATTTTGTATGTGATTACAGGCTGGCCCAGAGATTAGAGGCAGTCCGGGACAAGAATAAAAATCAGGCACAGATGGAGGCATTGAAGTCCCTCCGGCATAGTTTTGATTTAGATTCCGTACATAACCTGAGCGGTTTTGACCGCAGGCTGGTGTGCGTACCGAAATTCTGCCCCAGAGAGTGTCCGGGGAAAGCAGGATGCCGTTATCAGAAGCATCTGGATATTTCCAGGAAAGAGGACATTTTTTTACAGATCTGCAATCACAATTATCTTCTGGCAGATGCCATGCACCGGGCAAATGGGTACCGGCCGCTTCTGGCAGATTACAGGGCTCTGGTTGTGGATGAGGCCCACAAGCTCCCGGAAGCTGCCAGCCAGATGTATGGAAGAAGCATTGGAAAAGAAGATGTGCAGGAGATCCGTTATTTCTTAGCCAGGGAGCATAAAGGTACAGAAGGGAAACGGCTGCAGGAATGGTTTGCTGCTCTTCAGATGGAGATTCGAAAGCACCGGAAAGATGGCACAGAGGACATGGCTGGAAAAGAAAGTTTTTATTTTCCACCGGGGGCTGGCCCCCTTCTGGCTCAGACGAAGGAAAGGCTTCAGCTTATGATCAAAAGGCTTGCCGGGAACATTCCTTACTGGATCTTCCGGCGACTGGAAGAGATGGATGAGCTGTTTGGCTGGTTCTTAAAGAACGACAAGCGGTATATTTTATTTTTACAGCAGGACAGCCGGGAACATTTAACCTTTATGGCGGTCAACAGGGAGATCCCGAAGTATCTGGATTCGACTTTATGGAGCCGGGGATTCCCGGCGATCTTAACCAGCGGGACCTTAAAAGCCGGGAACGGTTTTGCAAGGACCAGACAGATGACCGGGCTGGAAAAAGAAACAGGTATCCGGGAGTGCGTGGCAGAATCCCCATTCTGTTACAGGGAGAACTGCCTGCTTTACATTCCGGAGCATTTAAGACCTATGAAAAAGGGAAGCAGGGAAGAAGCCGAGCAGCTTGCCGGACAGATCCGCGATCTGGTGTGTTCCACTTACGGGCATACGCTGGTACTGTTCACATCTTACACCCTGATGGGAAACGTGCAGAAGCTCCTGCAGGATCAGATCCCGTTCCCGATGGTGCAGGTATGGAGAAATTCCCAGGAAGAAATCGCAAGATTTAAAAAGATGGAAAATGCAGTGCTGTTCGCAGCCGGCTCCTGCTGGGAAGGTGTGGACTTTCCGGGGGACATGGTATCCTCCCTGATCATCGTAAAACTGCCGTTTTCTGTTCCGGACCCTATCCATGAAGCACAGAGAGAGCAGTACCGATCCTTGGAATCCTACATCCAGACCATCGTAGTCCCGGATATGCAGAAGAAGCTGCGGCAGGGATTTGGACGGGCAATCCGAACGGAGCAGGACACCTGCGTTGTGTCTATTTTAGACTACCGGGCAGCGAAAAAAGGCAGGTACCGGAGCGATGTTCTGGAAGCCCTGCCAAAGTGCCAGATGGCAGAGCGGATCGAAGAAGTAGAAGATTTTATCCGAAGCCGGAAAGTGGAGCGTTACTACAGTTGAGAGCAATCGCAGTGTTGTTGGTTCTGCCCAGATCCGGACGGCAGATAGGACAAAAAGTTTAGTGGTATTTCAGGGGCGTTTTGGAGCGAATTGGTGGTATTTGTGATAGCTTTATCGGCATGAGTTGGGTATACTGTGTATAGCGTTAGAGGAAAGGAGGCAGTTCACATGAGCTACAAAGTAGAAACGATAAAAGATGGGACAGAACGATATTTTTACATCCGGGATCTGGATACGATGGCAATCGTAGAACTGCCGAGCAAATATCTGATGCACAAGATCAAATGCAGACGATCACCAAATACCGTAAAGCGATCCGCCTTTGCCATCTGCTATTATATGGGCTACATGGAAGAAAAGGAAATGGAACTTACCGAAGTCTATCAGTTAGGATACGAGAAACAGACAGAGCATTTTGTGGATTTCTTATACTGGCTCAGAGCCGGGAACCACACAGAACAAGCCAATGGAAAACCGAAGAAATGTCCAAATCAGGGAACCTGCAACGCATATTTAAAAGATGTGTTCAGGTTCTATTTATTTATAGAGGCAGAATACGAACAGTATGGCAGCCTCAAGACATTATCTTATAACCAGATCATAGCAGTCAATCAGGTCGGTGTTAAAAAGGTACTCCGAAATCATTCTTTTAAAGGTTACCTGAAAGAGGAAGAACACCGTGGCAGGACAGCAAAGGAAAATCAGATTGTGACGATCCTACAGGCGTGTACCAATCGCAGGGATCAGCTTCTGCTGCTTTTATTAGCAGAAACCGGATACCGCATCGGAGAACTTCTGGGCGTAAAATATGTCAAAGATATTGATTATAAGAACCACATGATCCGGGTGTGCTTTCGGGAAGATAATGAGAACGAAGCAAGAGCCAAGAATGCAGAATACCGGAGTGCCAAGATAAGCAAGGACACATTTGAATTCCTGATGGACTATCTGGCAAGATACCGGAAAATCCTGCAGCATCAGGATTACCTGTTTGTAAACATTATGGGCGATGGCATTGGAAAACCCTTAAAGGTAGACAGTGTATACGATATGTTAGACCGGATGGAAAAGAAAACCGGAATCAAAATCACCCCCCACATGCTTCGCCACTATTTTGCAAATATGCGAAAGAGTGCCGGATGGCAACTGGAGATGATCAGTCAGGCACTGGGACACAAGCATCTGGACACTACGATAAAGTATCTGGACTGGTTGGATGACGAGCTGGTAGAGGCAAGCAACGAGTTTTACGAACAGCATGCTGCTATTTACGGAGCAGACCGTCTGCTGGAATAGGAGGTGTGAAAAATGCCTGTATATTTACTACAGCAGGCAGAACGCAGGACTGAATATCAAGAGGACATTGAAAAGAAGAAGCAGGAATTATATGCAGAGATTGACTCACTTCCGATACAGATAAAAGTAAAAACACCAGTTAATCATGTGAAAAAATTTCTGACAGACAGAGAAGTCTGGAGTTTAACAGAAATGGATTATGAACTGCAGATTTCCTACGAGCAATATTTAAGAAAAAAATTGAAGCCTGATAAAATCATGTGGTATCTGGGTATATATGATGTTATAAAACAACAGCACATATACCAGCAGATGCAGACACTGACTGGAAAAAGATTTTATGAATGGCGATACCAGAATAAAGTTTTTTACCTGAAATATTATCCGGATCAACAGATTGCCTGTGATTTTAAATATATTAAGGATCTTAGAGTTCTGGTATGGGATTTCAAGAAGAATTGTTCTGAAATACTAAAACGGCAGATTTTTTCTACATTGAGTCGCATTGTTGCAAAGACTTCGGAAAGTATAGCATATAGAAATAACAGGCTGAAGGCTTTAAAGATATTATATGATTCCTGTGTTCAGCAGAATATTCGGGACATTGGATTGCTGGAAATAAGGCAGATTCAAACAATTTCCAAAGATTTTGCAGATACAAAAAATAAAACGCTAATGAGGCATTTAGGCATTATAGATGAATGCAGAAAAGATGCTTTTATACAGCAGGAACGGATTCAATGGGATGCAACGGTCTGGTACATAGAAAAATTTCATTTAGATAAGAGTCGCATTAACGAAAGTAGCTCGTTAAAAAGTATTTCTTTTATGGAGATAAGAGAATGGCAGAACCGTAAAATCCTGCAGGAATACATGAAATATGAGCTTGGTGTGACTGGACAGGCAGTAAGTACAATTCGTAACAGATTTATATTTATAAGGAATTTTCTGGAAATGCTTGAGCAGGAAAATATCCTTGCTGTAGATGCAAAGGCAGAACATCTGGAACAATATGCAAAGAGCCTTCGGGAGCGGAAAATACAAGCGAAAAGTTTTAATGAGCGGATATTCGGTATAGGACATTTCTTTAAGTTTATGGAAGTCCGGAAGTATATTCCCCAAATGCCATTTCGTATAGAGTATTTCCAGCAAAAGGTAATAACAGTACATCATGACCGAAGTGTAGAAGAAACCGTATATATGGAGATTTTAAAAAAATTATATCTTTTTCCAGAACGACTTCGGTGTATGTTCCTGCATCTATGGTGCTTGGGACTTCGGGCAAGTGAGGTGTGTACTTTAAAAGGAAATGCTTACTGCCAGCAGGGAAAAGATTACTGGATTCAGGTATACCAGGTCAAAATGAAAAATTATAAGAAAATACCAATACCCAAAGCATTATATCAGCTTATGAAAGTATATCTTAAAAAATATGATATTCAATCAGACGAATATATTTTTAAGAATGCAAAAGGTGATGGAGCTTGTCTGTATCAGACATTCCGCGACCAAATGCTAAAGGCATGCAGAGAAAATAAAATTGCAAATGGAGAATATATTTTCAAATCTCATGACTATCGGCATACAGTGGCTACCATGTTTTATGACAATGATGTATCACTCCAGAGTATTCGTGACTATCTCGGACACACCTATGAAGAAATGACAAGGCAATACATTGATTATATGCCAAAGAAAATAGCACAGGCAAATGAAGAATTTTTCAGTATGCAGGAGAGCAGCCTGGCTTCGTGGCTGAAGAAAGGGGAATGAAATGGAAAGTGATGTCATTTACTTTAGTGAATTTCCAAATTGTATAAAAGAGGGAAAAAATAAAGATAA
This sequence comes from Blautia sp. HCP3S3_H10_2, assembly GCF_052122375.1. NCBI lineage: Bacteria > Bacillati > Bacillota > Clostridia > Lachnospirales > Lachnospiraceae > Blautia > Blautia sp. HCP3S3_H10_2. The sequence goes on from NZ_JBQKCL010000005.1 coordinate 281,932, forward strand.
TGGAAAGTTTGATTTGTCACTGCTTCCAACACAGAAACTAAAAGAAGAATTCCGAAGTTATATTATGTATCGTGGTCAAATTGGAAACTATTCAAAATTGCGTTTTGACAGACTCAATTATAACTGTATTGTAAAGTTTTTAAACAGTAAAATAAATCGAAATATCAATAGCCTCGATGATCGCACAGAAGAAAAATGGATAACACTGCTAAAAGGCTGGATGATGGAACAGGGAATTTCGACTACTAAGAAGAAAAAAAGTGTTTATGGAACTGTTACTTATGGAGAAGCAGAAAAAATATTGTATTTTAGAAGAATCCTGAGGTATTTGGAACCAGAGGACTTAAGGGATGAGATAGAAAAGGATGTCTGGAGACTAAAAAATCTGAAGATAGAAATTAGATATAATCCTATTTATAACATAGAGACCCTGGACTTCAGAAAAATATACCAGCCAGATATCCGGGAAGAATGCAAAAAAGCTGTTTACATGAATCTGAAATATGAAGCGATAGGGACAATAGCTGGAGAATTGACAATAATGAGAAAATTCTCGGCATATTTAAAAAGAGAGTATCCTGAAATTAAAAGCTGTAGTGAAATAGATCGGGATATACTGGAAGGATTCTTGATTAGTCTGACAACATCAAAAACATCAGGAGCCGGGAATAGTTCTTATGTACTTTCATTAAGGCGGCAGTTAGAAACAATTGGGAAGATTTACGGTTACGAAAGGTTAGAGCATTTATTTATCAATACCGATATTCCACCGGAAGTAAATGCAGAATTTAAGGTGTATTCTGATGCAGAGATGAAAAGGCTGAATGCAGAAATTACGAAGCTTGATGTACAGATTGCAAGATGCCTTCTGATACACCAGATGCTGGGAACCAGAATATCCGATACGCTTACATTAAAAATAAACTGCCTAATAAAAGAAAATGGAAAGTATCTGATTGAAATATACCAGGTTAAAACCCAAAGGTATAAAAAACCAATCAGTAATGAACTGGCAAAACTGATACAGCGATCCATTGAATACACACAGGAAAAATTCAAAGATACAAAATACATATTTGTAGACGAGAATGCTCCTGATCGACCGATGCAGTACATGGCAATGAAATCCAAGGTTATGTCTATGATACAGAAAAAAGAACTGAGGGATGACAACGGAATGCTATTCGGATTTGGAACACATATGTTCCGGCATTATTATGGAGTTAAACTGACAGAAATGCATCTGGATGATTGGACAATAGCAAGGCTGCTGGGACATAAGAGACTGGGGAATGTACAGCATTACCGAAAGATGAGCAATCAGAGAATGGCAGACGAGACCAGAGAAATCCGGCAGATGATGAGTGACATCATTTATACAATTTTGGACGGATGGGGAGAAGAATATGAACAAATACGACAAGATGATTGAAGAAAACCAGAGAAAGAGCAAAGAAAAAATTGGTCTTGCCCAGCATGCAATCCAGGATATGCTGGCAAATAAAGAACGTATCACAGTTCCAAAACTGATGAAGAAAACCGGATTATCCAGAGGGTTCTTTTATAAAAATCCAACCGTCCGGGATCTTATGAACCAGGCAGTAGAAGAACAGGTCGGAATGATAGATCCAAGAAGAGAAATCCTGAATATGGCAATGGAAAAGCAGATTGACCTGTTGAATCAGAAAGTGGCAGCCCTGACTAGGGAGAACAGTGAACTGAAGAAAAAGAACGAAAAGTTGCAAAAGGCATTGAAGAAACAGGATTTGAGTTTTATCAAAAACTTATAACATTGAAATTAACCAGATGTAAGAGATGTGTGCAGACACATCTTTTCATCGTTGAGAATAAAAGATTATACGTAAAATGCATAACTGAACATTCAGGCAAAGCATTTGACGGATAAGGCAAAGACAGATATGATAAAGGAAAGTGCAACACAAAACACAGTTTTGTATGCCGTTAAGCCCAGTAAAATCAAGGCATGAGGGGAACTGGCTACATTTTAACTGGGCATATGGTGGGGGACCTTGAAAAGTCGAGCTTTTCTAATATTGAGCAGCAGTCCCTTGAGTTTGTGAAATACACGCTTGACCCCTGGGTCATCCGGTGGGAGCAGGCACTGCAGAGGACGCTTCTCACCGAAGAGGAGAAGAAGACGCTGTTCTTCAAATTCAATGTGGAAGGTCTGCTCCGTGGTGACTACGCAAGCCGCATGAACGGCTATGCCACCGCAAGGCAGAACGGCTGGATGTCCGCAAATGACATCCGTGAGTTGGAGGATCTTGACCGAATCCCTGCGGAACTGGGCGGTGACCTCTATCTTGTCAATGGCAATATGCTTCCCCTGGTTTCTGCCGGGGCGGCTTATGCAAATAACAATCTCAAAGAAATGGAGGGTTCCGATGAAGACAAAGAAAAGGTTCTGGGAATGGAAGAACCAGGCAGACGAAGGGTCGGAGAGAGTTCTTGAACTCTACGGCACCATCGCAGAAACTTCGTGGTTTGACGATGATGTCACGCCTCAGATGTTTCACGATGAGTTGTTTGCAGGCAAAGGCCCCGTGACTGTGTGGCTCAATTCCCCTGGCGGTGACTGCATTGCGGCAAGCCAGATTTACACCATGCTGATGGATTACAAAGACGATGTGACCATCAAGATTGATGGCATTGCGGCATCCGCTGCATCTGTCATTGCGATGGCCGGTACCAGGGTGCTGATGGCACCCACTGCTCTGATGATGATCCACAATCCCATGACGATGGCCTATGGGAATCAGGCAGACATGGAAAAAGCCATCGAAATGCTGGACGAGGTCAAAGAAAGCATTATGAATGCTTACGAGATCAAGACCAGTCTTTCCCGTGCAAAGCTGTCCCACCTTATGGATTCCGAAACATGGATGAACGCAAACAAGGCAATCGAACTTGGCTTTGCGGATGACATTCTGAAAGATTCCAAGAAGGATGCGGCAGACATTCCGGCATATGCCTTCTCCGGCAAAGAGACTGAAACCAGGCTTATGAACAAGCTGACGGCTCACTACAAGCCGAAGGACAAAGGAATGACCCCGGCACAGGCGGCAGCGATTCCTGCCGTCAAAGATGAAACGCCTGCACAGGCAGGAAAAACCTATGACGAGTTGATGACCCGTCTCAATCTTATCAAACCTTAAGGAGGATTTTTACTATGAGCAAGATTAATGAACTGCGTACCCAGCGCGCCAAGGCTTGGGATAAGGCACAGGCTTTCCTGACTGCCAACCGTGACGATAAGGGCATCCTCTCCGAAGAGAATGTCAAGATTTACGAGGGTCTGGAGCAGGACATTGTGAATCTGGGCAAGGAGATCGAGCGCCAGGAGCGTTTGGATGCTATGGAGCGTGAGATGGCTGCTCCCGTTTCCACGCCTATTACCGAAAAGCCTGAGAACACCAAGAAGCCGGACACCAAGGTCGGCCGCGCATCTGATGCCTACACCAAGGCATTCTGGACTCAGGTCCGTGCCAAGGACGGTGTTTCCTACGAAGTGAGAAATGCCCTGTCCGAGGGTGTTGACTCCGAGGGCGGCTATCTGGTTCCCGATGAGTTTGAGAACACGCTGGTTTCCGGCATGGAAGAGGAAGGCTCTATCCGTTCTCTCGCCCATGTGTTCACTACTTCCAACGGTGTCCACAAGATTCCGGTGGTCCGTACCAAGGGTTCTGCCAACTGGATCGATGAGGGCGGTTCCTACGGTGACAGCGATGATGTATTTGGCCAGGAGCAGATCGATGCCCACAAGGTCGGTACCGTCATCAAGGTTTCCGAGGAGCTTCTGAATGACTCCGCTTTCGATCTGGAGAAGTATTTCCAGGAAGAGTTTGCCCGCCGCATCGGTGCCAAGGAAGAGGAAGCCTTCATTAATGGTGACGGCAATAAGAAGCCTACTGGTATTCTGAATGCCACTGGTGGTGCGGAAATCGGTGTGACTGCTGCCAGCGAGAAGGCAATCACCGCCGATGAGATCATCGACCTCTATTACAGCGTTAAGGCTCCTTACAGAAAGAACGCTGTGTGGATTCTCAATGACTCCACCGTCCGTGCGGTTCGTAAGCTGAAGGATTCCAACGGTCAGTATCTGTGGCAGCCCGCTCTTCATGAGGGTGACCACGAGACTCTCCTTGGCAAGAAGATTCTGACTTCTCCTTATATGCCTGAAATCGCCGCCGGTGCCAAGGTTATCATGTTCGGTGACCTTTCCTTCTACTGGATCGGTGACCGCCAGGGCATTACCTTCAAGCGTCTCAATGAGCGTTATGCAGACATGGGACAGGTCGGTTTCCTGGCATCCAAGCGTGTGGATGGCAAACTGGTTCTGCCGGAGGCCATCAAGGTGCTTCAGATGAAGGGTGTCAGCACGGCATCTAACTAAATCCACGGAAATGCCACTCTGAAAAACGGGTGGCATTTCCAACAATAAAGCAACGGAGGTGGTGAAATCACATGATTGTGACATTGGATGAAATGAAACAATATCTGCGGGTGGATTTTGAGGACGATGATGCACTCATTGGTAATCTCATTCAATCCGGGCATCAGCTGTGCATGGATATTCTCCGAACCGATGACCCTGCGGATTTGGAAGATAACGCAAATGCCAGGACCGCTGTTCTTTACGCAGTTGCTTATCAGTATGAACACCGTGAGGATGCAGACTATCATGCATTGACACTTTCCCTCCGTTCTCTGTTGTTCGGTGACCGTAGGGAGGTGTTCTGATGAATATCGGTAAGCTGAATGTCCGCATCTCAATTCTACAGAATGTTGTGGTATCTGATGCGATAGGTAACCGGGTGAATTCCTGGCAGCCCTATTATTTCTGTTATGCCACGGTCAGTTCAGAAGGTGGAAAAGAGATGACAGAAGCTGGTATGGTGGTGGATGATTCCACAGCGGATTTTACAGTCCGCTGGTGTAAACAAACAGCTGCGGTCACTTCCACCGGATTCCGTGTCAGATTCCAAGATGATCTTTATGACATTCTTTCTGTTGATCACATGAATTTCAGGCATAAAAGCATCAAACTGAAATGCCGGAAAGTGAGGCGGTAGAGATGAGTTCTGACAGAGTATCGATTGATGGCATGGCTGCCGCTATCATGGAGGGGCTTGAGGAATATGCTGAACTCGCAACAGCGGATGTGAAAAAAGCAGTAAGGAAAGCCGGGTCCAATATTAAGAAGGACATTGAGGCGAATGCACCAAAGAAAACAGGAGCGTATTCGAAGAGTTGGGCTGTTAAGACCACGAAAGAAACCTCTTCTTCTTTGGAACTTACTGTTCATTCAAAAAACAAGTATCAGCTGGCGCATCTTTTGGAACATGGTCACGCAAAACGTGGCGGAGGACGCACCAAAGCACAGCCCCATATTGCCCCGGCAGAAGAAGCCGGAATCCGGCAGCTGGAAGAAGATATCGAAAGGAGCCTGCGGAATGGATAAGATTTTGGAAGTCTTGAAAGCATTGGGCATCCCCGTTGCCTATGACCATTTCGCAGAGGGAGAAAGCCCGGAACCACCGTTTATCTGCTACCTTTGTCCCGGCAGCAATAATTTCTCTGCTGACGGAAAGGTCTATTACAAGATAAACCAGGTGAATATTGAACTGTACACCGACAGGAAAGACCCGGCGGTGGAGCAGAAGCTGGAGGACGCGCTTGACGCAGCCTCCATTTTTTATAACAAAACCGAAGTATGGATCGACAGCGAAAAGCTGTATGAAGTCCTTTATCAATTTGAAATGGAGGTTTAACTATGTCTGAAAAGAACAATAAGGTGAAATTCAACCTTAAGAATGCACACTACGCCCTGCTCTCCATCGCAGAGGACGGGACGGTGTCCTATGCTGTGCCGACTCCTATGCCCGGTTCCGTTTCCATCTCTCTGGATGCCAACGGTGAGCCGGAGAACTTCTATGCGGACGGCGTGGCTTACTACGTCATCAACAACAACATGGGATATGACGGTGATCTGGAACTGGCGATGATTCCGGAGTCCTTCCGAACCGAAGTGCTGAAAGAGGAACTGGATGCGAAAGGTGTCCTCATCGAAAACGCCGATGTGGAACTGGCGTCCTTCGCCCTGCTCTTTGAGTTTGATGGTGACCAGAAGCACATCCGCCATGTGCTGTATAACTGCTCCGCATCCCGTCCGGGCATCGAGGGCAAGACCAACGAGGACAGCAAGGAAGTCCAGACGGAGACGCTGACCATCAAAGCAACACCACTGGCGAACGGCATGGTCAAGGCTAAGACGGGCAACACCACGGATGCTACCGTTTACAACGACTGGTACAAAGCGGTGTATATGCCTTCCGCTGCGGCAGAGGCGGCAGTGCAGTCCGTGGATAAGACCACTTCTACCACAACGACTTCGGCAAAGTCGGATTCTTAACAGAGGGAGGTAAAGGATTATGGGAATGACGAAGAAAATCCAGATTGATGGCAAGGATGTGGTGTTCAAGGCGAGTGCGGCAATTCCCCGCATCTATCGTCTGAAATTCCACCGTGACATCTACAAAGACCTGCGTGATCTGGAAAAGGCCGTGGACTCCTCCAGCGCAGAGGAATCCAACCTCGACCTGTTCTCCTTGGAGATGTTCGAGAATATCGCCTATATCATGGCGAAACACGCAGACCCGACTGCCGTGCCGGATTCGCCGGAGGAGTGGCTGGATGAGTTCAGTACCTTCTCCATCTACCAGGTGCTGCCGGAGATCATTGAACTGTGGGGGCTGAATATCCAGTCCGAAGTCGAGTCTAAAAAAAACTTCGCAAGAGTGAGCGGGAAATGACAACCCCGCTCTTTCTTTTGCGGTGTGTCCAGCTTGGCATATCTATCCGTGACCTCGACCTGCTTTCCATTGGCATGGTCAACGATATGTATGCCGAGAGCGGTAACGATAATTACAAGTATAAAGAAATTGCCACTCAGGCTGATTTCGATAATTTCTAAAAGGAGGCAGGACATGGAGCCAATTCTGACATTCGATGTAACAAATCAGCATATCCGCAGAACGGATTCCTTCCGTGTGGTGGCAAAGAGCAAGAATTATCTTCATGCGCAGTTTTGCTTCCTGACAGAGGAATGGAACGAAAAAGAAAAGACAGCCTTGTTTGGCAGCTATCCCGTGATTCTGAATGGAGATGCCTGCCTGATCCCTTGGGAGGTTCTTAAAGGGCCGGGTACATTCTCTGTTTCCGTATTTGCAGGTGACCTTGTCACAGTGGATAAGGTGTTTGTGCGTGTATATGAAAGCGGGTATTGTGAGGAGGTTGTTCCAGGGGAACCTCCAACCCCCGATGTCTATGCACAGATAGTCGCACTTCTGGGGATGAAAGCGGATACCCTGCGATACGAGGATAATCTCCTGTCGTTGCTTTCCGGCGAAAAAGTCCTAAGCAAAGTGACAATCAAAGGCGGCGGAGAGTCGGGACGGGAGGTTGAATTAAGAAACAGCGGCATTTGTATTGAATGGCGCTATGTCGGTGACGAGGAGTGGAACGAGCTGGTGTCCCTTGCTGATATCACGGGACCCCAGGGGAAGCCCGGTGTTCCTGGCCCGCAAGGTGAGCCGGGGCAAAAAGGAACTTCCTACCTCGAAACCGTTAAAACCCAGATGGATGAAGTGGCACAGGCAAATACACTGTATTGCCTTGGAACCATTGAAACGCTATCCATTGTACTTCCCGATAATGCAAATGTGGGAGAAGAGATTGCGGTGATCTGGTATAACGCCGGAATACCCTGTCAGCTTGCAATTGAGGGAAATATCATCCCTTTCACCTATTCCCCAAACGCAAACACAAGAAGTGAAATCAACGCGCTGTTTGATGGAACGAAATGGTCTGTTTTGTGGAGCGAAATTGAGGTGGTCTTATGAGACGCAGAGAAATGATTCACCCCACGGTGCTGCCAGATCAGTATCATCAAGTAGCGTATGTAGAAGCAACTTCATACTCCAGCTATGTGGATACGGGATATGTGCCGAATCAGGATACACGGATTTGCATCACGATACAGCGGATGTCTGAAAGTGAATTTGCAGTTGCCTATGGTACAGAGAGTCCACGTTTTTCTCTCATAAAAAACCGAGTGGACTACGGTGTGAACATCGGTATCAGTATACCGGAAATGACGTTAGGTGAGAAATACCGTGTAGACCATAACAAGAACATGATTCGGATTGAAGAGAACAGCTATAAAATCTCCGGCTATCCCCAGTTCACTGCATCGAAGCCGCTCTATCTCTTCATTTTGAACGGATTCATTCGTGCGTCCACGCAGTTTTTGGGGCGTATCTACAGCTGTAAGATTTATGAAAACGATATATTGCAGAGAAATTTTGTGCCTTGTATCAGGAAAGAAGATTATGTCCTCGGATTTTACGATCCGGTGACGGAGAAATTCTATCCGGGAAAAGGCACTTTTTCGTATGGTGAATAAGACGAGGAGGTATCTGTATGGCCAATCGAATTAAGGGAATCACCGTTGAGATTGGCGGCGATACCACAAAGCTACAGACAGCCCTGCAGGGGGTCAATAAAGAAATCAAAAACACCCAGGCTCAGCTGAAGGACGTGGAGAAACTTCTGAAGCTGGACCCTGGGAACACGGAGTTGCTGGCGCAGAAGCATAAGCTGCTTGGACAGGCTGTGGAGGAAACAAAGAATAAACTCCAGACCTTGAAAACGGCGCAGGAGCAGGCAAACGAAGCCCTGAAAAACGGTACGATCAGCCAGGAGCAATATGATGCTCTCCAGCGTGAGATAGTAGAAACCGAGCAGGAACTCAAGCGTCTGGAAGAACAGGCCAACCAGTCCGCCACCGCTTTGCGGAAGATCTCCGCAACGGGTGAAAAGCTGCAGACAGTTGGTTCCAACATTGAGTCCGCTGGAAAGAAGCTGCTCCCGGTCACCGGGGCTGTTACCGCTCTTGGTACGGCGGCAGTCAAAACCGCTGCCGACTTTGATACTGCCATGAGCCAGGTGGCGGCTGTGTCCGGGGCAACCGGATCAGACCTGGATGCCTTGCGTGACAAAGCAAGAGAGATGGGTGCAAAAACAAAATTCTCTGCATCCGAGGCAGCCGAAGCTATGAACTACATGGCAATGGCGGGCTGGAAAACAACGGATATGCTTGGCGGTATCGAGGGCATTATGAACCTTGCCGCCGCATCCGGAGAAGATCTGGCAACTACATCGGACATCGTAACGGACGCTCTGACAGCATTTGGCTTGTCGGCAGATGATTCCGGGCATTTCGCAGATGTCCTTGCTGCGGCATCTTCTAACGCTAACACCAATGTTTCCATGATGGGTGAAACGTTCAAGTATTGTGCGCCTATCGCGGGTGCGTTGGGCTTTTCTGTTGAGGATACGGCAGAAGCGATCGGTCTGATGGCAAATGCCGGAATCAAGTCCTCCCAGGCAGGTACATCCCTTCGTACTATCATGAACAACCTGACAGGCGAAGTTAAAATATGCGGTTCTTCTATTGGAGAGGTCACCATTGCAACCACCAATGCGGATGGTTCGATGCGTGGCCTTTCTGACATTCTGGCAGACTGCCGTGTTGCCTTTAGCGGACTCTCTGAATCCGAAAAAGCAGCGGCAGCAGAGACTCTTGTTGGTAAGAATGCCATGAGCGGTTTCCTTGCCCTGATGAATGCCGGAGAAGCAGACATCAATAAGCTGTCCGGTGCAATCGAAAACTGTGACGGCAAATCAGCAGAGATGGCTGCTACCATGCAGGACAATCTTGCAGGTCAGCTTCAGATTCTTAAGTCCCAGCTGGAGGAACTCGCCATTTCCTTTGGCGAACTTCTCATGCCAGCGATTCGCACGATCGTAGGTTGGATTCAGCAGTTCGTGGATTGGCTCAACGGGATGGACGAGGGTACCAAGAAGGTCATTATGACCGTGGCGCTATTGGCGGCTGCTCTGGGACCGGTGTTGATTGTCATCGGAAAAGTCATCAGTGCCGTAGGTACGATTATGACTATCGTTCCAAAGATTGCGGGAGTCATCAATGTGGTGAAGGGTGCCTTTGCCGCTCTGAATGCTACCATGTTGGCAAACCCCATCTTCCTCATCATTGCGGCGATTGCCGCCCTGGTCGCAGCGTTCATCTACCTGTGGAACAACTGCGAGGGCTTCCGGCAGTTCTGGATTGACCTTTGGGAGAACATCAAAGCAGTGGCTGTAGCGGTGTGGACTGCAATCAGTGAATTTTTCACAGCGGCATGGGAAGCCATCAAATTGGCGGCAGAGACTGTCTGGAATGGAATCCGCGACTTTTTCTCCGGATTGTGGGAAGGAATTCAGCTTATTTTCACCACTGTGGTGACAGCGATTTCCACTTTCCTGTCATTAGCGTGGACGGCAATTCAGACCACAGTGACCGCAGTATTCACCGCTATTTCGACCTTTTTCTCAACGATCTGGAACGGTATCTTGACCATTGTGACAACCATCGTGACGGCGATTTCCACCTTCCTGGCTACTGCCTGGAACACCATCAAGACCATCATCACCACGGTGCTGACTGCCATCCAGACTGTATTCACTACGGTTTGGAATGCAATCAAAACGGTCATCACCACCATTGTCAATGGTATCAAGAATACGATCTCCACAGTGTGGAACAGCATCAAAAGTACCGTGTCCTCGGTGGTCAACGCCATCAAGAATACGGTATCGAATGTGTTCAATTCCATGTGGAACGGAATTAAAAGCACTATCTCCGGCATCTACAACACGATTGTCAGCGGCTTCAATAGTGCCATCAGCTTTATTACCTCGTTGCCGTCCAGGGCATTCCAGTGGGGCAAGGACATCATCATGGGTATCGTCAACGGCATCAAAAGCTGTATCGGTGCCATCGGTGATGCGGTCAGCAGCGTAGCAAATAAGATCAAATCCTTCCTGCACTTTTCCGTGCCGGACGAGGGTCCTCTGACGGAATACGAAAGCTGGATGCCTGACTTCATGGCTGGCCTTGCAAAAGGCATTGAGAAGAGCCGTGGGTTGGTGGAGAAGGCAGTGTCCGGTGTGGCATCGGACATGGTCATCAACCCACAGGTTGCTGCGATGCAGATGGCTGGCGGCGGCACTGCAAGAGGCGGTGTGTCTGATGGGGCTGTGTTCAGTATCCTGTCCGGTATCCGTGACATGGTAGAGCGGATGAATCCGCAGAACGCCGGGGATATCGTTATCCCTGTATATCTTGGTGGCTCTCAGCTGGATGAGGTCATCATTACCGCACAGCAACGTGCAAGTTTAAGAAGTGGAGGTAGGTAACATGGCATATATTCAATATTTGAACATCAATGGCGAAGACCTGCCTCTTCCGACTGCTTATAGCATGACGTTGAATGATGTGGAGGCAGATTCTTCTGGTGAGACCGAAGCCGGAACGAACCAAAGGGATGTTATCCGAAGTGGGGTCGTAAAGATTCAGGTATCTTTCCAGGTTAGCCCGAACTGGCTCCGGCGGCTCTCTGCATTCCGAAGGGAGCCTATTTTAACCGTGAGATATTTTGATACAGAGACACTGGATTTCAAAGTAACGCAGATGTATATCGATGGATTTAAAAGCACATTGGAAAAGGACACCTCCTACAAAGGGCTGTGGAAGGTGTCCTTTGACCTGAATGAGTATTGATGGGAGGGATGGTATGTATCCAGTTTCAGATGAATACAGACAGCTGATTGCCGAACCCTCCCGGAAGTATTTCTGGACAGGAACAATCGTTACAAAAGCCGGAAAAGAGTATCCATTTCAAAACAGCGACATCGTGAAGGGGTCTGGGTACATCGTCCGGCAATGCTCCGGCTCTTCGGAGATTGAACTGGGAACGGTGTATGCCGCAGAACTTGGGATTTCTCTGTTCTCCAATGTGGACAGATATACATTGGAGGATGCCTGCATCACCTTGGATTTCCATCTGCAGCTTTCTGACGGAAGCACCGAAACCGTGCCGATGGGAGTGTTCTACGTAGCAGAAGCGAACCGCCGCATTAAGACCCTGGAGATAAAAGCCTATGATGCAATGCTCAACCTGGACAAGGATTTCAATAAAGGATTATCCAGTGCTTTTCCCTATGATTTTCTCTCCATTCTGTCGAAAGCCTGCCATGTGGAGCTGGCACAGACCCAGGAGGAGATTGAAGCCCTCCCCAACGGAACAGAACTCTTTGGTATCTACCAGGAAAACGACATCGAATCCTGGCGTGATTTCCTGTACTATCTGGCCCAGGCATTGGGGTGCTTTGCCACGATTGACCGATACGGGAAACTGCTTCTTGTCCCGTATGGCAATACGGCATCCAAATCGGTGGACAGCCGCCATCGGTTCAGCAGCAGCTTTTCGGATTTCGTGACCCGGTATACTGCGGTCAGTTCTACAAACAAGAAAACGGAAACGGCGGAGTATTATGCGAAAGACCCAGACGATGGCCTGACGATGAATCTGGGGGTAAACCCTCTGCTGCAGTTCGGTCTGGATGAAACCAGGGAACGCATCATCAACACCATTTTGGATGCGATTTGCGTGGTGGAGTATGTTCCGTTTGATTCGGACACCATTGGCGATCCGGCTCTTGACCTTGGGGATGTCCTAAAATTCACAGGTGGTCATGCAGACGAAACCAAAATCTCCGCCATCACTTACATCAATACCAAAATCAATGGAAAGCAGTCTATTCGGTGTGTAGGCAAAAACCCAAGGCTGTCCGAGGCAAAGAGTAAAAACGACAAGAATATCAGCGGACTCATCAGTTCCATCAATGCAAGCAGGCTCAGTATCTATTCGTTCACCAACGCCTTTGAACTGGAAATCGGAAGTGAACGGTTCCCGATCATCAATATGGAATTTGCCTCCGGCGATGAGACGAATGCAGAGTTCCATGCCGAAGCGATTCTCCACGTTACCACCGATCCACTGGAACGGAACCTTACCGCAGAGGCAACCGTGGATTTGGGAACCACTACGGATGAGGACGGCAATGAGGTCGAAAACAAGAAGGTCGTTTCCTTTCCTATTTGTTGGAGCGAGGATGGAAAGGCTGGCATCACCGTTACCTATATGCTGGACGGGCATGAGGTGGAAGAGTTCCATCCGATGGAAACCTGGTCAAGCGGTGACCATCTGCTGAACCTGTATTACCCCATTATCGAGCTGGAAGCGAATCAGCTGCATACTTTTGATGTACTGCTGACCATGACAAATGGTACGGCAGTGATCGGAGTGCAGAACATCATGGCTACCATCACCGGACAGGGGCTTGGTGTGCAGGAACGCTGGGATGGGCGCATTACGGCGGATGACACTCTGCCTCGTTTGCTACTTGCTTCTATGGAAACGCACACACTTCACGATGCTCTATCTCTGGAATTTATTGTACCGGGGCGCACCGGGCTTACGGACAGCATTGCATCCATTGCCCTTACAGGAATGCCTCTGCATACCATCCAGGATGACCTTCGCCTGTTTGCACCGATTGTCCGGGATGTCGTGGAAACTGCGGATGCCAGGAAGATGGTGTATCAGAAGAAGTATGTGCTGGATGCGGATGTGTTCTCTCTACGCAAGGATTATGAGATGTCCGGCACTGTGGAGTCCAGGCTGAATCGTGGTCGCATGATACGGCTCACCATTCCGTCTGCTCCGTTTGAAGCCCTCACATCCATTAAAGTCCTTCCCTTTGACACGCTGCCTTTTGTGAACAAGTACGTTCTGTATGCGCTGAACCTTGTCCTCAATGATTTTACCAGAGTCGAAGGTGAACAAGTAGTGATGAGGGGCAACTACGATGAACGAATCACTGGCGTGGACATGGAGATTGACCGTGGCAGGCTGGCGGCATTTTCTCTTGGGCTTGGCAACATGGAATCAATCGAAAATCTGGAGGTAACAAATGCTTGATTATGGAACAATAGATGACATTCTGAAAAGCACAGAAAACATGGCTGTGCTGAGAAATTCTTTGAACGATGATAGCACGGACACGATCGATGGTGTGGACTGGTTCCAGTATAACGGAAAGACGGCATCCAAGCTGTATGTCAGCGGCAACTCCTGGATGGGCATCGGGGAGAATACCGAGCATCTGCGGATTGTACGCCGGGATGCAGACCTTATGATTCTCCGCAGAGAAGAGGGGACGCTCTGGGGTGCCTTCCGATTCCTCCGTGTCCGCTGGGAAGGCTACTCAGTGCATGGAAACCGCATCGATGCTACCCGGATGGTCTGGGATGTGATCTTCTTTGATACAGGCGATATCTGCGTATCGTTTGAAACCATCCCAACCAATAGCGGCTATCTTGCGGATTCCAACCTGGTGACGGGGGCTGGCTCCATTTCCTTCGTTCCCCTTTCCGGAAAGGTCATTTCGTTCAAGCCACAGGACGAGACTGGGACGACCTTTGAACTGAAAGACCATGCCCCTGTTTTTCTGGACCCGTACAACCGCCGTTATCTGGTTACGGATGCCAGCGGTGCCTTGTACACGGTGGCAGATGGGGTGCTTCTGAAGATGGAGGAGACAGAACTCACCGCCGAGGTATTTGAAACCTACGGAGTACAGGACATTCCAGACGGAAATCTGCTGGTGACACTCACAGACCCAACGATTCTGTACTGGCACGACTCCGAGAACCGTTTCCCGGATTTTAAGGCAACCTACACAGGTGTTCCCATTCCGCAGGTGCTTTACTCGGAAAACATCGATATGTCCGATGCCACGATCCTCGGCATCGAAAAGGTAACGGCTGACTGTGATGACCATGTCCTTTTTGCGGTTTCCTTTGACGATGGAGAGTCCTGGTGGGGCTGTGTGGACGCCATGTGGGCGCGGCTGTCTGAAGAAAAGTCTGGTATGTCGAAGGCTGCCTTAGAAGCAATCAGTGTGGACTCATGGGCAGAAAAGGCAATCACCGGGCAGATCAAGTACCGCTTTGTCATCAGCGGTGCAGACGGCTACCTGAGATCTATCACAACAGATTATCTGAATACGGAGGAATGATGATGCTGAAAGGTAAAAGTGTGATTGAACTGACCAACGTGCATACGGGTCAGAAAGAAGTATATGAGGATACCAATCTGGTCACAGAAGCCGTCATGGATGTCCTCAACACCAATATCATGGGGATTCTCTATAACAACACCAGCTTTAACAATTCGAGTGGTGATGCGTGGAAACTTCCCCTTAAGAAAAACATTATGGGCGGTATCCTCTTATACCAGAATGAGATTGAGGAACGCACCGACAATATCTATGCCCCAATGGACAACCCCCTCATCGGCTATGCTTCCGATGACGCCAATAACACGGAGGATATCCGGCGTGGAAGCCGGAACCTGACAGAGAGTAAGGTTGTGGATGGCGGCTTTCGTTTTGTCTGGGATTTTGCCACATCTCAGGCCAACGGTACCATTTCTGCGGTCTGCCTTTCCAATACCCTCGCCGGGAGAGGAACGCAGTATGCCAACAATTACATGGTTCGGCTCGGAACATATTCTTCTGTGCATAGTCAATATTCTGCGGGGGCATACCGGGATAACAAGCGTTTGTATATTGGGGAAGGATACCGTCTGGAGATGACCACCTACTATAATTCCACCCAGGCAACTCTGCGGAAGTATATGGATGATTTTCTTCATGCAAGTTTGGTAGACAGGCCGTTGACGAGAATGGTTCTGGAACCCCAGGAAGAAACTGCGATTGAATTGGGGCATTATCCGCTCTACACCCACTACACGGGTGGCAGTAAGGACGGAACGGAGGCTCCATATAGCACAAGCAGCGATGTTAGAAACTATCTGTTTCATGGTGCTGATGGAAAGTGGTACGGAATTGTCCGTAGAGATAATCAGTCGTACAGCTATACCAGTGGAGGAAATGACTATTATAGCCACGTCAGCTATGAGTGGTATATGGATGCGGTTGACGGAAACGGATGTAAGACCCAAAAAATCGTTGTTCCCAGCGGTATCAGCGAGTTTTACAGTATCGGCATGAGTGGCAAATGGCTCATGTGTTATTCTGGAAAAATCATCTATCGCATTGATACCACCAATGTGGCCAACATCGAAGTCGTACCGGGCATTTCCTATGTTTCTTCAAACCATCTGACTTACATCGTTGACGATGATATCGTTATCAACGGCTGGTATTTCTTAAATGGTGAGCCGAAACTGTATGTTAGAGAAACGCCGGAAAACGGTGCTGTATCATGGGGCAGAAGCCAGCTGTCTCGTTACAAGACTTTTGCACTCAGAGAGTGGTTGTGGCGGACTTCGGACAATTACTTGTATAAAGAACTCTATCTGTACACGCCATACCTGGCAACCATCAATAACCTTGGTACCCCGGTTATCAAGACAGCAGATAAAACGATGAAAATCACGTACACCATCACGGAAGAGTGAGGGTGTGTTTCTTTGGAATCAAGCATCTCTTCGGAGGTGCTTTTTTCATACCAATTTTTATGAGAAGGAGGATTTGATCATGAAGGAATTTTGGAATGCGACCCAGTTCGTTTTTACCGCAGTCGGCGGTTGGCTTGGCTGGTTCCTGGGAGGGTGTGATGGCCTTTTGTATGCGCTGATTGCATTTGTGGTAGCGGACTACATCACAGGTGTGATGTGTGCCATCATCGACCACAAGCTGTCCAGCGAAGTCGGCTTCAAAGGCATCTTTCGGAAGGTGTTGATTTTCATGCTGGTCGGTGCAGCGAACATTTTGGATGTCCATGTGATCGGCACCGGTTCGGTCATGCGTACCGCAATTATTTTCTTCTACATCTCCAATGAAGGCGTATCCCTTCTGGAAAACGCAGGCCACCTGGGTCTGCCTATCCCGGAGAAGTTGAAGGCAGTATTGGCGCAGCTTCACGACCGTGCTGAGAAAGGAGATGACTGATTATGAAACTGGTACAGGCGATCCTTACTAAGAATCCCTGCTACACAGCAGGGAGAAAAATTACGGTAAAGGGGCTGATGCTCCATTCGGTGGGCTGCCCCCAGCCGAAAGCCTCGGTCTTTATCAATTCCTGGAATAGTGCATCTTTTGACCGTGCCTGTGTTCACGCTTTCATTGATGCCAACGATGGAACGGTCTATCAGACCCTGCCCTGGAACCACAGAGGATGGCACGGCGGTGGTTCCTCTAACAACACCCACATCGGTGTGGAAATGTGCGAACCCGCCTGTATCAAGTATACGGGCGGTTCGTCTTTTACCTGCTCTGATACCGCCACAGCAAAAGCCTGTGCGAAAAGGACTTATGAAGCGGCGGTAGAATTATTCGCCATGCTCTGTAAACAGTATGGTCTGAATCCGCTGACGGACATCGTTTCGCACAGGGAGGGTCATGCCAAAGGCATCGCATCAAATCACGGTGACCCGGAGCATCTTTGGAATGGGCTGAAGATGGGTTACACAATGGATACCTTCCGTAAGGCGGTTAAGGACAAGCTGTCTGGAACTGCTTCTGAGGAAAAGCCCCAGGCCGCATCCGGCACACAGGCAGTTATTTTTAAGACCTTGACCGAGAAACAGGCGGTTGCCAAGATCGGCGAACTCTGCAAAGCAGATAGCCGTAAGTCCGGTATTTTGGCATCCATTTCTTCCGCACAGTTCATTTTGGAGTGTGGCTACGGCAAGAGTGAGCTGGCGCAGAACGCAAACAACTGCTTCGGCATGAAGAAGTCCCTGTCCGGCAATACCTGGTCTGGCAGCACCTGGGATGGCAAGAACACCTACACCAAAACGACCAAGGAGGAATATACGCCGGGTGTCCTCACGGAGATCACAGCGGATTTCCGCAAGTACCCCAAGGTAGAGGACTCCATCGCAGACCATTCTGCGTATCTGCTTGGTGCCATGAACGGCAGTAAAAAGCGCTATGAGGGTCTTGCCGGATGTACCGACTACAAGAAGGCTGCGCAGCTTATCAAGGATGGAGGTTATGCGACATCCAGTACCTATGTGGAAAAGCTGTGTTCCATCATTGAGAAGTGGAATCTCACCCAGTATGATGTCAAAGCAGAAAGCACGGACAGCTATTACCGGGTTCGTAAGTCCTGGGATGATGCAAAGAGTCAGCTGGGGGCTTACAAGGTTCTGGCAAATGCCAAGAAATGCGCCGATAAGAATCCGGGCTATACGGTCTACGACCCTAACGGCAAGGCTGTGTATCCAGTAGCCCAGAATGAAGCGGCGGTGCCTTTCTGTGTTAAGGTATCCATTGATGATCTGAACATCCGCAGAGGCCCTGGAACGAACTATGGCACTGCAGGAATGTTTACCGGAAAGGGTGTATTCACCATCGTTGAGGTTGCAGATGGCCCCGGTGCATCCAAGTGGGGGCTTCTGAAGTCCTATGCGGATAAGCGTAACGGCTGGATTTCCCTCGACTATGCCAATAAGTTGTAAAGCATAATTAAGGCTCTGCCTTATGATTTCTCGTCATAGTGCAGAGCCTTTTTTTGCGTTGTGTTGATGATTCGCAACACGATTAGTTCTAAAGAACGATAACTTGGTTTCTGGATTCTGTATAGGCTGAAAGGCAACAGATATAATATCTTTAGACCGAGTAATCGTTCTGGAGGAGGTGTTGCAATGGATTTACGAATTGTTGGTCTGCGGATAAAAGAAGCAAGAGAAGCGAAGAACCTCACGCAGGAAGACCTCGCCGCTCTGGTTGATTTGAGTCCGACACACATCAGTGTGATTGAGCGAGGGCTTAAGGCTGTCAAATTAGATAAGTTTGTTGCAATCGCAAATGCGCTTGATGTTTCGGCGGATAGGTTATTAGTTGATGTTGTGACACGATCCGTTGATGGAGTGGCAAATGAACTGTCGCAGGCGATTAAGAAGTTCCCGCCGGACGAGCAAAAGAGAATAATCAAAGCTGTAAGGGCTTATGTTGAGGATTAGTAGAAGGGTGTATCAGTGTCACCCTTCTTTTTCTGTCTTTTGGTGTCGAAACGGGTCGAACGAAAAAGATTTCATTGTTCATGGAAATATGCTATATTAGTTCCAAAGAACGAGTTCTTAAACAAACAAAAGAGAGGTACTTCTATGAACATCGATGAAATCATTAAGCAAGTAGCCAAGATACACAATACAACACCGGAAGAAGTTTATACTGAAATGCAGATCGCTTTAGATGCCGCATTTCAAAGTAAAGACCCAGAGGTACAGAAAGAATGGGCGAAGATTCCTTTTAAGGGAGATCATCCAACCCCGGAGGATGTTATCCCGTATCTGGTAGGTCAGTTAAAGAATCCGAAAGAGGCAGTTTCATGAAGAGGGCTGGGCGCATCGCGGTTCTGGCTCTATTGGTTTGCTGTATTGGTTCTGGGTGCAGTAGTAAAAAAGAAGGAGAGCCGGATTTACTGAGTAGCTTCAGCATGAACCGTGATGAAAATCTTGTGGTTATAGCGAACCGTAATGAGATCGAGGATAAGGATGAATTTGCACGGTTGCTCGTGCGAATGTGCAAAGAGAACTCATTTCAGTCCATCAAGTTCTCCACAGACCGTGGGTATGCAACAAGCCTGGATATGCGAGTGTATCTTTGGTGGGATGAGGTTGAAGGTAATGATCCTGTCATGACCGTGGAATACAAACCGGATGAGTGGAACCCTGATTATGATATCATCAATAATCCGGAAGAGTTCAGGCTCTATGTTGATGGAGAACTGGTCGAATATGAATAATAGACGCTGATAGGCTCAGTGGTATGGATGAACTCCATGCTGCTGGGCTTATTTTTTTATGCTTTTTACGCTGAAATTCGGAATTTGAGACATTTGGGCTGCATAGCTGTCAGAAGGGTTGACCCTTCAACGATAGGAGGACATCAGCTATGACAGATGAACAGCGTGTGCAGATAATCAATCTCCGGGAAGCCGGAAATGGATATAAGAAGATTGGTCAGCTTCTCGACTTATCTGAAAATACAGTAAAGAGCTTCTGCCAGCGCAGAAACCTTGGAGGCGTTGTCGTTCAGACGGCAGCAGGCGTTTCGGTTTGTAAGTGCTGCGGCAAAGCTGTTCCACAGACTGCTGGCAGAAAGGAAAAGAAGTTCTGCTCCGACCGCTGCCGGATGAAATGGTGGAACAGCCATCTCGACCAGGTGCAGAGGAAAGCAAATTATGACTTCGTATGCCCGGTGTGCAAGAAGCCCTTTACAGTCTATGGAAATGCAAACAGGAAGTATTGCTCCCATGAGTGCTACATCGAGGATCGGTTTGGGGGTGGCAGATGATGAGTCAGGAAGAAGGAAAGCGTGAGATCGTCTTTCAGATGACTATGAGTGCTGCCCGTCAGATGTTCGAAAAGGGGCTGATTTCGGAGGATGAGTACAAGCAGTTTGATACAAAGATGCAACAAAAATACCGCCCGATATTCGGCACATTATTCTCCAATATTGACTTGATATAGTGCGGTTATTACGGGAATATGTCACTACGAAAGGAGGCGGTTTTATGCCAAGAATTAGACAAATCACGCCGGGTGTGACGCAGCTTAAGCGTAAGAAGCGAGTTGCCGCTTATGCCCGTGTCTCCGAGGAATGTGAGGTGTTGCTGCATTCCCTGTCAGCACAGGTCAGCTACTACAGCACCCTCATTCAGAACAACCCCGAATGGGAATACGCAGGGGTCTATGTTGACCAGGGCATTACCGGAACGAGTACAGCACACCGAGATGGATTCAACCGCCTGGTGGCAGACTGCGATGCAGGAAAAATCGACATGGTGCTGGTAAAGAGCATCAGCCGATTTGCCAGGGACACGGTTGACTGTCTGAATACGACCAGGCATCTGAAAGACCTGGGAATATCGGTTTACTTTGAACGGGAGAAGATCAACTCCCTTTCAGAAGACGGAGAATTGATGCTTACGCTGCTTGCATCCTTTGCACAGGAAGAAAGCCGGAGCATTTCAGAGAATATCAAATGGGCTACCAGAAAGCGGTTTGAGCAAGGTATCCCAAACGGCCACAAAGCACCCTACGGATATGAATGGGACGGAGAGATGTTCCGCATCATCCCCGAACAGGGCGAGGTGGTGAAGGAAATCTACAGAAGGTACCTTGCCGGGGAATCAGCCTATGGCATTGCAAAGACCCTTGCAGAGCGAGGCGTGACCGGGCAGATGGGAATGCCGATCGAGCAGACAACCATCAAGGAGATACTTTCAAGCCAGTCCTACACCGGAACGATGGTCCTTCAGAAGAACTTCTTCACCGAAGGTCATGTTCGCAGAAGGAACAAAGGAGAACTTCCGATGTACCTGGTGGATGAGATGTTCGAGCCTTTGGTATCGGAGGAAGATTACCAGAAGGCATTGGAAATCCGGCAGCAGAGAGCGGAGCAGTTTCCGAACAATCAGGACAACCTTACACCTTTCTCCGGCAAAGTGAAGTGTGGATACTGCGGATGCGGTGTTAGCCGGAGAACCAGCGGAGGAAGAAAGCGGTGGGTCTGCAACACCAGAGAGCGCAAAGGCATGAAGCAATGCGAGTGCCGACCAATTTGGGAGACGGAACTAACAGCGGCTGCTGAGACAGTGCTGGGCGGTGCCTTTGATGATGGCAGTTTCTCAAAGGAGATACAGCAAGTGACCATTTATTCTGACCGAATTGAGTTCTCCCTGCTGAACGGGAACAGGAAATCCATCATCCGGCAGTTTAGCGGACGCCGGGGCCAGAATGCCTTCACGAATAAGGTCTGGTGCGGTTCCTGTGGATGCAAATGCGAAAGGGACAATTATGGGAAAAAGAAAACAAAGATTTGGTGCTGCTCCCAGCCGAGAACACAGTGCCAAATGAAACGCCTGCCGGAGAGTGAACTTCTTGAGGCGGCAGAAAGCCTTCTCGGAGAGAACTTCCAGGCGAAAGTATCCGCAGACATTGACCGGGTGATCATTTCTGACATCCAGGTAGGTTTTGAATATAAGGATGGGACGGTAAAGACATGGCAAAGAAAGTAAGAAAAATACCTGCTACCCTCAATCAGTTTACATCGGAGCCGGTGGCAGTCAAAAGGAAAAAGAAGGTAGCCGGATATGCACGAGTATCCACGGATCGTGAGGAACAGGCAACCAGCTACGAGGCGCAGATGACCTACTACAAGACCTACATCGAAGGTCATGAGGATTGGGAGTTTGTCGGGATGTACTCGGATGAGGGTATCACTGCCACGAACACCAAAAAGCGTGACGGCTTCAATCAGATGGTGGAAGATGCCCTTGACGGAAAGATTGACCTCATCATTACCAAGTCGGTAAGCCGATTTGCACGAAACACGGTGGACAGCCTGACCACCATCCGAAAGCTGAAGGATAAAGGCATTGAGGTCTATTTCGAGAAGGAGAACATCTGGACGCTGGATGCCAAGGGCGAGTTGATGATAACCATCATGAGTTCCCTGGCACAGGAGGAAAGCCGGAGCATTTCCGAGAACACCACCTGGGGCAAGCGAAAGCAGTTTGCTGATGGCAAGGGCAGCGTTGCCTTCAGTTGGTTTCTTGGGTACGACAAGGATTTCAAGATAAACGAGGAACAGGCAGCCACGGTTCGGCTGATTTATCGGCTTTTCATCAGCGGCCTTTCCTTCTATGCTATCACAAAGGAACTGGAAAGCCGGGGTATCAAGTCACCGTCTGGCAAGGACAGATGGCACATCAGCACGGTGAAATCGATCCTTACCAACGAGAAGTACCGTGGGGATGCGCTCCTCCAGAAGCAGTACACCACGGACTTCTTGCAGAAGAAGAGAAAGACCAACAACGGCGAAATCCCCCAGTATTATGTGGAGGAACACCATGAGGCCATTATTCCCCCTGCCCAGTTTGATTTTGTGCAGGCTGAACTTGCCCGCCGGGAACAGAATGGTCGTTACAGCGGAGTGAGCATCTTCTCAAACAAAATCAAGTGCGGATGCTGCGGTGGATGGTACGGTTCCAAGGTGTGGCATTCCACCGACAAGTACCGGAAGGTCATCTACCGCTGCAATCGGAAGTACGGCAAAGACACCCCGCCCTGCAACACACCGCATTTGAGCGAGGAAGAAATCAAGAAGCTGTTCCTCAAGGCACTGAATGCCCTGGTGGAGGCGAAAGAGGAAACCATAGAGAATTTGCAGGAGTTGATTGAAACGGTCTGCCAGATAGATACCCTTGGCGCAGAGCAGGAACGGCTGAAACAGGAACTGAGAATTATCGCAGAGAACCTTGCGAACCTCATCCAGAAGAATGCAAGTGTAGCCCTGGATCAGACGGAGCAGGCAGAGAACGAAAAGAAGCTCCGCACCATTTATGGTGAAAAGCATAGCCGATTTCAGGAACTGGAGGCACTCATCCAGGAAAAGAATGATACGAGGGAAATTCTCACGAACTTCATCAACAAGCTGGAAGATTTGACGGGAGAGCAAACAGAGTTCCGGGAAGAACTGTGGGGCGGTTTAGTCGATCACATCCGCATTGATGAGAAAAGCAGCACGGTAGTCTTCCGGGGTGGGATTGAGATTACTATTTAATATGTAGAAACACGATTTGAGAGGGGCATCTGGCAGTTTTGCTGGATGCCCTACTTTTTGCGGCCTTATCACAAAATGGTAGATTTGTCAAGTTGAATATGATACAATATTTGAAGCGAAGATTCGTAGGAAATGTGAGAGGGGAGTTTCCCAAAGTTAAAGATACCACATCAATCCCACGCGGACTTTTGCTCAACCGATACAGCCGGAGGGCTGGATAACAAGAAAAGGCGGTATGCGCCCCGTGGAGGGGTAGCGTACCGCCTTTTCTTGTGGGGGTTTCCAAAGGGGGCAACGCCCCCATTTGGCACACGACTTTGCGAAGCAAAGTGTAGTGTGTTATACGCTCTGCCGGCGTTGCCGTGAAAATGCCGTTGCCGCCGGGGAGGGCAAGGGCATTTGAAGCGGCAGGAAAACAGGGCTGTGCTTGCGTGGCGTGGAGCCGCAAGCGCAGGTCTGGACTCATCAGCAGACAGGGCGTATATGAAAGCCCCAGTTCCTCGTCCTACGCTCCAACTTGTGGACAAAGTGTCCCGAAGTTGTGGCCACACTCCCGGAAAAGTAGCAGGACAACGGGCAACCGTCAAGGCTGAAATGAACGGGTTTACACCCGGCCTTGACCTCCGCCCGCTGTCCCGCTGGATGGGTGGACAAGGCGGCCAATCCCTCAAAGTGCTTGGCCGCACTCGTTCATTTTGGGGCCTTTCTTCTCCCAAAATTGAAATGGGCGGGAAAGCCCTAAAATGGCTTTCCCGCCTTGATTACCCATTAGCAAAGACGGGCGAGA